>NZ_JBWKEE010000004.1:41522-146509 GCF_056435605.1 Streptomyces sp. NPDC043896
CCAGGGGTCCGGGGCTGCGTCCCCCGGCTCCTGGTTTTTCACCAAAAACTATATACCCCCCCTGGGGGTTTCCTTTGTCAGGCACCACCGGGGGGGGGGGGGGGGGGGTGGGGGGGGGGAGACCCCCCCCCACCACAGGGGCTACGCAATATGACTGACCCTACGTCAGCCCTCCGGCGGTTCTCCGCCGGGGCTGGGTCCGGGGTCAGGCCGCCGAGTTGGCTCCGGTGGCCATGTCGTTCACGTCGGAGACGCCGACCACCGCGCCGGTGCTCTTCTTCGACTGCCGCAGCCGGCCCTCCATCCAGGAGGCGAAGGAGGTGAGGGCGAAGTTCACCGCGATGTAGATCAGGGCGATCACCACGAGGGTGGGGATGGTGTTGCTGTAGTTCGCCGAGATCTGCCGGTTCGCCGCCAGCAGGTCGCTGACGCCGAGGACCGAGCCGCCGAGCGCGGTGTCCTTGAGGATCACCACGAGCTGGCTGACCAGGGCCGGCAGCATGGCCGTGACCGCCTGCGGGATGAGCACGTGGACCATGGTCTGGCCCTTGCGCATGCCGATCGCCTTGGCGGCGTCGGTCTGGCCGCGCGGCAGCGAGAGCACGCCCGCCCGGACGATCTCGGCGATGACCGCGGCGTTGTACAGGACCAGGCCGATCACCACCGCGTACATCGGGCGGAAGTCCGAGGACACGGCGGGCACGTACATCACGAGGAACGCCGAGCCGAAGATCATCAGCATCAGCACCGGGATGGCGCGGAAGAACTCGACGACCGCGCCGACCGGGACGCGCACCCAGGCGTGGTCGGAGAGCCGGCCGATGCCCAGCAGGGCGCCCAGCGGCAGCGCGATCACCATGGCGATCACACCGGCCTTCAGGGTCTCCAGCAGGCCGGGGATCAGGAAGGTGGTCCAGATCCGGCCGTCGGTGACGAAGGGGGTCCACTTGTCGGCGTCGAGCTGGTTCTTCTCCCCCATGACGGAGAGGACCCACCAGGCGGCGAGCGCGAGCAGGACGACGAAGACGACCGTGTAGATCCAGTTGCGGGACTTGGCCTTGGGGCCGGGGACGTCGTACAGCACGGAGTTGGAGCTCATCGCTTCACCGCCACTCGCTTGGCCACCCAGCCCAGCAGCAGACCGGTGGGGAGGGTCAGCAGGACGAAGCCGAGGGCGAAGACCCCGAAGACGGCGAAGAGCGCCTGCGCTTCGTTCTCGATCATTTCCTTCATCAGCAGGGCCGCCTCGGCCACGCCGATGGCCGCGGCCACCGTGGTGTTCTTGGTGAGCGCGATCAGTACGTTGGCGAGCGGTGCGATGACCGCCCGGAAGGCCTGGGGGAGCACGATCAGGGTGAGCACCTGGAAGAAGCTCAGACCCAGCGCGCGGGCCGCCTCGGCCTGGCCGACGGGCACGGTGTTGATGCCCGAGCGCAGCGCCTCGCAGACGAAGGTGCCGGTGTAGGCGGTCAGCGCGAGGACGGCCAGCCGGAAGCCGGTCTCCTTGAAGGTGTCCCCGCCCATGTTGAGGCCCAGGGTCTGGCTGAGGCCCAGCGAGCTCGCGATGACCAGCAGGGTCAGCGGGGTGTTGCGTACGAGGTTGACGTACGCGGTGCCGAAGGCCCGCATCAGCGGGACGGGGCTGACCCGCATCCCGGCCAGGACGGTGCCCCATATGAGGGAGCCCACCGCCGAATAGAGGGTGAGCTGAACCGTCACCCAGAAGGCTCCGAGCAGGTCGTACTGCCCGGAATCAAGAAAGTCGAACACGTTGCCCTGCGCTCTCCCCAGGATGGCCGGTGGGGTACGCCGCCGCCCGCGGACGGGCGGGCGGCGGCGCACCCCACCGGGAAAATCAGCTGCCTTCGGTGATCTGCGGGGCAGGCTCGTTCTGGAAGCCGGACGGGCCGAGGTTCTTCTTCACGGCCGCTTCCCAGGAGCCGTCCGAGACCATCTTCTTGAGCGCGGCGTTGATCTTGGTCTGGAGGTCCTTGTCGCCCTTCTTCAGACCGATGCCGTAGTTCTCGTTGCTCATGTTCAGGCCGACGAGCTTGAACTTGCCCTTGTTCTTCTCCTGCGCGGCGTAACCGGCGAGGATCGAGTTGTCCGTGGTCAGCGCGTCCACGGCCTTGTTCTCCAGGCCGGTGAGGCACTCGGAGTAGCCCGGGAACTCCTGCAGGTCCGCGTCCTTGGCCAGGTCCTTCTTGATGTTCTGCGCCGAGGTGGAGCCCGTGACGGAGCAGAGCTTCTTCTTGTTGAGGTCCTCGACCTTGGTGATCGAGCTGTCGTCGGCGCGGACCAGCAGGTCCTGGTGGGCCAGGAAGTACGGGCCGGCGAAGTCGACCTTGGCCTTGCGCTTGTCGTTGATCGAGTACGTGGCGGCGATGAACTTCACGTCGCCGTTGGAGATCAGGTTCTCGCGCTCGGCGCTGACGGCCTGCTTCCACTCGATCTGGTCCGGCTGGTAGCCGAGCTCCTTGGCGACGTAGGTCGCCACGTCGACGTCGAAGCCCTCGAACTTGCCGTCCGGGGTCTTCAGGCCCATGCCCGGCTGGTCGAACTTGATGCCGATGACGATCTTGTCCGACTTGGTGCCGCCGGAGGCGCCCGCGTCGCTCGCCGTGTCCTTGCTGCCGCCGCCACAGGCGGTCGCCGTCAGGGCGAGAACGACGGCCGTGGCCACGGCAGCGCCGGTCTTGAGAACCTTCATGGTGAACTTCCCTCGGGTGAGACGTTGTTGAACGACGAGCAGGACACGTCGTGGGCGACGGCACGGGCCGTCGATCGGATCACTACCAGACGAGAGCGTCAGTGGTGCAGGATCTTCGAGAGGAAGTCCTTGGCGCGGTCGCTCTTCGGGGCGCTGAAGAACGGCTCGGGGGCGGCCTGTTCGACGATCTTCCCGTCCGCCATGAAGACGACCCGGTCGGCCGCGGAGCGGGCGAAGCCCATCTCGTGCGTGACGACCACCATCGTCATCCCCTCGCGGGCGAGCTGCTGCATGACCTCCAGCACCTCGTTGATCATCTCCGGGTCCAGGGCCGAGGTGGGCTCGTCGAAGAGCATCACCTTCGGGTCCATCGCCAGCGCCCGGGCGATCGCCACGCGCTGCTGCTGGCCACCGGACAGCTGCGCCGGGTACTTGTCGGCCTGTGCGCCGACACCCACCCGGTCCAGCAGCGCCTTCGCCTTCTCCAGGGCCGTCGCCTGGTCCGTCTTGCGGACCTTGAGCTGACCCAGCATCACGTTCTGCAGCACGGTCTTGTGTGCGAACAGGTTGAAGGACTGGAAGACCATGCCCACGTCGGCGCGCAGCCGGGCCAGTTCCCTGCCCTCGGCCGGAAGCGGCTTCCCGTCCAGCGTGATGCTGCCCGAGTCGATCGTCTCCAGCCGGTTGATGGTCCGGCACAGCGTCGACTTGCCCGAGCCCGAGGGCCCGATCACGACGACGACCTCACCGCGGGCAATGCTCAGATCGATGTCCTGAAGCACGTGCAGCGCGCCGAAGTGCTTGTTGACGTTGCTCAGTACGACCAGGGCGTCCGCGGCACCGGCCGCACCCTCCACGTCCTTGGTCACTGATACTCCGCTCATCGGCTTCTTGCTCCGTCCTCCGTCGGTTGGGAGGACAGTAGTGACGAGGCACGCACACCGTCATCACATCTGAGCGAGAATTGAGCATAACGAAACGGCCTCGCACCGATACGCTCCGTGCGCGGTACCCACGAAGGGCGCGATGTACTCGTACCGGGTGCATAACGGAAGACTCGCCGGACCGGAACCCTCTTGACGTGGGACCTTCCATGGGCGTGGATGCATGGTGACCATGTGTACGGAAGCTGAAGCAGAGGAAGAGGGGAGGGGGACGCCATGAGGCTGCTGCTCGTCGAGGACGACGATCACGTCGCCGCCGCGCTGTCGGCGATCCTCGCCCGCCACGGCTTCCAGGTGACCCACGCCCGCAACGGCGAGGAGGCCCTCCAGGCGCTGCTGCCGGCCGGCGCCAAGCCCTTCGGAGTGGTCCTCCTGGACCTGGGCCTGCCCGACCAGGACGGCTACGAGGTCTGCGGCAAGATCCGCAAGCGCACCTCCACGCCGGTCATCATGGTGACCGCCCGCGGCGACGTCCGCTCGCGCATCCACGGCCTGAACATGGGCGCCGACGACTACGTGGTCAAGCCGTACGACACCGGCGAACTCCTCGCCCGCATCCACGCCGTCGCCCGGCGCACGGGCACCTCCGACGAGGCCGCCGCCACCCCCGCGAGCGCCCCCGGCACGGTCCGGCTCGGCCCCGTCGCCGTCGAGCTGCCCACCCGCCGCGTCACCGTGAACGGCACCGACGTACCCCTCACCCGCAAGGAGTTCGACCTGCTGGCCCTGCTCGCGCAGCGGCCCGGCGTGGTCTTCCGCCGCGAGCAGATCATCAGCGAGGTGTGGCGCACCAGCTGGGAGGGCACCGGCCGGACCCTGGAGGTCCACGTCGCCTCGCTGCGCTCCAAGCTGGGCATGCCCGCGCTCATCGAGACCGTCCGCGGGGTGGGCTACCGGCTCGTCACCCCGGCCGCCCCCTAGCGGGACCCCGCGGTGCGCACCCGGCTGCTCCCGCTCCTGGTCATCCTGATGGCGGGCGTCCTGATCGCGCTCGGTCTGCCGCTCGCCGTCAGCCTGGCCGCCGCCCAGCAGCAACGGGTGGTGGTCGACCGCATCGACGACAGCGCCCGCTTCGCCGCCCTCGCCCAGTTCGTCATCGACGCCGAAGGCTCCGGAGCCACCGGCGCCGACGAGCGCCGCGAGACCCTCCAGCTCGAACTCGCCCGCTACCAGGAGCTGTACGGCATCCGCGTCGGCATCTTCTACCGCGACGACAACGCCATGGTCCGCGCGCCCGGCTGGTGGCAGCTCCCCGAGTCCGGCGAGGCCCGCCGCGCCTTCGACGAGGCCCTGGCCGGCCGGCGCAGCCACGACCCCGGCCAGGTCTGGCCCTGGCAGACCCACGGGAAGCTCCTCGTCATCTCCCCGGTCGTCCTCGACGGCGACGTCGTCGCCGTCGTCGCCACCGAATCACCCACCGACCAGATGCGCGCCCGGACCCTGCGCGGCTGGCTGATCATCGCCGCCGGACTCGCCGCCGCCATGCTCGTCGCCTTCGCCGCCGCCCTGCGCCTGACCAGCTGGGTGCTCAAGCCCGTACAGACCCTGGACGCCGCCGCCCACGGCATCGCCACCGGACGGATGAACTCCCGCGTCGCCGCCGCCGGCGGCCCCCCGGAACTCAGGCGCCTGGCCCGCTCGTTCAACGAGATGGCCGACAACGTCGAAGAGGTACTGGAGCAGCAGCGGGCGTTCGTCGCCGACGCCTCCCACCAGCTGCGCAACCCGCTCGCCGCGCTGCTCCTGCGCATCGAGCTCCTCGCCCTCGAACTCCCCGAGGGCAACGAGGAGATCGCCTCCGTGCGCACCGAGGGCAAACGCCTCGCCCAGGTCCTCGACGACCTCCTGGACCTGGCGCTGGCCGAGCACGCCTCCGCCGAGATCAGCCTCACCGACATCGCCGAGCTCGCCGCGGAGCGGGTGGCGGCCTGGCGGCCCTACGCCGACGAGAAGGGCGTACGGCTCGTCGAGGCCGGCCGCTCCGCCGTCACCGGCTGGGCCGACCCCATCGCGCTGTCCAGCGCGCTCGACGCCGTCATCGACAACGCCCTCAAGTTCACGCCCGCCGGCGAGGAGGTCGAGGTCTCGGTCACCGCCGAGGGCCGCAGCGCGCTCGTCGTCGTCGCCGACCGGGGACCCGGTCTGACCGAGGAGGAACTGCTGCGCGTCGGCGACCGCTTCTGGCGCAGCGGCCGCCACCAGAACGTGAAGGGCTCCGGACTCGGCCTGTCCATCTCCCGCGCGCTGCTCGCCTCCGGCGGCGGATCCATCTCCTACGAGACGAACCCGCCGCACGGGCTGCGCGTCACGGTCGCCGTACCCCGCACCGACCCCCACGGGGCCTAGGCCTGGGAGATCAGCGCCACGGCAGCTCGGTACGGGCCGGGGCCGAGACGGCGTACGTCTCGTCCACCGCCCGCAGCTCGAAGACGGCCGCGCGCTCCGCACCGGCCCGGATGACGGACGGCAGGTACAGGGCGGCCGCGCAGCTGCCGGCCAGGAAGCGGCGGGTGCCGTCGGGGAGCAGGCGGTGCAGCTCGTAGTGCCGGACCGGACCGGCCGGCCGGTCCCAGCGCAGGCGGAGCTCGGCACGGCCGTCGCCCTGCCGGGCACAGGCCGCCACCCTGAGGTGGGCGGGCGGGGCCGGGGGCCGCCGCGCGGTGGTGTCGCGTACCGTCAGGGCCCCGAGCCGCCAGGACACCGGCTCCTTCCCGGGTGCGGTGATCCGTACGGCCAGGGCGTACGCGGTCCTCCCGGCCAGCCGCGCGAGGGAGACGCGGGAGGTCCGCCAGCCCCGTCCGGCGCCCGCCGTCGCCGTCCCCGCCGCCAGCCAGGTGTACGGCACCGGCGCCCCCGGAGCCGACGGCTCGCGGACGGCGACCCCGAGCTCGACCGCCACCGGCCCCGCTCCGCTCGTGTGCACCAGCTCCGCGACGGTCCGGCCCGTCAGCGGGAGCCGCGTGGCGTGCAGGCCCACGGCGGCGGGCGCGGTGAGCGGGCCCGCCACCAGCAGGCTGGAGCCCCCGCGCCAGGCGTCCTCGAAGTCCAGGGACACCGACGGGCGCGCCCCGGCGGTGTCCACCGCCCAGCGGCGTCCCGGCAGCCGGTCCTGGAGCGCGAGGTGGTTCCAGGGCTCCTCGGAGGTGACCGCGCCGCCCTCGTACCAGCGCAGCCCGTGACCGGTGTTGAAGGAACAGCCGAAGGGCAGCCCGGTGACGGTGGACCGGTCCGCGACGAACCCGGCCGGGGGGCGCCAGCCGGGGTCCGGGGACTCCGGAGAGGCCGGGGACTCCGGGGAGTCACCCGTCCAGAACCGGTCGTCGGCGCGGTGGAAGGCGCCGGGGGAGCGGTCCGCGAGGTGGTTGCGGGTCCACTCCGGCCGGTAGAAGCCCAGGCTGACCACGTGGTCGCGGTCGCGCGGGACGATCGCGTCCCACAGGACGGGGGAGTCCCAGCCCCTGGACTCCACGTCCACCGCCGCCCACAGCTCGTGGCGGCTGCGGCCGAGCCGTCCCGCGAGCGCCCCGGAGTCGGCGAGGGTGCGCGCCGTCCAGCGGAAGTCCACGAACACGGTGTCCGCGACACGGCCCGAACGGTCCTCGAAGAACTCCTGGTTGAGGGCGTTGAGGGCGCCCTGCCAGCCGACCCTGCCGGTGCTGTTCATCGCGTCGTACCAGGTGATGCGCAGCCCGTGCGGTGCGCCCGCCGTCCGCAGCGCGCGCAGGAATTCCCGCATCCGGGTGGCGAGGGCGCCGTCCCCGCCGTCGGTCTCGGCGTTGACGAACCAGCCGTCGAAGCCGTACGCCAGCGCCACCCGCACCAGCTGCTCCGCGATCGGGAACCGGCCGTCGGCCTCCCGCCGCACCAGGTCCCGCGTCCACTGGAGGTCGCCGCCGTACGGGACGGGCGGCAGGAACACGTTGCCCAGCACCCGGACGCCGTTGCGGTGGGCGGCGTCGACGACGGGCGCGTTCGGCGCCAGCACGATGCCCTCGCCGGCGGAGCCGCCCCAGAAGACCAGCTCGTCGAGGTACGCCCAGTGCGTCAGGGCGTAGTAGTCGGAGGTCGCCGACCCCTGGGAGGGGTTGCCGGAGGTCGGCCCGAACGAGACGAGCGCCGAGATCCGCGCCTGGCCGGCGCGGGCGCCACGGTGCGCGGGGACCGGGGTGAAGCGCGGGGCGAGCGGCACGGTGGCGGTGTTGTGGGGCAGGTCCGGGTCCGACTCCGGGGTCCAGGCGCTGAGCGAGCGCCAGACGACGCCGGGGGAGGGGGTGCCGTGCGGGAGGGAGTCCGGGAACCAGTAGGAGGCGTACGGGGCCAGGCTCCCGGCGGGCGGCGGCGTGGCAGGTGGAGCGGCTGCCGCCGCCGGGGCGGCCGGGCCGCGGAAGACGGCGGCCGTACTGGCCGCGGCCCCGGCGGCTCCGGCCGCCAGGACGGTGCGTCTGGTCGGGGGTAAGGGGGCGGGGCCGGGTTCGGGACCGGGGGCGGGACCGGGCATCGGGGGCTCCTCACGGTGCGGCTCGGGCTCGGGCGGGGGCTCGGGCGGGGGCGGGGCGGGGCGGCTCGGGCGGGGCGGCCGTCACCCCACTTCCTTGATGCGGAGCACCTGTGTGATGCCCCGGGACCGCAGATGGGCCGCGTCGTCGGCGCGGTCGGCCAGGACCACCGCCGGGCGGGCGCCCCGGACCGTCAGCGCGGCCCAGGCTTCGAAGAAGGCGCCGCCCGGGGCGCAGGCCGCGCGGCCCGGGGTCTCGTCCAGGACGAGCGCGGTGTCGCGTACGGGCGGGCGGTGCTCGCGGCCCCGCCAGGCCGCGGCGGTCCGGGCGACGGCGGCCCCGGCGGGCTTGGTCCGGCGGTCGTTGGTCAGCAGGCCGAGTCCGTACTCCAGCTCGGGGAAGTCCGCCAGCTCCCGGGACACGTCGTGCGAGCACCACCAGGTCACCCCCCACAGTCCGGGGCAGTCCAGCGCGGCCGCCAGCGTGGCCTCCGTGAACCGTGCGGCGTGCTCCGGCGGGACCAGTGGCGCGGGCGCCCCGACCTCCTGGAGCCAGACCGGGCGCAGCGGGTCCAGGGCCCACGCCTTGGACAGCTCGATCAGATAGGCGGCGTGGTGCTCGGTCGCCGTCCCGGCGGGGCCGTGGCGCTGCGCGGTGCCGTTGAACACCCACGAGTGCACGGTGGTGGCCCCGCCCAGCCGGGCCGCCTGGGCGGGGGTGAAGGGGTGCCCGTCCTGGTACCAGGCCGCGTCGTACTCGGCGTGCACGTGCAGCCGCCCCGGCGCGCCCCGCTCGCAGGCGGCGAGCATGCGCTCCAGCCAGCGTTCCGCCTGCTCCGGCGTGACGCGGTCGGGGTCCGGGTGCGGCGGGCCGGAGAACTGGTTGATCTCGTTGCCCACCGTCATGCCCAGGAAGTTCGGCCGGTCGGCGAGCGCCGAGGCGAGGGTGCGCAGGTACTCCTCCTGGCCGGCGGCCACCTCCGGGTCGGTGAAGAGGTTGCGGCGGTGCCAGGTCCGGGTCCAGGCGGGCAGGAAGTCGAAGCTCGACAGGTGCCCCTGGAGGCCGTCCACGGCGACGTCGAGCCCGCGTGCGGCGGCCGCGTCGGCGAGGGCGACCAGCTGCTCGACGGCGCGGGGCCGGATCAGGGCCCGGTTGGGCTGGAAGAGCGGCCACAGCGGGAAGACGCGTACGTGGTCCAGGCCGAGCGCGGCGATCGAGTCGAGGTCCGCCGCGACCTCGGAGAGGTCGAAGTCCAGCCAGTGGTGGAACCAGCCGCGGGCAGGGGTGTAGTTGACGCCGAAGCGCGGGGTGCGGTGCATGGAGTGTCCCGGAGTCTCGGGGAACGCGCCGGACGCCCACAACCTGCCGGGTCGCCCGGGACGGAGTCAACAGCGCCTTTGCCGCCGCGCGGCCGGATGGTCACGGGTCCCCGGTTCAAGCGGTCCGGCGGATGAATGGCGTGATTTTCGCGGCTGTTGCCGTGATGGCGAGGCTGGCGGGATCGCCCGACGGCCAGGTGCGCTCGGTGACCACCGACTACTCCGACACCGAGGGCGCCGCCGCCACCCGCCGGGTGCTCGCCGGGCCGGAGCCGCCGACCGCCCTCGTCTACGACAACGACGTCGTGGCGGTGGCCGGCAGCGCGGTCGCCGCCGGGCTGGGCATCCCCGTTCCGGACCGGCTCTCCGTCGTCGCCTGGGACGACTCCGCCCTGTGCCGTGTCACCCACCCCCGGCTGACCGCCCTCGTCCGCGACACCGCGGGATTCGGCCGGCTCGCGGCCGGGGAACTCCTCGCCCTCCTCGACGGAGCACCGCCCCGGGCCCTGGAGAGCGAGCTGCCCCGGCTGGAACCCCGCGAGAGTACGGCCGCGCCGCCGGCCGCATACTGAAATCCGACCCCTTCGCAGGAGCGCCACGTGACCACCCCCACCTCGTCCTTCCCGACGCCGCGCGCCGCCGCCGCGGCCGCCGCCGGTCCGACCGTGGCGATCGACATCGGCGGCACGAAGATCGCCGGGGCGCTGGTCCTCCCCGACGGCGCGATGGCGGCGGTCACCCGGCGTCCGACCCCGCGCGGGACCGACGCCGAGGGGGTCATGGCGGCGGTCGCCGAGGTCGTCGCCGAACTGGCGCAGGCCCCCCTGTGGACGCAGGCCGTCCGCTGCGGCGTCGGCAGCGCGGGCCCGGTGGACACCTCGCGGGGCACCGTGAGCCCCGTCAACATCGGGGCCTGGCGGGACTTTCCCGTCCAGGAGCGGATCGCCGCCGAGCTGGCGGCGCGGGGGGCCCGGATCCCGACCGTGCTGGCCGGGGACGGCGTGGCCATGACGGCCGCCGAGCACTGGCTGGGCGCCGCCCGGGGGCACGCCGACGCCCTGTGCATGGTGGTCTCCACCGGGGTCGGGGGCGGCCTGGTCCTGAACAACCAGCTCCACCCCGGCCCCACCGGCAACGCCGGTCACATCGGCCACATCAGCGTCGCGTTCGACGGCGAGCGCTGCGTCTGCGGAGGCCACGGCTGCGTCGAGTCCCTCGCCTCCGGGACCGCCATCGCCCGCTGGGCCCTCGCCCAGGGCTGGACCGGCCCCGACCCCACCGCGGCGGGCGTCGCCGCTTCCGCCGCGGCCGGCGATCCGGTGGCGCTGGCCGCCTTCGACCGCGCCGGACGCGCCCTGGCCGCGGCCATCGCGGCCACCGCCACCCTCGTCGAGATCGACATCGCCGTCATCGGCGGCGGGGTCGCCGCCAGCGGGGACACCCTCTTCGTCCCGATCCGGCGGCACCTGGCCTCGTACGCGGCCCTGTCCTTCGTCGAGGACCTCCAGGTCGTCCCGGCCGCCCTCGGCACCCACGCCGGACTGATCGGCGCGGCCGCCGCCGCGATGACGCTGCTGCCCGCCGGAGCCGGTCCCGCTACGGCTTGACCGACCGGTAGTACCGCCGGGCGCCCTCGTGCAGGTCCAGCGGGTCCGTGTAGATCGCCGTCCGCAGGTCCACGAGCTGCGCGGCGTGCACCTCGTGCCCGATCCGGTCCCGGCTGAGGATCACCGTCCGGGTGAACTGCTCGGTCAGCTCCGCACCGGTGTCCTCCCGGGTCACCAGCAGGTTCGGCACGGCGACCGTGGCCACCGCCGAGGTGTTGCGGGCCCGCGCGTACGCGTCCTGCGGCATCACGGCCGCCCGGTAGTACCGGGCCGGGCTGCCGCTGGCCTGGAGCTGCTCGACCAGGTCGCCCAGCTGCACCAGCCGGATGTCGAAGCGCTCCGACAGCTCGCGCACCGCGCTCGTCGGGAGGCCGCCGGACCAGAAGAAGGCGTCGATCCGCCCCGCCTCCAGCTCGGCGGGCATCGTGTCGATGCCGATCCCGACGGCGGTGATGTCCTTGTGCGGGTTCAGCTTGGCCGCCGTCAGCAGCCGCTCCGACACCAGCCGGACCCCCGAGCCGTCCTGGCCGACCGCCACCCGCCTGCCCCGCAGGTCACGGGCCGACTGCACCGGCGAGTTCGCCGGCACCACCAGCTGGACGTAGTCGTCGTAGAGGCGTGCGCAGCCCCGCAGCCGGTCGGCGCCCTGCTTCCCGTCGGCCCGGTACTTGGCGACCGCGTCGGCCGTCGCCACCGTGAAGTCCGCCTCCCCGGCCGCCACCCGCTGGAGGTTCTGCTGCGAGCCCTCGCTGGGCTCCAGCCGGACCTTCACCCCGGGCATGTCCTGAGCGAGGGCCCCCTCCAGGAGCTGCCCGTAGCGGTGGTAGACACCGGTACGCACCCCCGTGCTGAAGGTCAGCTCGCCGTCGGGCTCCGGCTCCCAGAAGGGCTTCGGCCACCACAGCAGCCCCCCGAGCACGACCAGCACGGCGGCCAGGCCCAGGAGGAGGCGGCGCCGGCTGAAACGGGGAGGTACGAGGGGCATGCCGGGATCCTCCCACCCACCCCCGCGTCCTGTCACGGCCCGACCGGGACGGCCGGGCCCGCCCCCGGCCCCGCGCCCCCGGCAGGCCCCGGCAGGGCGCCCCGGAGACGGGCCAGCAAGCGGCGTGCGGCGGGGCCGGGCGGGCCGTCCGCGCGCCAGGCCAGCGCGACCCGGCCGCTCAGCTCCGGGCCGGTGATCCGCAGCGCCCGCACCCCCGGCCCGGCCGCCGACTCCGCGCCGGCCGGGACCACCGCCACCCCCAGCCCCCGCGCCGCCAGCCGGGCCAGCACGGCGGGCGCGGCCGCCTCGCAGTCCACCCGGGGAGCGAAACCGGCCTCCGCGCAGGCCCGCTCCAGGACCCCGCGCAGCCCCGTCCCGCGCGGCAGGGCGATCAGGGCCCGGCCGCGCAGCTCCGCCAGCGGGATCCGGCCGTCCGCGGCGGCCCGTACCAGGGCGTCGTCGGCCCGGACCACCGCGACCAGGGGCTCGTCGAGGAGCAGCCGCGCGGTGATCCCCTGCGGGGGCTCCCCGGCGAGCCCGACGACCGCCAGGTCCAGTTCCCCCAGCCGCAGCGCCGCCAGCATCCGCTCCGAGGTGTCCTCGGTCAGCGAGATCTCCACCCCGGGGTGCGCGTCGTGGAAGTCCCCGAGCAGGCCCACCACGTCGAACGCCCCCACCGGCGCCGACGCCGCCCCCGGGACCAGCCCCAGCGCGACCCGGCCCCGCAGCAGCCCGGAGTACTCGTCGGCCGTCCGCCGGATCCCCTCCACCGCCGCCAGCGCGGCCCGCGCGTACGCGAGCACCGCACCGCCCGCCTCCGTCGGCACGACCCGCCGCCCCGAACGGTCCAGCAGCCGCTGCCCCAGCTCCCGCTCCAGCCGCCCGACCTGGGCGCTCACCCCGGGCTGGGAGACGTGCAGCCGCTCGGCGGCCCGGGTGAAGCCGCCCTCGTCCACCACCGCCACCAGGTACCGCAACTGAGCCAGCTCCATAACCGCTGATTCTAGATCGGAGAAGGAACCGCTCTTGGACTTATGGACCGTCCCCCGCCCACCCTGGACCCATGAGCCGAGCCGAAATCGCCAGGGCCACCGCCGCCGAGCGCCGCGAACTGGCCGACGTACTCGACGCCCTCACCCCCGCCCAGTGGGACGCCGCCTCCCTCTGCGCCGGCTGGAGCGTCCGCGAGGTCGCCGCCCACATGTCCCTCGGGTTCCGCACCTCGGTGCTCGGCTTCGCCGCCGAACTGCTCAGGTCCCGCGGCAGCCTGCACCGGATGACCGACCGGACCGCCCGCCGTGACGCCGCCGCCCACACCCCGCGCGAGCTCGCCGCCCTGCTGCGCGAGCACGCCCGCCACCCCTGGAAGCCCCCGGCCGGCGGCCCCACCTCCGGACTCGCCCACGACGTCGTCCACGGCCTCGACATCACCACCGCCCTCGGCCACCCGCGCCGCGTCCCCGAGGACCGGCTGCGTCCCCTGCTCGACGCCGTCACCCCGCGCGGCCTGCGCTTCTTCGGAGCCGACCTGACCGGCGTCCGGCTCGTCGCAGACGACCTCGACTGGTCCCGGGGCAGCGGCACCCCGGTCCACGGACCGGCCCAGGACCTGCTGCTCGTCCTCTTCGGCCGCCGCCTTCCGGCGGGCAGGCTGCACGGGGGACCGGAGGGCACTCCGGTACCGCCTACCCTTGTTGCATGACCAGCAGCAGCGACCGGAGCACGGCAGTGGTGGACCCCAAGGGAACTTACGAGGTGCGCACCTACGGGTGCCAGATGAACGTGCACGACTCCGAGCGGCTCTCCGGTCTGCTGGAGGACGCCGGCTACGTCCGGGCCCCCGAGGGCTCGGACGGCGACGCCGACGTCGTCGTCTTCAACACCTGCGCCGTCCGCGAGAACGCCGACAACAAGCTGTACGGCAACCTCGGCCGGCTCGCCCCGATGAAGACGAAGCGCCCCGGCATGCAGATCGCCGTCGGCGGCTGCCTCGCCCAGAAGGACCGCGACACCATCGTCAAGAAGGCCCCCTGGGTCGACGTCGTGTTCGGCACGCACAACATCGGCAAGCTGCCCGTCCTCCTGGAGCGCGCCCGCGTCCAGGAAGAGGCCCAGATCGAGATCGCCGAGTCGCTGGAGGCCTTCCCCTCCACCCTCCCGACCCGCCGGGAGTCCGCGTACGCCGCCTGGGTGTCGATCTCCGTCGGCTGCAACAACACCTGCACCTTCTGCATCGTCCCGGCGCTGCGCGGCAAGGAAGAGGACCGCCGGCCCGGCGACATCCTCGCCGAGGTGGAGGCCCTGGTCGCCGAGGGCGTCTCCGAGATCACCCTGCTCGGCCAGAACGTCAACGCCTACGGCTCCGACCTGGGCGACCGCGAGGCCTTCAGCAAGCTGCTGCGCGCCTGCGGACAGATCGAGGGCCTGGAGCGCGTCCGCTTCACCTCCCCGCACCCGCGCGACTTCACCGACGACGTCATCGCCGCCATGGCCGAGACGCCGAACGTGATGCCGCAGCTGCACATGCCGCTGCAGTCCGGCTCGGACCCGATCCTCAAGGCCATGCGCCGGTCGTACCGGCAGGAGCGTTTCCTCGGGATCATCGAGAAGGTCCGCGCCGCGATCCCGCACGCCGCGATCTCCACCGACATCATCGTGGGCTTCCCCGGCGAGACCGAGGAGGACTTCCAGCAGACGATGCACGTGGTGCGCGAGGCCCGCTTCGCCAACGCCTTCACCTTCCAGTACTCCAAGCGCCCCGGCACCCCCGCCGCCGACATGGAGGGCCAGATCCCCAAGGAGGTCGTCCAGGACCGCTACATGCGCCTGGTCGCACTCCAGGAGGAGATCTCCTGGGAGGAGAACAAGAAGCAGGTCGGCCGCACCCTCGAGGTCATGGTCGCCGAGGGCGAGGGCCGCAAGGACGGCGCCACCGCCCGCCTGTCCGGCCGCGCCCCGGACAACCGCCTGGTGCACTTCACCAAGCCCGACGAGGACGTGCGCCCCGGCGACGTGGTGACCGTGGAGATCACCTACGCCGCCCCGCACCACCTGCTCGCCGAGGGCCCGACGCAGGCCGTGCGCCGCACCCGGGCCGGTGACGCCTGGGAGAAGCGCAACGCCGCCCCGGCCCAGCCGGCGGGCGTCATGCTCGGCATCCCGTCCATCGGCGTCCCGGCCCCGCTGCCGGTGGCCGCCTCGGGCTGCGCGATCGACTGACCACGCGCCGCCGGAGGCGGCTAGGCTGCGGATCATGCTCGTAGCCGCCGCCGTCTGCCCCGCCCCGCCGCTCCTCGTGCCGGAGGTCGCCGCGGGCGCCGCCGCCGAACTCGACGACGCCCGCACCGCCTGCTCCGACGCGCTGGCCGTGCTCGCCGCCGCCCGGCCCGACCTGCTGGTCGTGGTCGGCGCGGCCGCCGAGGGCGGTGGGTACGACCAGGGCACCCCCGGCGGCTTCGCCGGCTTCGGCGTGGACCTGACCGTGACCCTGGGCCCGGACCTCGGCGAGCCGCCGAGCGGCCAGGCCACCGGGAGCACCCTCCCGGTCTCCCTCGCGGTCGGCGGCTGGCTGCTCGGGCAGGCCCGCTGGGCGGCCGCCCCGGTCGCCGGCGTGGCCGTCGCCGCGGACCTCCCGCCCGGCGGCTGCGGCCTCCTCGGCGCGGACCTGGGCCGTTCCGCCGAACGTGTGGCCATGCTGGTGCTGGGCGACGGCAGCGCCTGCCGCACCCTGAAGGCTCCCGGCTACCTGGACGAGCGCGCCGCGGGCTTCGACGCGGCCGCCGCCCGGGCGCTCGGCACCGCCGACACGGCCGCCCTCGCCGCGATCGACGCCGGGCTCGCGGCCGAACTCCAGGCCGCCGGCCGGGCCCCGTGGCAGGTCCTCGCCGGGGCCGCCGAGGGCGCGGGCCTGGACGGCCGGCTGCTGTACGAGGACGCCCCGTACGGCGTGGGCTACTTCGTGGCCGCCTGGTCGTAGCGGCCGCGGCCGCCGGGGCCGCCGCGCGCACCCGTACGCGTACGCACGCACGGGGAAGGGGCGCGGGACCGGCCGGTCCCGCGCCCTCCGCGGTACCGCGTCAGGAGGCGGCCGGCGGCGTCGGCCCGCCGGGGTTGTCCTTGTGCGCGATCTTGCCCAGGGCGTCCTTCGCCTTGTCCGCGCCGGTCGTGATCCGGGCGCTGTACTTGCCATGGGTCTTGGAGTCCACGACCTTGGCGACCTTGTCCAGGCCCTCGCCGATCCTGCCCTCGTGCTGCTGCGCGAGGTCGCCGACCTTGTCCTTCGCCGGGGCGAGCTTGGCCTTCAGATTGTCCATGAACCCCATGGGGCACCTTCCAGTGGCGTGACTACGTGCGGGCGCCCTCACCGGCCTCGCTGTCCGCTGCCGCCTCCGCCGACTGCTGCTTGGGGATCTCCACGGCCTCGGCCGCCGCAGTCCCGGCCGCCGCAGTCCCGGCTGCCTCAGCCTCCTCGGCCCGCTCGGCCGGTTCGGCTTCCGCTTCCAGCGCCTCCGCCGCTCCGGCCTCGGCGGCGGCCTGTTCGGCCGCTACCTCGTCCTTGCGACGAAAAATCCGGTCAAAAACGCCCATGTCTACTCCCATAACGTTACTCGTGCGGGTGAAGTTCCGCCCTGGCCGGAACGGCCTCCACCAGATGCGCGCCAGGCGCACGCCGGGCCGGAACCTCTTCAGGGCAACGACCCCGCCCACACCCCGTCACCTCACCCGATCGGGTACATGCCGCCGGGTTTGCGAGACTGTGTCGGTGAGCAATGCAGCCCCCGCCCCGCGCGTCATCGCCGTCGTCGGTCCCACCGCGGCAGGAAAGTCCGACCTGGGCGTCGCCCTGGCCCGCCACTTCGACGGCGAGGTCGTCAACGCCGACTCCATGCAGCTCTACCGGGGGATGGACATCGGCACCGCCAAGCTGACGCCCGCCGAGCGCGGTGGAGTCCCGCACCACCTCCTCGACATCTGGGACGTCACCGAGACCGCGAGCGTCGCCGAGTACCAGCGCCTCGCCCGCGCCGAGATCGACAAACTGCTCGCCCAGGGCCGCACCCCCGTCCTCGTCGGCGGATCCGGCCTCTACGTGCGCGGCGCGCTCGACGCCATGGAGTTCCCCGGCACCGACCCCGAGGTCCGGGCCCGGCTGGAGGAGGAGGCCACCCTGCGCGGCCCCGGAGCCCTGCACGCCCGCCTCGCCGCCGCCGACCCGGCCGCGGCCGCCGCGATCCTCCCCAGCAACGGCCGCCGCATCGTCCGGGCCCTGGAGGTCATCGAGATCACCGGCAAGCCCTTCACCGCCAACCTGCCCGGCCACGAATCCGTCTACGAGACCGTCCAGATCGGCGTGGACGTGGCCCGCCCCGAACTCGACGAGCGGATCGCCACGCGCGTGGACCGCATGTGGGAGGACGGGCTCGTCGACGAGGTCCGCGCGCTGGAGGCCCAGGGCCTGCGCGAGGGCATCACCGCCTCCCGCGCCCTCGGCTACCAGCAGGTGCTCGCCGCCCTCGCGGGGGAGTGCACCGAGGACGAGGCCCGCGCCGAGACCGTCCGCGCCACCAAGCGCTTCGCCCGCCGCCAGGACTCCTGGTTCCGCCGTGATCCCCGCGTCCACTGGCTCAGCGGCGCCGCCGCCGACCGGGGGGAACTCCCCCGACTCGCGCAGTCGTTGGTCGAACGAGCGGTCACAGCCTGATCACGTGATGGCATCGGGAAGCCCCGTGTGCCCGTCGCGGGCCCGGGTCCGTGCCATCATCAAACTTCTGAACAGTGGCGTACGAAGTCCGAGTGGGGAGGGCGCGTGGCTATGGAGGCCGGCCCTCGGAACACCGGGCGGGACGACACCAGGCAGGAAGCGGACCCGATGCTTCACAACGGGCCCGGCGAGCCCGGCACGTCCGTCGGCCCCGGCACGTCCGGCAGCCCCGGCGAACCGGACGCCCCGGCGGGCGCCGACGGCCCCGGCACCCCCGCGGGCGCCGACGCCGACGGCCTCGGGCTGCCCGCCGAACCGGCCCGCCTGAGCCCCGACGGCCCCGATGCCCCGGAGCCCGGCGCGGAAGCGGGCGGCCCCGAGTTCGAGGTCGAGCTGCGCCCGCAGCGCCGCCTGCGTCTCTGGCAGATCGCCCCCATCGTGATGCTGGCCGCCGCCGGCTCCCTGATGTTCGCCTTCCCCCTCGCCTTCGAGTTCGGGGACGGCGGAGCCGTCGTCGCCATGCTCGGCTTCCTCATCAGCTGCTGCGCGGGCGGCTGGGGCATGATGGCCGCGCGCCGCGTCGGCTACACCTGGCCCGGGCTGCCGCCGCGCGGCAGCGGCCGCCGCCCCGACTGGCGGATGGCCGCGCTGTACGCGCTGGTCGCGCTGGCCGTCGTGGGACTCGCCGTCTACCGGGTCGCGCGGCTGCGCTGACCGCCCCGGCCGGGCGCGGCACCCTGCCCGCCACGGCCTGACCGCATGCTGATCCCGCAGGTCGCGGCCCCGGCCGGCTCGGTACCATGGGCGGGTGACGCACACCACCCTCTCCTTCCTCAAGGGTCACGGGACCGAGAACGACTTCGTGATCGTCCCGGACCCGGACAACGCCATCGACCTGCCCCCGACCGCCGTCGCCGCCCTGTGCGACCGCCGGGCCGGCATCGGAGCCGACGGTGTGCTGCACGTGGTCCGCTCCGCCGCCCACCCCGAGTCCGCCCACATGGCCGACGAGGCCGAGTGGTTCATGGACTACCGCAACAGCGACGGCTCCGTCGCCGAGATGTGCGGCAACGGCGTCCGCGTCTTCGCCCGCTACCTCCAGCACGCCGGCCACGTCGAGCCCGGCGACCTCGCCGTCGCCACCCGCGGCGGCGTCAAGCGGGTCCACCTCGACAAGACCGGGGACGTCACCGTCTCCATGGGCCGCGCACTGCTCCCCGAGGGCGACGTCACCGTCTCCGTCGGCGAGCGCTCCTGGCCCGCGCGCAACGTGAACATGGGGAACCCGCACGCCGTCGCGTTCGTTGAAAGCCTCGACCACGCCGGCAACCTGTACGACCCCCCGCCGTTCAGCCCCGCCTCCGCCTACCCCACCGGGGTCAACGTCGAGTTCGTCGTCGACCGCGGCCCGCGGCACGTCGCCATGCGCGTCCACGAGCGCGGCTCCGGCGAGACCCGCTCCTGCGGCACCGGCGCCTGCGCCGTCGCCGTCGCCGCCATCCGCCGGGACGGCGCCGACCCCGCCACCACCGGCGAGCCCGTCGCGTACACCGTCGACCTGCCCGGCGGTACCCTCGTCATCACCGAACACCCCGACGGGCGCGTCGACATGACCGGACCGGCCGTCATCGTGGCCTCCGGAGAGTTCGAAGCCGCCTGGCTCACCGAAACGGCCTTCGCCTGAGGATTCCCTCTCATGGGTGATCCGTTTCACGCTGAGCGAGAGGTGGACTGCGCCACGTGGTGGGGTCGGTAACATCAGGCACCGGCCCTGAGGGCTCACCCCATGCCCGCCACCGCCGGTCGAAGCCGCCGGAGGTGCCCATGAGTGCAGAGGCCACAAACCCCGAAGCCCATGCCGAGATGCGCCCTGAGCTGCGCAGACGAGGCCGAAGCCGACTCGATCTGCGCCGCCTGGGGCGAGCGGCGCTGCTCGGGCCGACATCCCGCGACCGCCTGCCGGACGCCATCGGACACGTGGCGGAAGCCCACCGTGCCCACCATCCGGACGCCGATCTGTCCATTCTGCGGAAGGCCTATCTCCTCGCGGAGCACTCCCACCGCGGCCAGATGCGCAAGAGCGGCGAGCCGTACATCACACACCCGCTCGCCGTCACCCTCATCCTCGCCGAACTCGGCGCCGAGACCACCACCCTGACGGCCTCTCTCCTCCACGACACCGTCGAGGACACCGATGTGACCCTCGAACAGGTCCGGGAGGAATTCGGCGACGAGGTCTGCTTCATCGTCGACGGCGTCACCAAGGTCGAGAAGATCGACTACGGCGCGGCCGCCGAACCGGAAACCTTCCGCAAGATGCTCGTCGCCACCGGCAACGACGTCCGCGTCATGTCCATCAAACTCGCCGACCGGCTCCACAACATGCGCACCCTCGGCGTGATGCGCCCCGAGAAACAGGCACGCATCGCCAAGGTCACCCGCGACGTCCTGATCCCCCTCGCCGAACGCCTCGGCGTCCAGGCACTCAAGACCGAACTGGAAGACCTCGTCTTCGCGATCCTCCACCCCGAGGAGTACGAGCACACCCGCGCCCTCATCGCCGCCCAGGCGGGCGCCGACGACCCCCTCGCCGCCATCGCCGAATCCGTACGCGCCGTCCTGCGCGACGCCGGCATCACCGCCGAGGTCCAGGTACGGCCCCGGCACTTCGTCTCTCTCCACCGCATCTCCCGCCAGCGCGGCGAACTGCGCGGCTCCGACTTCGGCCGCATCCTCGTCCTCGTCGCCGAGAACGCCGACTGCTACGGGGTCCTCGGTGAACTCCACACCTGCTTCACCCCGGTCGTCTCGGAGTTCAAGGACTTCATCGCCGTCCCGAAGTTCAACCTCTACCAGTCGCTGCACACCGCCGTCGCCGTCCCCGAGGGGTACGTCGCCGAAGTCATCGTCCGCACCCGCCAGATGCACCGCGTGGCCGAAGCCGGCGTCGTCGCCCTCGGCAACCCGTACGCCACCGGCGAGCCCGCCGCCGACAGCGACGAGGAACGCGTCGACCCCACCCGCCCCGGCTGGCTCTCCCGGCTCCTCGACTGGCAGCAGTCCGCACCCGACCCCGACACCTTCTGGAGCGTGCTGCGCGCCGAACTCGCCCAGGACCGGGAGATCACCGTCTTCCGCGCCGACGGAGGGACGCTCGGCCTGCCGGCCGGAGCCAGCTGTATCGACGCCGCCTACGCCCAGCACGGCGAAGCGGCCCACGGCTGTATCGGCGCCCGGGTCAACGGGCGCCTCACCTCCCTCTCCTCCCCGCTCTCCGACGGCGACACCGTCCAGCTGCTCCTCGCGCAGGACGCCTCCTCCGGCCCCGCCCCCGACTGGCTGGAACACGCCCGGACCCCGGCCGCCCGGATCGCCATCGGCAGCTGGCTCCAGTCCCACCCCGACGGCCCCGGCCCCGCCACCGCGGCGCCCCGCGCACCGCTGTCCGTACCCGGGCTGCGCGGCGGCGGGGGCAACGCCGTCGCCGACCTGCCCGACGCGCACGTCCGGCTCGCCGGCTGCTGCACCCCCGTACCTCCGGACGCGGTCGCCGGGTTCGTCGTACGCGGCGGCGCCGTCACCGTGCACCGCGTCCACTGCCCGGCCGTGGCCCAGATGCGCTCCGTCGGCCGCACCTCGGTCGCCGTGCACTGGCGGGCCACCGCGGACTGCCGGGTCACCCTGAACGCCGAATCGTTCGGCCGCCCCCACCTGCTGGCCGACCTGACCGAGGCCATCGCCCGGCTGGGCGTCGAGGTGGTCTCCGCCACCGTGGAGCCGCCCGTGGAGCAGCGGGTGCGGCACAGCTACACCCTCCAGCTGCCCGACGCGGCCGTACTGCCCGCGCTGATGCGGGCGATGCGGGACGTACCCGGCGTGTACGACGTCAGCCGGGTGTAGGGGAACGGCGCCCGACCCGGGGCGGAGCGGAACCAGGGGGATGAAGGCTTACGGGGACGGAAGACCGGGGGATGACGGGGGAGCAGGGGTACAGGGGGATCCGGGGTACGACGGGGGGCCGCCCGGCTTCCGGGGGCTCCGCCGGGGGTGTGCCGGGGCGCACAGGGGAAGGCCGACCGGCCGGACGGGGACCACGGCGCGCGGGGCGCACGCGGGGGCGCACGCGATCCGGTGCCCGGCCCGGACTCCCCGTTCGGGTGGCGTCGTCGCGCGCCGCTCGCGGGTCCGTGATACGCGCTGGTAAGCGGTGGTGGATGCAGCTCACCTCCCCGCGCCTGCGCGCCTCCCTGCTCGCCGCGGCCTCGCTCACCCTCGTCGCCGCCGTGCTTCCCCCGCCGAAGCCGCTCGGCATCGGCGACCGGCTTTTCCCCGAGCTGGGCAACCCCGGCTACGACGTCCTCTCGTACGACCTGTCCCTCACGTACAAGGACAACCGCAGCCCCCTCGACGCCGTCACCGCCATCGAAGCCCGCAGCCTGGAACCGCTGGAGCGGGTCAACCTCGACTTCACCCACGGAACGGTCGCCTCCGTCGAGGTCAACGGGCAGCCCGCGCGCTTCGAGTCCGCCGGGGAGGACCTCGTACTCACCCCCGCGCACCCGGTGCCGGCCGGCACACCGCTGCGCATCACGGTCCGGCACACCAGCGACCCGCGCGGCAGGGCCTCGGACGGCGGGTGGGTCGTCACCGAGGACGGCCTGGCCATGGCCAACCAGGCCGACGCCGCCCACCGGGTCTTCCCCTGCAACGACCACCCCGCCGACAAGGCCTACTTCACCTTCCGCGTCACCGCCCCCGCGGGGTACACGGCCGTCGCCAACGGGCTGCCCGGCGCCCTCCCCGCCGCGCGGGCGGCCGGCGCGACCGAGTGGACGTACCGGACCCTGCACCCGATGGCCACCGAGCTGGCCCAGGTCTCCATCGGCCGCTCCGCCGTCCTCCACCGCACCGGACCGCACGGCCTGCCGCTGCGCGACGTGGTGCCCGCCGCCGACCGGGAGCGGCTGGAACCGTGGCTGGCCAAGACCGCCGGACACGTGGCGTGGATGGAGGAGCGCGTCGGCCGCTACCCCTTCGAGAACTACGGGGTGCTGATCGCCCGCGCCAAGACGGGCTTCGAGCTGGAGACCCAGACCCTCTCGCTCTTCGAGCACGGCCTGTTCGCGGGGGAGGCGGCCGGCTACCCGGAGTGGTACGTGGAGTCCGTCATGGTCCACGAGCTCGCCCACCAGTGGTTCGGCGACAGCGTGACCCCGCGGACGTGGTCCGACCTGTGGCTCAACGAGGGGCACGCCACCTGGTACGAGGCCCTGTACGCCGACGGGCTCGGCAAGTACCCCCTGGAGCGGCGGATGCGCGAGGCCTACCAGCGCTCCGACCAGTGGCGGGCCCAGGGCGGCCCCCCGGCGGCCCCGAAGGCGGCCCCGCCCGGCGAGAAGATCGGCCTGTTCCGGCCCGCCGTCTACGACGGGGCCGCGCTGATCCTCTACGCCCTGCGCCAGGAGATCGGCGCCGGGGCCTTCGACCGGGTCGAGCGGCGCTGGGTGGCGGAGCACAAGGACGGGATCGCGGGCACGGAGGACTTCGTACGGCTGGCCTCGGAGGAGGCCGGACGCGACCTCACGGCCTTCCTGCGGCCGTGGCTGTACGGGGAGACCACCCCCGCGATGCCCGGGCACCCGGAGTGGGGCGGCCCTGCGTCCTCCCCGGTGGGCCCTGCGGCGGGGCCGGCGGCTCAGGCACCTGCCCCGGGGAAGCCGTAGCGGCGAAAACGGTATGACGGCCGGGGAACGGGCATGACACCATCGACGAGGTCGGCCGGACACCCGGGGGCTCCTGTTCCGGAGCTCTTGGCCCGGTAATCCTCCCGGGGAATCACCGGACCGGACCACGCGTTGGACATGACAGTGTTATGTCACGTACAGCGGTACCTTTGGCCCTGGCTGAACCGGCCGGGCGTCGGAACCGGCCGGCGCGACACCATCGAATCGACGTAAGGATCCAATGACCTCCTCTTCTTCCCCTTCCCAGGACCCGCGGGACGCGCAGAACGTGCGGGACCCGCAGAGCTTCACCGAGAGCCTTCGGGCCGATGCCCTGATGGAAGAGGACGTCGCCTGGAGCCACGAGATCGACGGCGAGCGGGACGGCGACCAGTTCGACCGCTCCGACCGCGCGGCCCTGCGCCGCGTGGCCGGTCTCTCGACCGAGCTCGAGGACGTCACCGAGGTCGAGTACCGCCAGCTCCGCCTGGAGCGCGTGGTCCTCGTCGGTGTCTGGACCTCCGGCACCGTCGGCGACGCCGAGAACTCCCTCGCGGAGCTCGCGGCCCTCGCCGAGACCGCGGGCGCCCTCGTCCTCGACGGTGTGATGCAGCGCCGCGACAAGCCCGACCCGGCCACCTTCATCGGTTCCGGCAAGGCCCGCGAGCTGCGCGACATCGTGCTCGAGAGCGGAGCCGACACCGTCGTCTGCGACGGTGAGCTCAGCCCCGGCCAGCTCATCGCGCTCGAAGACGTGGTCAAGGTCAAGGTCGTCGACCGGACCGCCCTCATCCTCGACATCTTCGCCCAGCACGCCAAGTCCCGAGAGGGCAAGGCGCAGGTCGCACTCGCGCAGATGCAGTACATGCTGCCGCGACTGCGCGGCTGGGGTCAGTCGCTGTCCCGCCAGATGGGCGGCGGCGGCGGTGGCGGCATGGCCACCCGAGGCCCCGGTGAGACCAAGATCGAGACCGACCGGCGCCGCATCCGCGAGAAGATGGCCAAGATGCGCCGGGAGATCGCGGACATGAAGACCGGCCGGGACATCAAGCGGCAGGAACGACGCCGCAACAAGATCCCCTCGGTCGCCATCGCCGGCTACACCAACGCCGGCAAGTCCTCCCTGCTCAACCGCCTGACGGGCGCGGGCGTCCTGGTGGAGAACGCACTGTTCGCCACCCTCGACCCGACCGTCCGCCGGGCCGAGACCCCCTCCGGCCGCGTCTACACCCTGGCCGACACGGTGGGCTTCGTCCGGCACCTGCCCCACCACCTCGTCGAGGCGTTCCGCTCCACGATGGAGGAGGTCGGCGACTCCGACCTCATCCTGCACATCGTCGACGGCTCGCACCCGGCGCCGGAGGAGCAGCTGGCGGCGGTGCGCGAGGTCATCCGCGAGGTCGGCGCGGTCGACGTGCCCGAGATCGTGGTGATCAACAAGGCGGACGCCGCGGACCCGCTGGTCCTCCAGCGGCTGCTGCGCATCGAGAAGCACTCCATCGCCGTCTCGGCCCGCACCGGCCAGGGCATCGAGGAACTCCTCGCGCTCATCGACGCCGAACTGCCCCGGCCCGCCGTCGAGGTGGAGGCCCTCGTGCCCTACACCCGCGGCGGACTGGTCGCCCGGGCCCACGCCGAGGGCGAGGTGATCTCCGAGGAGCACACCCCGGAGGGCACCCTGCTCAAGGCGCGGGTCCACCAGGAACTGGCGGCGGAGCTGGCACCGTACGTGCCCGCGAAGCAGTAGCAGGAGCAGGAGCAGGAGCGGTGTGGGGAGCGGCGGCGTTCACGTCGCCGCTCCTGCCGCTCTCATGACGGAGGGCCCCCGCAGCAGCGGGGGCCCTCCGTCATGAGAGCGGGTCAGGCCCGCCCGCCACCTACTTGAACTTGGCGCTCACCGCGTCGTAGATGCCCTTGGCCTCCGGACCCAGCCTGGGCCCGGCCAGCCAGCCGGCCTTCGCCGGACCGATCGAGGTGTTCGACACCAGCGCCGGCTTGCCGTCGGCACCCGTCGCGACCCAGCCGCCACCCGAGGAACCGCCCGTCATGGTGCAGCCGATCCGGTACATCACCGGATCCGCCTGCTGCAGCGCCAGCCGGCCCGGCTTGTCCGCGCACTGATACGCCTTCTGCCCGTCGAACGGAGCAGCCGCCGGGTAACCCGTCGCCGTGATGCTCGCGACCTTGCCCACCGCCGGAGCGTTGAACTCCACCGGCAGCGCCGTACCGACCGTCTCCTCCAGCGACTTGCCGCCGCCCTTCTCCGGCGTCACGTGCAGCACCGCGAAGTCGTACGGGGCACCCGCGCCGCCCGTCGGACCGCCCGTCGCGATCCACTGGTCGGACGTCTGCGCCCAGTCGCTCCACCACACGCCGTACGGGGCGACCTGCTCGCGCGGCGCGCCCTTGAGCGCGGCCGCCGGCTTGCCCGCGTTGTTGTAGGAGGGGACGAAGGCGATGTTGCGGTACCAGCCGCCGGCCTTGCCCGCGTGCACGCAATGGCCCGCCGTCCACACCATGTTGGACTTGCCGGGGCGGGCGGGGTCCTTCACCACGGTCGCCGAGCAGACCATCGAGCCCTCGGGTCCGTCGAAGAAGACCTTGCCGGACGCCGGAACGCTCGTGTGGTACGGAGAAGCCGCGGGCTTCGCGGCCACGGCCGCCGGGGTCGGGTCGGTGACACCCTGGTCCTTGCCCGCGTCCGGGTCGACGGCGGGACGCTGCGGCTGCTCCGCGTCACGCATCCGGTCCGGGTCCCACAGACCGTCGATGATCGGGTTGACGTAGTCGCCCGCCTCGCGGAGCCAGTCCTCCTTCTTCCAGTTCTTCCACGCACCCCCCTTCCACTTCTCCAGGTCGAAGCCGTGCTGCTTGAGCTTGTCCTTCAGCTCGTCCGGAATCTTGAAGCCCTCCGCGGCGCCGGACGGCGGGGGCGCGGCCACGGTCGGCTTGGCATCGGCGCCGGACTCACCGTCGCCGGGTCCGCAGGCCGAGGCGCTCAGCGCGAGCGCGGCCACGCAGAGGATCGCGGTGACCGGTCGGTTCGGTCGCATGTCGTAAGTCCCCCTGGAGTTTCGAGGTGTTGAGACGGAGTCGATCGGGGTGGATCGCAGCACCCCACTATGCCGCCGAGGCATAAGACGGCGGGCCCCGGGTCGGCGGTTCCTGCCGCGGCACCCCGTCCGACCGCAAGGATCTTCGGACGACCCGTGATCCGAAGCCGTCACCGTCGTTGGTACGTACGGGGGATGGTGCAGCAGCGTTCGTGTTCGAGGCGCAATCCGGAAGAGCAACCGTGCGGGAGGACCGACAGTCGTGGCCGTGACCGAACCGACCGCAGCCGCGGCACAGACCTCGTCGGCGGCACCGTCAGCGGCCCCGCCGGATGCGCCGGCGCCGCCCGGGGCTCCGTCGGCGCGGCCCGGGGCTCCGTCGGCGCGGCCCGGAGCCCTGCCGGCGCCCGGGGCTCCGTCGGTGTCGGCCGGGGTGAGGACCGCCCACCGGGTTCCGGCCCATCCGCCGGAACAGGTACCCGCGCAGGGCGGACGGGGCCCCGCCTCGGCAGAGGGCATCCTGCGCAGGCAGGCGCTGCGGGAGTCCGCCGCCCGGACCTACGCCCGCTCACTGCCCATCGTCCCCGTGCGGGCCCGGGGCCTGACGATCGAAGGCGCCGACGGGCGGCGCTACCTCGACTGCCTCTCCGGCGCCGGTACCCTCGCCCTCGGGCACAACCACCCCGTCGTCCTCGAAGCCATCCGCGGGGTCCTCGACTCCGGAGCCCCCCTGCACGTCCTCGACCTGGCCACCCCCGTCAAGGACGCCTTCACCACCGAGCTGTTCGAGAACCTGCCCGCCGGGCTCGCCGCCGACGCCCGCGTGCAGTTCTGCGGGCCCGCCGGGACCGACGCCGTCGAAGCGGCGCTGAAACTGGTCCGCGCCGCCACCGGACGCACCGGGCTGCTCACCTTCACCGGGGCGTACCACGGCATGACCGCCGGAGCCCTCGACGCGTCGGGCGGCGCCACCGACGTACGGGTCACCCGGCTGCCCTACCCGCAGGACCACCGCTGCCCGTTCGGGATCGGCGGCGCCGAGGGCGCGCGCCTCGGCGCCCGCTGGACCGAAAGCCTGCTCGACGACCCCAAGGGCGGGGTGCCGACACCCGCCGCCATGATCGTCGAGCCGGTGCAGGGCGAGGGCGGGGTCCACCCGGCCCCCGACGCCTGGCTGCGCCGGATGCGGGAGATCACCGAGGCCCGGGGCATCCCGCTGATCGCGGACGAGGTGCAGACCGGAGTGGGCCGCACCGGAGCCTTCTGGGGCGTCGACCATGCCGGGGTGGTCCCCGACGTGATGGTCCTGTCCAAGGCCATCGGCGGCAGCCTGCCGCTCGCCGTCATCGTCTACCGGGCCGGACTGGACGTCTGGGCCCCCGGCGCCCACGCCGGAACGTTCCGCGGGAACCAGCTCGCCATGGCCGCGGGCACCGCCACCCTCGCCTACGTCCGCCGCAACGGCCTGGCCGAGCGTGCGGCGGTCCTCGGCGAGCGGATGCTGACGGCCCTCCGCGGCCTGGCCGCGGACCAGCCGTGCGTCGGCGACGTCCGGGGCCGCGGCCTGATGATCGGCGTCGAGCTCGTCGACCCCGACACCGGCGCCGCAGCACCCGCCCTCGCCGCCGCGGTGCGCCGGGAGTGCCTCGACCGGGGCCTGATCGTCGAACTCGGAGGCCGCCACTCCAGCGTCGTCCGCCTCCTGCCCCCGCTGACCCTGACCGACGAACAGGCCGCGGCCGTCCTGGACCGGCTGGCCGACTCCATCCCCGCCGCCCGACGGCCCCGCTGACCGCACCCGAAGGACCCCCGATGCCCGACCCCTCCACCACCCCCCGCCCCGACGACCCGCCCACGCGCCCCCCGACACCCCCCACCCCCCTGGCCCCACCCCCGGCCGCCCTCCCCCCAACCCCAGCCGCCCCGCCCCCCGCAGGGCAGGCCGCCCCGGTCCCTCCGCCGGGACTCCCGCCCGCCCCCGCCCCCGTCGCCTCGGCCGTGCCTCCTGCCGCCTCTGCCCCGGCCCCTGCGGAGCCAGCCGCAGCCCCTGCCTCCGCCTTCTTCGCCCCGGCCCCGGCCCCTCCGGAGCCCGCTGCCCCTGCCTCCCTCGCCCCGGCCCCGGTTCCTCCGGAGGGGCTCCCGCCCGCCTCCGCCCCGGGGGACGCGGCCACCACCCCCGGGGCCGCCCCGGCGCAGCCCGTAGCGGCCCCCACCGCATTCCCCGCCCACCCGCCGGGACTCCGTGCTCCCCACACCCCGATCCCCCCGGCCGTGCCTCCCACCTCCCTCGCCGCCGCCCCGGTCAACCCCATGGGGCTCCCGCCCGCCCCCGCCCCGGGGGACGCGGCCACTACCCCCGGGGCCGCTCCGGCGCAGCCGGCCCCGGCCCCGGCGGCGCCGGCGGCAGCCCCGGCGAGCCCGGTGGCAGCGCAGGCCGGGGGAGCCGCTCGCCCGGCCCCAACCACAACGGTGTCCGCCTACCCGGCCCCGCCCGCTGCGGCCCCGGCCGCTTCCGCGTCGGCCTCCGCCCGGCCGCCGGGGGCCGCTGCTCCGGTGCCCGGCCGACCGGCCGGGGCTCCTGGCGCCCCCGCCCCGGCCCCGACCGCCCTCAGCCCGGACCCCGCCCGGCCGGCGGCCGCCGCCCCCGACCCGGCACCGGCGCAGCCCGCAGCGGCCCCCGGCGGGCCCGCGGTAGCCGCGGCGCAGCCCGACGGCGCTGTCCGGCCGGCCGAGGCCCTCCACCCCGGCGGGCCCGCGCAGCCGGAGCGGTCCGCCGCCCAGGAGCCGCCCGAGCGGTCTGCGGCATCCCCGTCGGCGGGCCGGGGTCCGGACGCGCTCGGGTGGTCCCAGCCCGGAGCGGTGCCCGCGCCCGCGCCCTCCGCGGGGCAGGCTGCCCCGGCCCACCCCCCGGCGGGCACCGTTCCCCGGCAGAAGGACGGCACCCTCCGCCCCCGGGCGGGAGGACCCGGCCCGGTCGGCCCCGAGCCGGCGGTGCTCCCCGACCTGCTGGATCACCCCGACGCGGCCATCGCCGCCGAGGCCGCGACGGTGGAGAACCTGCTGCGGTGCTGGGTCCGCGAGAGCGGCGTTGGACGCCCCGACGGGCCTGTGGGAACCCTCCTCCGCATCCCCCTTCCCGCATCCGGGACCGCACTCCTCGTCCCCGTCCGCTACTGGTCCCCGGCCGGCTCGCACCGCTTCGCGGCCGCCCGCCTCGAAGGCGCCCCCGCCCATGCCCCCGCGGTGGACGCCGTGACCCTCGCCGCCCTCCTCGCCCGCGAGGGCGACGGCCGCAGCGGCACCGACCTCGTCGGCCGGGTCGCCGACTCGGTGCGCCGCACCGCCGAGTTCATCGCCGACCGGCGCCAACGCCCCACCGCGCCCGCCCCCGTCGCCGGGGACCGCTTCCTCACCGCCGAACAGTCACTCCTCCTCGGCCACCCCCTCCAACCAGACCCCAAGAGCCGAGAAGGGCTCTCCGAAACCGAAGTACGCCACTACTCACCCGAACTCCACGGCTCCTTCCCCCTGCACTGGATCGCGGTCGCGCCCCGCGCCCTCGCGACCGACTCCGCCTGGACCGAACGCGGCCGCCCGGTCACCGCCGCGCAGCTCCTCGGCCGGCTCGTCCCCGGACTCCGGCTGCCCGCCGGCACCACCCCCCTTCCCCTGCACCCCTGGCAGGCCCGCGACCTCCTCCAGCGCCCCGCCGTCACCGCCCTCCGCGACACGGGACTCATCACCGACCTGGGCCCGTACGGCGACCCCTGGTACCCCACCTCCTCCGTCCGCACCGTCCACCGCCCCTGCACCCCCGCGATGCTCAAGCTCTCCCTCGGCCTGCGCATCACCAACTCCCGCCGCGAGAACCTCCGCAAGGAACTCCACCGCGGTGTCGAGGTGCACCGGCTCCTGCGCACCGGCCTCGCCGAGCAGTGGCAGACGGCCCACCCCGGCTTCGACATCGTGCGCGACCCCGCCTGGGTCGCCGTCGACGCCCTGGACGGCACCCCCGTCCGGGGACTCGACGCCGTGCTGCGCCACAACCCCTTCCGCTCCGACGACGACGCCGTCTGCGTCGCCGCGCTGACCTCGCTCCGCCCGTGGCCCGGCAGGACCACGATGCGCTCCCGGCTCGCCGACACCCTCAGCCGGCTCGCCCTGACCACCGGCCGACCCATCTCCGCGGTCGCCACCGAGTGGTTCCTGCGCTACCTCGACCAGGTCGTCCTGCCGGTGCTCGCCTTCGACGCGCTCGCAGGCATCGCCCTCGAAGCACACCAGCAGAACACCCTGGTGCTCCTCGACAGGTCGGGCTGGCCCGTCGGCGGCCGCTTCCGCGACAACCAGGGCTACTACTTCCGGGACTCCCGGCGCACCGAACTGGAACGCCGACTTCCCGGCATCGGCGGCATCAGTGACACCTTCGTCCCGGATGCCGTCACCGACGAACGCTTCGCCTACTACCTCGGCATCAACAACGTGATCGGCCTCATCGGAGCATTCGGATCCCAGCGGCTCGCCGACGAGCGCGTGCTCCTCGCCGCCTTCCGCCGCTTCCTCGGCAAGGCCGCGGGCCTCGGCCCCGTCCCCGCGCAGCTGCTCGACTCGCCCACCCTCCGCTGCAAGGCGAACCTCCTCACCCGCCTGGGCGGCCTCGACGAGCTCGTGGGCCCCGTCGACACCCAGTCCGTCTACGTCACCATCACCAACCCCCTCCACGACTGACGCGCTCCCACCGACACCGAGAAGAGCCCCGATGCCTCCCACGGACACGACCACAAGCTCCGCCGGCGGCCCCGCCCCCCAACCGGCCACCGCGCACCGCTACCGCGCCGGACTGCTGCCGCTGCTCGCCGAGGCGGACCTGCTGGACTCACCGGCGGGCTGGGGCGTGGCCGCCACACCGGCCGGGAGCTTCCGCCTCGAACCCGTGCGGGTGGGCAGGGACCTGGAACTGCTCACCGGCTGGATGAACGACCCGGCCGTCGAGGCCTACTGGGAACTGGGCGGCCCTCCCGCCCTCACCGCCGCCCACCTGCGGGCACAGCTCGACGGCGACGGCCACAGCATCCCCTGCCTCGGCCTGCTCGACGGCAACCCCATGAGCTACTGGGAGATCTACCGGGCCGATCTCGACCCGGTCTCCCGTCACTACCCGGCGCGCTCCCACGACACGGGTATCCACCTGCTCATCGGGGACGGCACGAACCGGGGCCGGGGCCTGGGCACGACGCTGCTGCGCGCCGTCGCCGAGCTCGTCTTCGACAACCGCCCCCGATGCACACGCGTCATCGCGGAACCGGACATTCGCAACACCCCCTCCGTATCAGCCTTCATGAATGCCGGTTTCCGCTATTCCACGGAAATCGACCTCCCCGAGAAGCGAGCGGCCCTGATGATCCGGGAGCGGGCGCTGCGCAATCTGCTCTGATCGGCGCTGCCCCTGCCATCCCGGAATCCCTGCCATCCCGGAATCCCGGCCATCCCGAAATCCCCGGCATTCCGGAATCCTGGTCATCCCCGGTCATCCAGGCCATCCCGAAACCACGGCCATCCAGAGTCAGTCGCTTCTTCGGTTCTCGTATCTCTCATCTCCAGAACTCCGCGTCGCGCCGCAAGGTTCCCGATATCCGAGGAGTCCCGTGCCGAATTCTCCCGCAGCTCCAGACTCCGCCGAGCACCCCATTCCCCCGTCACCCCAGCACCCCTGCACGCCCCCCGAACTCAACGTCCCGGCCTGGGGCTTCGCGGCACGCCGGCTGCTGGCCAAGATGCTCGGCGAGTTCGCGTACGAGGAGATCATCAGTCCGGTGCCGGCCCCCTCGGCCGCCGGCGACGCCTGGACCCTGACCCTCGACGACGGCAGCACCCTGGGCTTCCGCGCCACCCGGCGCGCCTACGGCAGCTGGCAGATCACTCCGGACACGATCACGCTGACCCCGCCGGCCCCTTCCACGGAGCCCCCGGTCGCGTTCGGGGACCCGTACGGCTTCCTCGTACGGGCCCGCACCCTCCTGCGGCTCGACGGTCCGACCCTCGGCCACCTGATCCACGAGCTCAGCTCCACCCTCGCCGCAGACGCCCGCCTCGACCACCACGCCCTCACCGCCGACGTCCTCGCCGACCTGGACTACGCGGCGCTCGAAGGACACCAGACCGGCCATCCCTGGCTCGTCCTCAACAAGGGCCGCGTCGGATGGTCCGCCGCGGACGCCGCCGCCTGGGCCCCCGAGGCGCGGACCCGGCAGCGGCTGCCGTGGCTCGCCGCCCACACCTCCCTGGCCGAGTACCGCGGCACCGGCGGCCTCGAAGACCCCGCGCGGCTCTACGCGGCCGAACTCGATCCCGTCACCCGTGCCGCGTTCGACCGCATCCTGCGCGACCGGGGCCTCGACCCGCTGCGCTACCTCTACCTGCCCGTCCACCCCTGGCAGTGGGACGAGATCGTCCTCCCCCTCTTCGCCCCCGCCCTCGCCTCCGGCGACCTGGTACCGCTCCCCGCCGACCCCGACGACCGGATCCCGCAGCAGTCGATCCGGACCTTCCTCAACCTCACCCGCCCCGACCGCCACAGCGTCAAGCTCCCCCTGTCGGTCTTCAACACCACCGTGTGGCGCGGCCTGCCCAGCGACCTCAGCCTCGCCGCGCCCGCCGTCACCTCCTGGATCCACTCGATCCGCGACGCCGACCCCTTCCTCCGGGACGAGTGCCGGGTGGTCCTGCTGGGCGAGGTCGCCTCGGTCACCGTCCGCCACCCCGTGTACGACCGGCTCCCCGAGGTCCCCTATCAGTACAAGGAGCTGCTGGGGGCGATCTGGCGGGAGCCGCTGGCCGGCCGGCTCGACCCCGGCGAGCGGGCCCGCACCCTCGCCTCCCTCCTCCACGTCGACCCGCGCGGCCGTTCCTTCACCGCCGAGCTGGTCGCCCGCTCCGGTCTCGGCGCCGAGGCCTGGCTGCGCCGGCTCTTCGCCGCCCTGCTGCCGCCGCTGCTGCACTTCCTCTACCGCTACGGCACGGTGTTCTCCCCGCACGGCGAGAACACCGTCGTGATCTTCGACGGGCACGACGTCCCCGTCCGGCTCGCGGTCAAGGACTTCGTGGACGACGTCAACATCAGCAGGATGCCGCTGCCGGAGCACGCGTCCATGCCCGACGAGGTCCGGGCGGCGCTGCTCACGGAGCCGCCGGGCTTCCTCACCCAGTTCATCCACTCCGGACTGTTCGTCGGCGTCTTCCGCTACCTGTCCGCCCTGTGCGACGACGGGCTCGGAGTGCCCGAGAGCACGTTCTGGTCCCTCGTCCGGGCGGAGATCCTCCACCACCAGGCCCGCTTCCCGGAGGACAAGGACCGCCACCGGCTCTTCGACCTGCTGACGGAACGCATCGACCGGCTCTGCCTCAACCGCAACCGGCTCCACGCGGACGGCTACCGCGACCGGCCGGACCGCCCGAGCGCCGTCGTCCACGGCACCGTCCCCAACCCCCTGCACGGCCCCTGAAGAGTGATCGATGCGGTCGCTGTCGGTGGCGCCCCGTAGGGTTGGCAGTGCTATGACGAAGCCCTCCCTCCCCGACCTGCTGCACGCCGCCGTCTCCGCCGTCGGCGGTACGGAGCGGCCCGGCCAGGTGGCCATGGCCGAAGCCGTCGCCGAAGCGATCGACGACAACTCCCACCGGCTGATCCAGGCCGGCACCGGCACCGGCAAGTCCCTCGGCTACCTGGTGCCCGCCCTCGCGCACGGCGAGCGCGTCGTCGTCGCCACGGCGACGCTCGCGCTCCAGCGTCAGCTCGTCGAGCGTGACCTGCCGCGCACCGTCGAGGCGCTGCACCCGCAGCTGCGCCGGCGGCCGCAGTTCGCCATGCTCAAGGGCAGGTCCAACTACCTGTGCCTGCACCGGCTGCACGAGGGGGCTCCGCAGGACGAGGAAGAGGGCCTCTTCGACCAGTTCGAGGCGGCCGCCCCGACCAGCAAGCTCGGCAAGGACCTGCTGCGCCTGCGCGACTGGGCGGACGAGACCGAGACGGGCGACCGGGACGACCTCACCCCCGGGGTCTCCGACAAGGCCTGGAGCCAGGTCTCGGTCTCCTCCCGCGAGTGCCTGGGCGCCACGAAGTGCGCCTACGGGGCCGAGTGCTTCGCCGAGGCGGCCCGTGAGCGTGCCAAGCTCGCCGACGTCGTCGTCACGAACCACGCGCTGCTCGCCATCGACGCCATCGAGGGCGCCCCCGTCCTGCCGCAGCACGAGGTGCTGATCGTGGACGAGGCACACGAGCTGGTCTCCCGCGTCACCGGCGTCGCCACCGGCGAGCTCACCCCGGGGCAGGTCAACCGGGCCGTGAAGCGATCCGCCAAGCTGGTCGACGAGAAGATCGCGGACGCCTTGCAGACCGCTTCGGAGACCTTCGAACGCGTGATGGAGCTGGCGCTCCCGGGCCGGCTGGAGGAGATCCCGGAAGACCTCGGCTACGCGCTGATGTCCTTGCGCGACTCCGCGCGCACGGTGATCTCCGCGATCGGTGCCACCCGGGACAAGTCCGTCCACGACGAGGACGCCGTTCGCAAGCAGGCCCTGGCGGCTGTGGAGAACGTCCACACGGTGGCCGAGCGGATCATGAACGGCTCCGAGTACGACGTCGTCTGGTACGAGCGCCACGACCGTTTCGGCGCCACCCTGCGGGTCGCCCCGCTCTCGGTCTCCGGGCTGCTGCGCGAGAAGCTGTTCGAGGACCGCTCGGTGGTCCTCACCTCCGCCACCCTCAAGCTGGGCGGCGATTTCAATGGCGTCGCGGCCTCGCTCGGCCTCTCACCGGAGGGGGTGGAGGGAGAGGGCGTGCCCGTGTGGAGCGGCCTGGACGTCGGCTCCCCCTTCGACTACCCCAAGCAGGGCATCCTCTACGTCGCCAAGCACCTCGCCACTCCCGGCCGCGAGGGCACCCGTGGCGACATGATGGACGAGCTGGCGGAACTGATCGAGGCGGCGGGCGGCCGCACCCTCGGCCTCTTCTCCTCCATGCGCGGCGCCAAGGCGGCGGCCGAAGAGCTGCGAGGCCGGCTCGACAACCCGATCCTGCTCCAGGGCGAGGAGACGCTGGGCGAGCTGATCAAGACCTTCGCGGCGGACCCGCGGACCTGCCTGTTCGGCACGCTCTCCCTGTGGCAGGGCGTGGACGTGCCGGGCCCCAGCTGCCAGCTCGTGATCATGGACCGGATTCCGTTCCCGCGTCCCGACGACCCGCTCATGAGCGCCCGCCAGAAGTCCGTCGAGGAGAACGGCGGCAACGGCTTCATGGCGGTGGCCGCCACGCACGCCGCCCTGCTGATGGCCCAGGGTGCGGGCCGGCTCGTACGGGCCTCCGGCGACCGCGGGGTCGTCGCGGTCCTCGACCCCCGGCTGGCCACGGCCCGGTACGGGAGCTTCCTGCGGGCCTCACTGCCCGACTTCTGGTACACCACGGACCGCAACCAGGTCCGCCGCTCGCTGGCCGCCATCGACGCCGGCGCGCAGGCCGACGGCAAGTAGGGCACCGGTACGGCGGGGCACCCACTGCGGGCGCCTGCGGGCATGCAACAGCTCCGGGACCGGCGCAGTGGGTCCCGGAGCTGGCTGAGGGGCGACGGGTCGGTGTCAGACCCGTCGCAGTACGGCGACGACCTTGCCGAGGATCGTCGCCTCGTCGCCGGGGATCGGCTGGTAGGCGGCGTTGTGCGGGAGCAGCCACACGTGCCCGTCCTCGCGCTTGAAGCGCTTGACCGTGGCTTCGCCGTCCAGCATCGCGGCGACGATGTCGCCATTCTCCGCGACGGGCTGCCGGCGGACGGTGACCCAGTCGCCGTCACAGATCGCGGCCTCGATCATGGAGTCGCCGACGACCTTGAGGACGAACAGTTCGCCGTCACCGACGAGCTGGCGCGGGAGCGGGAACACGTCCTCGACGGACTCCTCGGCCAGGATCGGCCCGCCGGCCGCGATCCGGCCGACCAGGGGCACGTAGGAGGCGGCGGGCTTGCCGGTGGTGTCCGTGGGCTGCGAGCTCGGCTGGTCCGAGCCGCGTACCTCGTAGGCGCGGGGCCGGTGCGGGTCGCGCCGCAGGAAGCCCTTGCGCTCCAGGGCCATCAGCTGGTGCGCCACCGACGAGGTGCTGGACAGGCCGACCGCCTGGCCGATCTCGCGCATCGACGGCGGGTAGCCGCGCCGCTGCACGGAGTCCCGGATGACCTCGATCACCCTCCGCTGCCGGTCCGTGAGTCCGGAGCTGTCGGCGCGGATGCCTGGAGGTCGCCCTGGCAGGGAGCGCGCGGGGCGCACGGCCTCCGCCTCCTGGTTCTGACTTCCGTCATTCATGGCATGCACCGGCTCGAGTCGGCTCTGGGAGCGGTTCTGGGCAGTGATGGTGGCACTGTCTGCGGTGGTGGTCACGTCGGCCCCTCTCGAAATGTTCTCCCTAGCTGGACAACGGTAGTTGCTTTCGAAAGGTTGCGCCAAACACACGTTCGAGTGAAAAAACGCGAATCGCCCGCCTGGGCTATATCGGTAGGTGTATGGGTGGCCGTCGATGCGGGTGGCCGGTCCTGCGGGGTGTCCGCGCGTCCGGCACGTCCGGGGGGTGTCCGTGCGTCCGGCGGGGCGCGGAAGCGGCCGGTTCCGGCCGTGTCGCGGAGGTCAACCGGAATGCGTTCGGCACCGGTCTGGCCGAACGCGGGTTCGGCTTCGCGTCCGCTCCTTACGGTACCCTTCCCGGTTGGATCGGCCATGCCCGGGCGGGCCCCGGCGCTGCGCCCAGTGTGGCACCGCGGGCTCCGGTATCCGGCCATCGGACACCGCGACACGCGGAGTGGCGTAAATCCGGCACAACCCAAGATCTAGTGGTTGGATGGGCGCGGCCGCCCAGAAGTTGTGGTCCTCGGTCGGTCGAGGTCCCCGGCATCGCATATGCTTGTGGCTGCTTCACGAGCCCCCGGCGAAGACTCGCTCTCCGTCGTTGAGGGGCTCCGTGGGGTGATTCAGTCGTGCCAAGAGGAGGGTGAGGGAACCATGCACTGCCCCTTCTGCAGGCACCCCGACAGCCGGGTCGTCGACAGCCGCACCACGGACGACGGAACGTCGATCCGCCGGCGCCGTCAGTGCCCCGACTGCTCCCGTCGCTTCACGACGGTGGAGACGGCCTCGCTGATGGTGATCAAGCGCAGCGGGGTCACCGAACCCTTCAGCCGTACCAAGGTCATCTCCGGCGTCCGCAAGGCGTGCCAGGGACGGCCGGTCACCGAGGACGCCCTCGCCAAGCTCGGCCAGCGGGTCGAGGAGGCGGTGCGCGCCACCGGGAGCGCCGAGCTGACCACCCACGACGTGGGTCTGGCCATACTCGGCCCGTTGCAGGAGCTCGACCTCGTCGCGTACCTGCGGTTCGCATCCGTTTACAAAGCGTTCGACACCCTTGAAGACTTCGAGACCGCCATCGCGGAACTGCGCGAGCCGCGGCCTCATCCCCATGAGTGCGGGCCCGGAGGGACCTCCTCGGTCGTCCCCGTGCCCGCCTCCGCCGCCGACTGACCGCTCGGGGCCGCAGTGCAGTGCGGTCCGGCCGGCCGGCAGGGCGAGATTCGTAGATACAAGACACACAGCACTGTGCCGCGGAATAACGCTGGCACTTTAGGGCGTTTTTGCCCGCATATGGGAGGCAGGCGGCATGACAGAGACGGCGAGCAGCTCGGCACGTGGTTCCCGCGCCAAGGGGACCAAGGCCGCCAAGGGCGGCCTGACGATCGAGCGCATCCACACCACCCCCGGCGTGCACCCGTACGACGAGGTGAACTGGGAGCTCCGTGACGTCGTCATGACGAACTGGCGCGACGGTTCGGTCAACTTCGAGCAGCGCGGCGTCGAGTTCCCCGACTTCTGGTCGGTGAACGCGGTCAACATCGTCACCAGCAAGTACTTCCGCGGCGCCGTCGGCACCCCGCAGCGCGAGACCGGTCTGAAGCAGCTGATCGACCGCATCGTGAAGACCTACACGAAGGCCGGCGACGACCACGGCTACTTCGCCTCCCCGGCCGACTCGGAGATCTTCGAGCACGAGCTGACGTACGCGCTCCTGCACCAGATCTTCAGCTTCAACTCCCCGGTGTGGTTCAACGTCGGCACGCCCCAGCCGCAGCAGGTCTCCGCCTGCTTCATCCTCTCCGTCGACGACTCCATGGAGTCGATCCTCGACTGGTACAAGGAAGAGGGCATGATCTTCAAGGGCGGCTCCGGCGCCGGCCTGAACCTCTCCCGCATCCGCTCCTCCAAGGAGCTCCTGTCCTCCGGCGGCAACGCCTCCGGCCCCGTCTCCTTCATGCGCGGCGCCGACGCCTCCGCAGGAACGATCAAGTCGGGCGGCGCCACCCGCCGCGCGGCCAAGATGGTCGTCCTGGACGTGGACCACCCGGACGTCGAGGACTTCATCGCCACCAAGGTGAAGGAAGAGGAGAAGATCCGCGCCCTGCGCGACGCGGGCTTCGACATGGACCTGGGCGGCGACGACATCACGTCCGTCCAGTACCAGAACGCCAACAACTCCGTCCGTGTCAACGACGAGTTCATGACGGCAGTCGAGAACGGCACCGAGTTCGGCCTGCGCGCCCGCATGACCGGCGAGGTGATCGAGAAGGTCGACGCCAAGGCGCTCTTCCGCAAGCTCGCCGAGGCCGCCTGGGCCTGCGCCGACCCGGGCATCCAGTACGACGGTGTGATCAACCACTGGCACACCTGCCCCGAGTCCGGCCGCATCACCGCGTCCAACCCGTGCAGCGAGTACATGCACCTGGACAACACGTCCTGCAACCTCGCCTCGCTGAACCTGATGAAGTTCCTCCACGACGACGGCAAGGGCAACCAGTCCTTCGACGCGGAGCGCTTCGCCAAGGTCGTCGAGCTGGTCATCACCGCGATGGACATCTCCATCTGCTTCGCGGACTTCCCGACCCAGAAGATCGGCGAGAACACCCGCGCCTTCCGCCAGCTCGGCATCGGCTACGCCAACCTCGGCGCCCTGCTGATGGCGACCGGCCACGCCTACGACTCGGACGGCGGCCGTACCCTCGCCGCGTCGATCACCTCGCTCATGACCGGCACCGCGTACAAGCGCTCCGCCGAGCTGGCCGCCATCGTCGGCCCGTACGACGGTTACGCCCGCAACGCCGACTCGCACAAGCGCGTCATGAAGCAGCACGCCGACGCCAACGCCGTCGCCCCCCGCACCCAGGACCTGGACAACGCGATCTGGGCCGCGGCCACCGAGGCCTGGCAGGACGTCCTGCGCCTCGGCGAGAAGAACGGCTTCCGCAACGCCCAGGCCTCCGTCCTCGCACCGACCGGCACCATCGGTCTCGCGATGTCCTGCGACACCACCGGTGTCGAGCCGGACCTGGCCCTGGTCAAGTTCAAGAAGCTCGTCGGCGGCGGCTCGATGCAGATCGTCAACGGCACCGTCCCGCAGGCCCTGCGCCGCCTGGGCTACCTGGAAGAGCAGATCGAGGCGATCGTCTCCCACATCGCCGAGCACGGGAACGTCGTCGACGCCCCCGGCCTGAAGACCGAGCACTACGAGGTCTTCGACTGCGCGATGGGCGAGCGCTCTATCTCCGCGATGGGCCACGTCCGCATGATGGCCGCGATCCAGCCCTGGATCTCCGGCGCGATCTCGAAGACGGTCAACATGCCGGAGTCGGCGACCGTCGAGGAGATCGAGGAGATCTACTTCGAGGCGTGGAAGCTGGGCGTCAAGGCGCTCGCGATCTACCGCGACAACTGCAAGGTCGGCCAGCCCCTCTCCGCCAAGAAGAAGGAGGAGGAGAAGGCCGAGATCACCGAGAAGGCCGAGGAGACCATCCGCACGGCGGTCGAGAAGGTCATCGAGTACCGCCCGGTCCGCAAGCGCCTCCCCAAGGGCCGCCCGGGGATCACCACCTCCTTCACGGTCGGTGGCGCCGAGGGCTACATGACCGCGAACTCCTACCCGGACGACGGTCTGGGCGAGGTCTTCCTGAAGATGTCCAAGCAGGGCTCGACCCTCGCGGGCATGATGGACGCCTTCTCGATCGCCGTCTCGGTCGGTCTGCAGTACGGCGTCCCGCTGGAGACGTACGTCGCGAAGTTCACCAACATGCGCTTCGAGCCGGCCGGTATGACGGACGACCCGGACGTGCGCATGGCCCAGTCCATCGTCGACTACATCTTCCGTCGCGTGGCGCTGGACTTCCTGCCCTTCGAGACCCGCTCGGCGCTCGGCATCCACTCCGCCGAGGAGCGTCAGCGCCACCTCGACACCGGCTCGTACGAGCCGCTCGAGGAGGAGCTCGACACCGAGTCCCTCGCCCAGTCGGCCCCGCTCGCCGCGGTTCCGGCGGCTTCCGCCCCCAAGCCGGTCGAGATCGTCCCGGTCCCGGCCCCCAAGACGGCGCACAGCAACGCCGAACTGGTCGAGATGCAGCTCGGCGTCTCCGCCGACGCCCCGCTCTGCTTCTCCTGCGGTACGAAGATGCAGCGCGCCGGCTCCTGCTACATCTGCGAGGGCTGCGGCTCCACCAGCGGCTGCAGCTGACGACGGGCGGAACCCTGTCGGACGTGACATCCGACCGGGTCCGCGGGAGTAGCTGACCAGCAGCTCACGAAGGGGACCGGCCCGAGGCCGGTCCCCTTCGCCGTGCCCGTGACCGCAGGTGCGGCCGGCGTGCCCGCTCCGCTCCGCGCCCGGCGGAAACGCGGCTGACGACCGCTGCCGACTCCGGGACCATCGGGCAGTGACCTCAGAAACGCACGAGCTGTTCCTCCGCGTCGTCGTGCCGCCGGGCGGGACCAGTGTCGAATGCCGACCGGTCGTCGACGGACGGGACATCCTGGCCGACGTGTTCGACGACGGACCGGCAGGGGACCCTGGCCGTCTCCTGGGCCCGCACGCGCCGCTGAAGGCGACCGGCGTCCCCCGTGAGGTGCGCCTCGCCGAGGCCGAGTGCACCGAAGGATGCTGCGGTGCCGTCTACGTCACGGTCAGGCGCGAAGGGCCGCACGTGATCTGGAGCGGCTGGCGCAACCCGGATGAACAGGGATTCGAACTCCCCGAGTTCCGGTTCGACGCGGACCAGTACGCGGCGGAGGTCCACCGTGCCATGACGGACCACAGCTGGGAGTGGCAGGCCCGGACGGTCGCCAGACTGCTGGAGGAACGGCTCCGTCAGCACCCCGACTGGCTCACGACGTGGGACTGCGAGCTGTACGCCGTCTCCGCCTGGCCCTGGGCGCGCGACCGGATCACCGTGCTCCTCTTCCACCCCGGCTCGTCCGCGATCGGGGAGGGACGCCCGTGGCTCCAGTTCAGGATGACCCTCCCGATCTCCGGCGACGACCCGGCCGACCAGGTCGACCGGCTGGAGGCACGTCTCACGGCCGAAGACCCCCGTGAGGTCGCCGAGATCTGCGGAGGTTCGCCGGAGTTGGCCGACCGGCTCGGCTACCCCTGGCCCGGGGCCGGGCCCGGGTGACGTGGACGGGCGGGCCGCCCGGGACGGGGCCGCCGGGGACGGGGCCGGCCGGCCTCCGTCAGTGGGGGATCACGCGGGAGGGCCGGGTGACCAGTTCCTCCCGGAACTCCGCGATCCTGGAATGGACCTGCCGCATCAGGTGGGTGTCCTCGATGCGGTCCAGGTAGAGGCAGCGGTCGGCCAGGCCCCGCAGCTCGAAGGCGAAGCACAGCGACATCAGCGGGTTCACGAAGAGCTCGCTGCCGCTGGTGCGTTCCGTGAACCGCACGTCCCCGAAGGAACCGCGGACGGCCGCCGCGATCGAACCCGCCACGATGCTCGGACGGTCCGGCGTGTGCGCCTGGGCGTGGGCGACCGCGTCGAGGAAGAGGGCCCCCTCGCGCGTGGCCCGGGGTATCGAGAACGCGCCGAGGTACGCTCCGTCCCGCTCCAGCGCCGCGATGTTCTCCAGCACGAGGGCGTGGCTGACCCCGTGGTACGCGTCCACCCCGAACCCGACCGACACCACGAGCCGTTCCGGTACGTCGTCCAGCCCGGCCAGTGCCGCCACGCTGGTCATGTCCTCCTCGGGCGTGCCGAGGCCGGCCTCGTCGCCCCGCATCAGGATGTCGGTGCCCCCGTCGACCAGCACGACGGCGTCGATCCGGTGGAGGTCGATCAGGGACCGGTAGGCGGCGCGCAGGGGCTGCACCCCGACCTGCGGGAAGGCGTGCACCGTCGAGGGGTATCCGTGCAGCCGGAGCCAGCGCGCGAGGGTCCGTTCGGGGAAGTAGGACAGGTGGGGCCCGGAGTCGGGGGTCACCACGGCGAGGTCCGGAGCCGCCCAGTCCTCGGCGGGCAGACCGGCGAGGGTGCTGAAGGAGAGGTTCGCGAGGTGGACCTCCTTGCCCTGGTGCAGCAGCGAGAGCGCCACGGGCAGGCCCGAGTAGATGTCGAAGCCCCCTCCGGCGCCGGCGACGAGAATGCGCTCCGCCGTGGCCAGCCGGGCGAAGAGCGGATTGGTGTGCAGGGCTGTCATGGCGATCATTGTGCGGGGCCCGGACGTGCGCGGGCACGGGGATTTCACGGCGGGGGAGTGGAGAGCCATGTGGAGCGGTGACGAACTGGACCTTGACGCGTACCTGGCCCGGATCGGGCTCGGGACGGGCGCGCCGCCCGAAGCGGGGACCGGGACGGGGCCGGGGACCGGGACGGGGCCGGGAACGGGAAGGGCCGTGCGGGAACTCCGGGCGGACCTCGGGACGTTGTTCGAAGTGCACCGGGCTCACACCGCCACCATTCCCTTCGAGAGCCTGGACGTCCTGCTCGGCCGCCCCGTCGCGCTGGAGGTCAAGGCCATCGAGGACAAGCTCGTGCGCGCCCGCCGAGGGGGCTACTGCTACGAGCAGAACTCGCTGCTGGCCGCTGCCCTGGAGCGGATCGGCTTCGAGGTCTCCGGGCGCGGTGCCCGCAACCGCACCCGGGGCGAGTCCCTGCTCGCGGTGACGCACGCGATGCTCGTCGTCACCGTCGAGGGCGAACAGTGGCTCTGCGACGCCGGGTTCGGCTACATGGGCCCGCGCGAGCCCGTGCCGCTCGCGCGGCCCGGCACCGAGGTGCGCCAGGGCGCGTGGTCGTACGCCGTTCACGAGGAGGAGGGCGGCGTCCTCGTACTCCGCGCCCGCCGCGGGGACGCCTGGCGGGACCTCTACGCCTTCTCCCCGCAGCGGTACCACCCCGTGGACTACGTCGTGCTGAACCACTACAGCTCCACCCACCCCCGGTCCTCCTTCGTGGGGCGGACCCTCGTCCAGCTCCCGGGCGACACCGTGCGCAAGACGCTCGTCGGGCGTGAGCTCATGCGGCTCCACCCGGACGGGAGGACCGAGCGGGAGCCCGTGCCCTCCGACGGGCTGATCGCCCTCCTCGACCAGGAGTTCGGGCTTCGGCTGCCCGAGCGGGATGCGGCGGAACTGGTACGGATCCACCGCTCCGGGGACTGACCGGGGCCGCGCCCGGCCCGTACGATGGCGCGGTGCTGGTCAAGTGGATTCGCTGCACGGTGACGGACCGACGCGGGTTCGAGCGCGGGCAGCGCAAGTGGGCGGGGCTGCCCGGCGAACCGGGATTCCGGGGGCAGGGCGGCGGCTGGAGCAGAGGCCGGCAGGGGGTCGCGCATGTCTTCGCGTTCTGGGAGAGCCGTTCCTTCTACGACTCCTTCATGGCCCGCTCCCACGACAGACTGGCAGCCTCGCAGAACGGCACCTACACCGACGCGCGCGTCACGCTCTTCGACCACCGCTTCGACGTGAAGACCGGCTTCGAGCCGCGCTTCAGCGACGCCGACGTGGTCAGGGTCGCCCATACCCGGGTCCGGGAAGGGCGCGTGGACCACTTCGCGCTGATGCAGGAGAAGGTGTGGAACCCCGCGATGGCGGGTTCGCCCGGAATGATCCGGGGCCTGTTCGGGGAGGCGCCCGGCCGGGAGTTCCTGGTGCTGTCGATGTGGCGGGCGGCGGCCGAGCACGGCAAGTACCGGCAGGAACGGGTGGAGCGGCTCTCGCTGCGCGCCCAGACCGAGGCCGACGTGGAGGCCCTCACCGGGGACGTCGTCGACCTCGAACCCGGCTGGACGGTATGACCGTAGGACGAGCATCGCTCCCGGGCGGCATGCCCGGGACGTACCCGCCCCGGCGGCCGCATAGGGTCGGGGGATGGTTCGACCACGGCGCATCGTCCTTGTCCGGCACGGGGAATCGGAGGGAAACGTCGACGACACGGTGTACGAGCGGGAGCCCGACCACGCCCTGCGGCTGACCCGCACCGGCCACGAACAGGCGGCGGCTGCCGGGGAGCGGCTGCGCGAACTCTTCGGCCAGGAGAGCATCAGCGCCTACGTCTCCCCCTACCGCCGCACCCTGCAGACCTTCCGGGAGCTGCGGCTGGACCCCTCGCGGGTACGGATGCGCGAGGAGCCCCGGCTGCGCGAGCAGGACTGGGGGAACTGGCAGGACCGCGACGACGTGAAGCTCCAGAAGGCCTACCGGGACGCGTACGGGCACTTCTTCTACCGCTTCGCACAGGGCGAGTCGGGCGCCGACGTCTACGACCGGGTCGGTTCCTTCCTGGAGAGCCTCTACCGCAGCTTCGAGGCCCCCGACCACCCCGAGAACGTGCTGCTCGTCACCCACGGACTGACGATGCGGCTCTTCTGCATGCGCTGGTTTCACTGGTCGGTCTCCGAGTTCGAGGCGCTGTCCAACCCGGGCAACGGCGAATTCCGCGTTCTGCTGCTCGGACCGGACGGCCGGTACCGGATGGACCGCCCGTTTGAGCGGTGGACCACACCCGAGCCTTATGACCTGGACGGCTAAAGTGACGCGCGATGACAGCTGACTCCAACCCCGAAACGCGTTACGCACGCGCCCTGTCCAGCCTCCGAGGGCTGGCAGTGGGGGACGCCCTGGGCTCCCAGTACTTCGTTCCCGTCAACTACCCGCTGCTGAAGCGGCGCGAGCTGCCCGCCGGCAGCGAGCCGTGGCAGTGGACCGACGACACCGAGATGGCCTGCTCGGTGGTGGCCGTGCTCGCGACGCACGGCCGCATCGACCAGGACGCGCTGGCAGCCTCCTTCGCCGACCACCACGACTTCGACCGCGGCTACGGGCCCGCTGTGAACCGGATGCTGCGCCTCGTCCGGGAGGGCGGGGACTGGCGCACGCTCGCCGCCGAGCTCTTCAACGGGCAGGGCTCCTGGGGCAACGGCGCCGCCATGCGGATCGCCCCGGTCGGCGCCTGGTACGCCGACGACCCCGAGCAGGCCACCCACCAGGCGGAGATCTCCGCCTACACCACCCACCAGCACCGCGAGGCGGTGTGCGGGGCGATGGCCGTCGCCGCCGCGGCCGCGCTGGCGGCGTCCCCGGCCGGGGTGCCGACCGCCGAGGAGCTGCTGGACGGAGTGATCGCGCTGGTGCCGCGCAGCGCCGTGGGCGCCGGCGTGCGCCGGGCCCGGGACATGCTGGACTACGGCGACGCGAACACGGTCGCGGCGGTGCTGGGCTGCGGGCGGCGCACGAGCGCCCACGACACGGTGCCGTTCGCGCTGTGGTCGGCGGCCCGGGCGCTGGGCGACTACGAGCGGGCGTTCTGGACGACCGCCCAGGTGGGCGGTGACGTGGACACCACCTGCGCGATCGTCGGCGGGGTGCTGGGCGCGCGCGGCGAGGCGGCGCTGCCGCAGGCGTGGCTGGACCGGACCGAGGCGCTTCCGGCGTGGCTGCCCGGCCTGCCCGCCTGAGGGATTCCGGGAGCTGACGGCGCCCGGCCCGGTGGCGCCGGTGCCGGGCGGCGGGGTGCCGGGCGCGGGGGTTGCTCCGCGCCCGGTGCTCCTCGTACGTCATGACCGGCGGCGGCCGTACGGCTGGTACGCGGCCGTCTGCTCAGGCCGCCGGGCCGGCCTCGGCGGCGGCTCCGCTGAGGGCCTCCAGGTCGCTCTTGCGCACCCGGATCACCAGCAGCGCGGTGGCCAGGGCCAGGCCGGCCATGGCGACGGCGGCGATGAAGGCGCTGGAGATGCCCTGGGTGAGGACGAGGTCCCCCCAGGGGTCGGGCAGCTGCCCGGTCTCCTTGAAGGCGGTGAGCTGCGCCGGTTCGGCGTGGGCCGCGAAGTCCGGGACCTGCTGGGCGGCTTCGTCGCGCCCGGCCGTGCCGAAGACGGTGACCAGGATCGACAGCCCGAGCGAACCGCCCACCTGCTGGCTGGCGTTGAGCAGCCCGGAGGCCGCGCCCGCCTCCTGCGGCGCCACGCCGGACACGGCGGTGAGGGTGAGGGTGACGAAGTTGAGGCCCATGCCGAAGCCGAAGAGCAGCATCGGGCCGAGCACCCCGGACAGGTAGGTGCTGTCGGTCCGGATGAAGGTCAGCCAGGCCAGGCCGATGCCGGTGAGCGCCGAACCGGTGACCATGAACGGTTTGGGGCCGAGCCGCGGCAGGAGGCGCTGGGAGAGCCCGGCGGCGGCGATGATCGCCACCGTCACCGGCAGGAAGCCGACGCCGGACTGGATCGGGGAGAAGCCCAGGACGTTCTGTACGAACTGGACGATGAAGAAGAACATGCCGAACATGGCGGCGGCGAGACCGAGCATGATCAGGTAGGTGCCGGCGCGGTTGCGGTCGGCGAACATCCGCAGCGGGACGATCGGTTCCGCCGCCCGGGACTCGATGAGGACGAACAGGCCGAGCAGGACGACGGCGGCGGCGAAGGAGCCGAGGGTCAGGGTGTCCCGCCAGCCGTCCTCGGAGGCGCGGATGAACCCGTAGACGAGCGCGGCCATGCCGCCGGTGGAGGTGAGCGCGCCGGCCGCGTCGAAGCGGCCGGGGTGGCGTTCGGACTCGTTGATGTAGAGCGGGGCGAGGACCGCGATGAGCACACCGATCGGCACGTTGACGAAGAGGACCCAGCGCCAGTCGAGCCACTCGGTGAGCATGCCGCCCGCCAGCAGGCCGACCGCGCCGCCGCCCGCGGACACGGCGGCGAAGACCCCGAAGGCGCGGTTGCGGTCGGGGCCTTCGGCGAAGGTCGTGGTGATGAGGGCGAGTGCGGTCGGTGAGGCGATGGCCCCTCCGACGCCCTGGAGGGCGCGGGCCGCCATCAGCTGCCAGGGCTCCTGGGCGAAGCCGCCGAGCAGGGAGGCCAGGGTGAACAGCAGGATTCCGGCCACGAAGACCCGGCGCCGGCCCATGATGTCGCCGGCCCGGCCGCCGAGCAGCAGCAGGCCGCCGAAGGCCAGGGTGTAGGCGCTGATCACCCAGGAGAGGTCGGTGGTGGAGAAGGAGAGCGCCGTCTGGATGTGCGGGAGCGCGATGTTCACGATCGTCGCGTCGAGGACGACCATGAGCTGGCTGGCCGCGATGACGGCGAGTGCCACCCCCGGACGCCCGGGCCGTCGGGCTGCCCCCGGTATCCGGGGCGTGGCGAGTTGAACGCTTGTCACTGTGGATCCCCCCGAAGTGAAATAGTGAACGCATTCGTTCACTGCGGGTCCACGGTAGGAGCCCGGATGTAGGGAACGCAAGCGTTCACTAAGGCTGAAAACACGCGCGGGAGACGCGCGGGCGGGTCGGAGGTATGGGGCATGACGGATTCGGGCTGGCCGGAGGGGGCGGCGCCGGGGCGCAGAAGGGGGCCGGTGCTCGAACGGGCGATTCTGGACGCGGCGCTGGAGCAGCTCGGCACCGTCGGCTGGAACGCCCTCACCATGGAGGCGGTCGCGGCCGGCGCGCGCACCGGCAAGGCGGCCCTCTACCGGCGCTGGTCCTCCAAGACCGACCTGGTGGCCGAGGTGCTGCGGGACGGGCTGCCCGATCTGGGGGAGGTCGCCGACCACGGATCGGTGCGCGAGGACCTCTACCGGCTGTGCGTGCGGATGCGGGACGTCATGCGCTCACGGGCGGGCGTCGCGCTGCGCGCGGTCCTTCACGAATGCGACCACGCTCACGCCGAGCGGTTCCGTGAGGTCATCTGGAAGGGGCTGCACGAGCCGGCCCACGAGGTGATCCGCGAACTGATCCAGCGCGGAATGGAGCGGGGAGACGTGCGGGCCGACGCCACCAGCCCCCTGCTCACCGACGTCATCCCGGCGATGCTCATGTACCGTGCAAAGGTGTGCGGAAGCGAATGGCCGGATGTCGAGATCGCGGAGATGATCGACGGGCTGGTGGTGCCGATGCTCCGGGCGTGAAGCTTCGGGGACGCCCCGCCGGAGGCCTGCGGGCGGGTGCGCGTGGACCCGTACGGGCGCCCCGGCGCCGCTAGCCCCGGGCCGGGGTGTGCAGGCGGCCCGGGGCGGCGTAACCTTGCTGGCGCCATGCCGTACGAAGCACCCACCCACACCGTCGAGCGCTCCCTCCGTGCAACCACCGGCGCCAAGGTCATCGCCGGGGTCGACGAGGTCGGACGAGGGGCCTGGGCCGGTCCCGTCACCGTCTGCGCGGCGATCACCGGTCTGCGCCGGCCGCCCGAGGGGCTCACCGACTCCAAACTGCTCACCCCGAAGCGGCGCGACGCGCTGCTCGAGGTCCTGGAGGGCTGGGTCACGGCACACGCGCTCGGACACGCCTCCCCGGAGGAGATCGACGAGCTCGGGATGACCGCGGCCCTGCGGCTCGCGGCGGTCCGCGCGCTGGACGCCCTCCCGGTGCGGCCCGACGCGGTGATCCTCGACGGCAAGCACGACTACCTCGGCCCGCCCTGGCGGGTCCGTACGGTCATCAAGGGCGACCAGTCCTGCATCGCCGTCGCGGCGGCCTCGGTGATCGCCAAGGTCCGGCGCGACCAGCTGATGGCCGGACTCGGCGAACCGGGCGACGGCACGGAGGAGTTCGCCTTCGCCGCCAACGCCGGCTACCCCTCGCCCGTACACCGGGCCGCACTGGAGGAACGCGGGCCCACCGCGTACCACCGGCTCTCGTGGTCGTACCTCGACGCGCTGCCCCAGTGGCGGCACTTGAAGAAGGTGCGCCGCAGCGAGGAGGCCCTGGAGCTGGAAAACGGAGGCCAACTCGGCTTCGATTTCTGATCGCACCCACGTGCCACCGACCGGTACGTTTCGTACCGGTGTTTGATAGACATCAACTCATGCCTCTCACCCCCGCCATCGAGGAGCCTCAGATTCACGAGAGTGCCCAGGGTCCCCGCGTCACGCCGGCCGCGAGCCGCACCGCGCAGACCCCCCGCCCTGTACCTGGTCCGCGTCCCGTAGCCGTTCCCCGGCCCGGGCGCCCCGGTCCCTCCCCCGCGGCGGCCGGCCGCGCGGGCGTCGCCCCCCGGCCCGCTCCGCCCGCACAGCGCGCGGCGCAGGCCACCCCCGGACCCGTCCCCTCGGCCCCCGCCGCGCCGTCCGTCTCGGCGGCGGTCCCGCAGGTCCAGCTGATCCCGGCCTCCGCCGAGGGCGCGCTGGACGCGGCCGAGGAGGCCGTGGACCTGCTGCTCGACACCGGGCGCGCGCCCGGCGACATCCTGGTGATCACCACCGGCGACCCGCACCCGTGGGCCGCGCACGAGCTGTCCTTCGGCGAGGCCTCCTACTGGGCCCAGCACGACGCCGGGGACGACGTCTTCTACGCGGACGCGGCGCACGTGCAGCGCGCCGCCGGCCGCCCCGTCGTGGTCTTCGCGGCCAACGGCGGACCGGCCGGGGCCACCGCCACCGCACTGCCGGTGGCGCTCGCCCGGGCGGCCGCGCTGCTCATCGTGTGCGGCGACGTCAACCAGATCAACTCCGTGCTGGGTGCGGGCGTCTGACGCCCCGCATCCCGCGCGGGCGAGGGGCGGGGCGGGCCGGGAGCCGGCCCCGCTGAAGTCCCGAAGCCCGACCAGCCGTACCCTTCCGCGGGAGTACGGCGGGAGTACGGCCGTGAGGGCTGCCCCCGCCCGTCAGGGACGGTGCGCGGGGCCTTTCGCCGGCGTACGAGCTCCGCTGCCCGCGCCGGGGGTTCCGGGGCACCAGCGCCCGTGGCCCCCGCCGTCGGCGGCGGTTCGGCGTACGCGGTTCTGCGTGTGGGCGTTCGGCGTGTGCGGTTCTGCGTGTGGCGGTTCGGCGTACGCGGTGGATCAGCCTGCGGTTTCGGCGTGCGGCGGTTCTACGTGCGGCGGTCGGCCTGTGCGGTGGATCAGCGTGCGGCGGTCCGGCGCAGCGCGTCCGACGTGCCGCCCACCGTGCTCAGGGTCAGCGGCGCGAGCTCCGGGGTCAGCGAGCCCAGCGGCTCGGGCCGGGAGTCCGAACCGGGCCGTCTCCCGCCCCGGCCCTCGCCGAGCACCTGCCAGCCGCCGCGGGTCAGCGTGATGTACGCGCCGCAGCGCAGCCCGTGCAGGGTGCAGGCGTCGCGCAGCCCCCACATCCAGGCGCCGTCCTCCTCGGTCCAGCGCTCGTCGCCCTCACGGCAGTACATCAGCACCGCCGTACGGACCGGGGTCCGCCGCCGCAGGTCGTGCGGGATGACCCGGCGCAGCCGCGACAGCAGCGCGTTGCGGTAGTCCCAACCGTCCACCGAAGCGGACTTCTGCACGAACGAGGCGCTCGCCACGAGCTGCTCCTCGGGACCGAGCACGGCTATGACGGCGGTGGACGGAACCGGGCTGTGCCGGGAATGCAGCCCGCTCACCACCTCGCGCGGATTGCGGAGCAGGGGAACCCCCGCCGCCGTCCACTCGGAGGGTTCGAGCAGTCTGCCGTGCCGGCTTGCGCCACCGGCCGCCGCTGCCAGTGACGTGGTCGAGGACGGGGCGAATCCGAAGGTCACGGTCCTCCCTTCGGGTACACGCCCGCGTACGGGCACGGCTGAGGTGTGGGCGCGCCGCAGCGCGGCCCAGGAGAGTGCCGACGAGCCGAGCGGGAGCACTCCGATTCTCGCGTGGCCCGCGAGGATGGGGCAATGAGCATTTGCGGCCGCGGACCGGAATTCGCCGGTATGCCGTTCATATCCTTGCCCCGCCACGCCGTAGATGACGCATTCCGCTAGGGCTGGAGCGCCAGCACCAGCGGAAACACCTCCCCGGCCCCCGACCGCCGCAGCAGCCGGGCGGCCACCGCGAGGGTCCATCCGCTCTCCGCGCGATCGTCGACGAGGAACACCGGACCCTGGGCCCCGGCAAGGCTGGCCGCCAGAGCCGGCGGCACGGTCAACGCCTGGTGGAGCGCGCGGACCCGCTGGGCACTGTTCGACGACGGCAGCCCGAACTGCGGCGCCTGATCCGTGTATTCCAGCGCTCCCAGCAGCGGGATCCGCCCCACCTCGGCGATCCGCGCGGCCAGGGACCCGACCAGCTGCGGGCGGCTGCGCGAAGGCAGCGCGACCACACCCACGGGCCGGGCGGGAGCGTCCGCGGCCCCCGAGGCCCAACCGCCGGGCCCCCGGGCCCAGTCGGCGAGCACGGCCACGACCGCTTGGGCGACATCGTCCGGAACCGGCTGATCGGCCGCCTGCTGGGCCAGCATGGGACGCAGCCGGTTGCCCCAGCCGATGTCGGACAGCCTGCCCAGGGCCCGCCCGGTCGAGGCCTGCTCCCCGGCCTGGATTCGCCCCTTGAGGTCCACACCCACCGATGCGAGCCCGGTCGGCCACATCCTGCGCGGTTCCAGTTCCACCCCGGGGCGGCCCAGTTCGCCCCGGGCGGTGTCGAGCGCGGTGCCGGAGACGTCCGCGGTGAAGCGGGCGCCGGAGCAGTTGTCACAGCGGCCGCACGGGGCGGCCTCCTCGTCGTCGAGCTGGCGGCGCAGGAACTCCATCCGGCAGCCGGTGGCCGCCGCGTAGTCCCGCATCGCCTGCTGTTCGGCCGCCCGCTGCCGGGCCACCCAGGCGTAGCGCTCGGCGTCGTAGACCCAGGGCTCACCGGTGGCGGTCCAGCCGCCCTTGACCCGGTGCACGGCGCCGTCCACGTCGAGCACCTTGAGCATCGTCTCCAGCCGGGTGCGGCGCAGGTCCACCAGCGGCTCCAGCGCGGGCAGCGAGAGGGGGCGGCCCGCCTGCGCCAGCACGTCCAGGGTGCGGCGCACCAGCTCCTCCGGCGGGAAGGCCACCGAGGCGAAGTACTGCCAGATCGCCTCGTCCTCCCGGCCCGGCAGCAGCAGCACCTCGGCGTGCTCGACACCGCGGCCGGCCCGGCCGACCTGCTGGTAGTAGGCGATGGGGGAGGAGGGCGAACCGAGGTGCACCACGAAGCCGAGGTCGGGCTTGTCGAAGCCCATCCCCAGGGCGGACGTCGCCACCAGGGCCTTGACCCGGTTGGCCTGGAGGTCGCTCTCCGCCTGCTCGCGGTCGGCGTTCTCCGTCTTGCCGGTGTAGGAGGAGACCGTGTGCCCGCGGTGACGGAGGTAGGCCGTGACCTCCTCGGCGGCGGCCACCGTCAGCGTGTAGACGATGCCCGAGCCGGGCAGCTCGTCGAGGTGGTCGGCGAGCCAGGCCAGCCGGTGCGCCGCGTCGGGAAGCGCCAGGACGGCCAGGCTCAGGCTCTCGCGGTCCAGCGGGCCGCGCAGCACCAGCGCGTCCGTGCCGGCTCCGGTGCCGAGCTGCTCGGCGACGTCGGCCGTCACCCGGGCGTTGGCGGTGGCGGTCGTCGCCAGCACCGGGACGCCCGGCGGGAGGTCGGCCAGCATCGTGCGCAGGCGGCGGTAGTCGGGACGGAAGTCGTGCCCCCAGTCGGAGATGCAGTGCGCCTCGTCGACCACCAGCAGGCCCGTGGCGGCCGCCAGCTTCGGGAGCACCTGGTCGCGGAAGTCCGGGTTGTTGAGCCGCTCCGGGCTGACCAGCAGGACGTCGACCTCGCCCGCGGCGACCTCGGCCTGGATGCCCTCCCACTCCTCGGGATTGGCGGAATTGATGGTGCGCGCGTGGATGCCCGCCCGGGCGGCGGCCTCGACCTGATTGCGCATCAGCGCGAGCAGCGGGGAGACGATGACGGTCGGGCCCGCGCCGGCCGCCCGCAGGAGGGACGTCGCCACGAAGTAGACCGCGGACTTGCCCCAGCCCGTACGCTGGACGACCAGGGCCCGGCGCTTGTGCGCGACGAGAGCCTCGATCGCCCGCCACTGGTCCTCGCGCAGCCGCGCGGTGCCCGTGGGGTCGCCCACGAGGCGGGCGAGTACGGAATCGGCCGAGGACCTCAGGTCTGCGTTCATGCCCCCATGCAACCCGATGGCTCTGACATCGCGCCAATGCGGCTCCGGACCTGTGGAAATTGAAGATCGAACGAGTTATCCACAGGGGTTTCCGGATCGGAGCGGGCGCGGGACCTTCGGACCCATGACGACGAACGAAGAATCGCGCAGCCCGTCCGGACGGCCTTCCATCAGCCCCTCCGGAGTTCCCACCGAACCCCAGATCACCCTGCGCAGCCCGGCCGAACTGGCCGACGCGCTGCCCTACATGCTCGGCTTCCACCCCACCGACTCCCTCGTCATGGTGGCCGTGCACGGAGAGAACGGCCGCTTCGGCGGTCGGCTCCGCGTCGGGATCCCCGACGCACCCGCCGAATGGGAGGACACCGCCCGCCAGGTAGCCGAATGCCTGATCCGGGGCAGCGAACGGCGCGGCGGCAAGCCCGACGGCATCGTGGTCTTCCTCTGCCGGGACCCCAGGGGAGGCGAGAGCGGGCAGCGGGTCATGACCCGGCTGCGACCGCTCGCCCAGCGGCTGCGGATCGCCTGCGGCGCCCTGGACGTGCCGGTGCTGGAGGCCCTGTGCCTCTCCGCCGGCCGCTACTGGTCCTACACCTGCGGCGACGCCGGGTGCTGTCCGGCGGAGGGCAACCCGCTGGCCCCGGCCGGCACCTCGGTGATGGCCGCCGCGGCCACCTTCGCGGGGCTCCAGGTCCGGGGCTCCCTCAAGGAGATCGAGGGCCGGCTCGCTCCGCTCGGCGGGTCCTGGGCCGCCGAGCAGGAAGACGCCCTGGAGCGGGCCGCCACCGCCCTCGTGCCGAGGATCCTCGACGGGGCGACCCGGGAGGAGGTCGGCGCGGAGACCCTCGCCCTGGCCCGCACCCTGATGCGACGACTGACCCTGGCCCCGCCCGCCGAGGGCGGTCCCCGCGCCGACGACTGGGACGACGCGCTGCTCGGCCACGACGAGGCCGCCGCCGTGATCCTGGGCCTCCAGGACCGCGAGATCCGCGACATCGCCGCCGAATGGATGGAGGACGAGGAGGCCGCCCCTGCCCTGAGGCTGTGGCGGGCCCTGGCCCGGCGCTGCGTCGGGGCCTACGCGGAGCACGCCGCCGCACCGCTCACCCTGGCCGGCTGGGTGTCGTGGTCCACCGGGGACGAGCCGACGGCCCGGATCGCGTTCGGGCTGGCCCTGAGGGCCGATGCCGAGTACCGGTTCGCGCAGCTCCTCCACCACGCCTGCAACGAGGGCATCGACCCGGAGGGCCTGCGGCAGTGCCTGCGGGAGGAACGCAGGCGCCGCGAACCGGGCCGCAAGAGGCCCGCCGGGACCACCCGCCCGCCCGGCCGCCGCACCGGGCAGCGCCGCGCTTCCCGCCGCACCGAGGGGAGCGGGCAGTGAGCCCCCGCCGGGCCGTCGACCGGGGCGCCGGTGTGCGGCGGCTGAGGGGCGCCGCGGGCGCGGCCCTGCGCCGGGGCCGGCCCACCCGGTGCGGGCAGCCGCCAGCGGGGCCCGTGACCCGGGCGGGGGTGGGGGCGTTCAGCTGGGGGGTGGTGGGGGCCCGGCCGCGCCGCCGCCCCGCAGAACCGGCCGGAGCGCAGACAAGGCGGCACATGGCTCCCCCCGTACCCGAGACCGGCCCGCCCGGGCCCCCTCCCACCCCAGCGCCCCGCCCGCCGGACTCCCCGCCAGGGCACCCGGCGGCGCGCCCGCCGGACGGTCCGGCGGGGCCTTCGTCGGGGGCGGGTTCCGGGCAGCTGCCGGTGCGGGCACCAGGGCTGCTGGCCGGGGGCGGTGGCGGTGCGTCCGGTGGCGGTGCCGGTGGGTCCGGTGGGTCCGGTGGTGGTGCCGGCGGAGGCGGTCCGGCGGGGTCGACGCGAGGTGCCGGTGCGGGTGCTGGTGTCGGGCTGGCCGGGCAGTCGGCTGGTGCTGGTGCTGGTGCTGGTGCTGGTGCTGGTGCTGGTGCTGGTGCTGGTGGTGCCGGGGTTGGGCGGCGGGTGGAGTTGCCGCCGGTGCACGGAGCCGTCATCTGCGTCGCCGCGCCCTGCCTCGTCATCTCGCCCGAGCACGGTCAGCTGACCGGGCGCGGGATCGACGGGATCTACCGCTCCGGTCGGCGCCTGCTGTCCCGCTGCGTGCTGCGCGTCGCCGGCCGGGACCCGGTCGCCCTCCAGGGCCGCAGCCTCGGCGCGGACCGGGCCGTCTTCACCGCCACCGTCCGCACCGGCGTCGAGCCCGGACCGGACCCCGACATCGGGGTGGAGCGGATCCGTCACGCCGACGGCACCGAGCGCATCACCGTCCGCAGCTTCGCCGCCCGTCCCCTGCGCCTGCCCGTCGAGGTCTCCCTCGGTACCGACCTGGCCGACCTGGCCGCGGTGGCCGCCGGCCGCGCCGGCCCGGAGCTCGCCGCCGGGGTGCACGCGGCGGGCCTGCGCTGGAGCACCGGCGACGCCCTGGCCGTCACCACCGCCGAACCGGCCCCGGACGACTGCCTGGCCTCGGCCGGGCTGCTGCGGTGGGAACTGGAACTGGGCCCGGGCGAGTCCCGCGGCATCGAACTGCGCACCACCCGCGACCGCACCGCCCGCGCCCCCGCCGGGCAGGTGGCGAACCCCCTCGCCGCAGCCCGCGCCGAGGGGGACGACCCGAGGGCCGACGCCTGGTTCCGCACCAGCGTCGAAGACCTCCGGGCCCTGCTCCTGCGAGACCCCGGGGCACCGGGCGACGCCTTCGCGGCGGCGGGAGTGCCGTGGCGGCTCGGGCTGGCCCCGGCGGAGTCGCTGTGGGCCGCGCGAATGGCGCTCCCGCTCGGCACCGGACTGGCCGCCGCCACGCTGCGGACCCTGGCCCGCGCCCAGACCGGGGGACGCGGCCCGGACGCGGGCAAGATCCCGGGTCCGCTCAGGGCCGCCGGGCCGCAGCTTCCCCCGGGATGCACCGGGACGGAAGCCACCCTCGGCTTCCCGGCGGTGCTCGCCGAAACGCGGCGGTGGGGCCTGCCCGAGGAGGACGTGGCCCGGCTGCTGCCCGTCGCGGAGCGCTGCCTGGACTGGCTGCGCGGGGCGCTGGGGGAGGACGGCTTCCTGGCCGACCCCGACCCGGGGCCGCGCCGCTGCGAGACCCAGGCCCACGCACACCGGGCCGCGCTCCTCGGCGCCGACCTGCTGGACGGGTGCGGGCGCGGAGGAGCGGGGGAGTGGCGGGAATGGGCGGCCGCGCTGCGGGAGAGGTTCCGGGCCCGGTTCTGGATCGACGGTCCCGACGGGGGCCGCCCCGCCGCCGCCCTGCATCCCGACGGCAGGCCGCTGCCCCGGCTGACCGGAGCCGCCGCACACCTGCTGGACACGGGCCTGCTGGGCGGGGGGCGGCTCGCGCAGGGGCTGCTGGACCCCGTCCGCACCGAACAGCTCGCCCGGCTGCTCGGAGCCCCCGCCATGGACTCGGGGTGGGGGCTGCGGAGCATGGCGGCCCGGGAACCGGGGCACAACCCCTACGGCCACCGGTCCGGAGCGGTCCGGGCGCATGAGAGCGCCGTCGCCGTGGCCGGGCTGGTCCAGGCGGGCTTCGAGAAGGAGGCCTCCGGTCTGCTGCGCGGCCTCCTCGACGCGGCGGAGGCCTTCGGGTACAGGCTGCCGGAGATGTACGCCGGCGAGCAGCGCACCGAGGGCAGCACGCCCCTGCCGCATCCGGCGGCCTGCCGCCCCGCCGCCGTGGCCGCGGCCGCCGGGATCCACGCGCTCACCGCCCTCGCCGGGATCCGCCCGGACGCCCCGGCGGGCACGGTCGCCGTGACCCCCCGGGCGGGCGCCCCCCTCGGAGCCCTGCGCCTCTCCGGGCTGCGGGTGGCGGGAGAGCCGTTCACCGTCCGGATCGGCCGCCTCGGCGTCGGCATGGTGGAGGAGGCCGCGGATGGACTGCAACTGGGAGGCTGAGCGGAGGCCCGTCCGCCGGCCGCGCGTGTCCGCCCTGCTCGGCAGGATCCGGACTGGGGTCCAGATCACCGTCTCCGGGATCACCAAAGGACTGTTTATCGTCAGGCAGACGACTATGATCGCGGCATGTCGCCCTACGACCCGTCGGCCTTTCCGCCCTTCGCCGTCACCGTCGACCTGGTCGTGCTCACCGTGCGGCGCCACGCGCTCTGCGCGCTGGTCGTACGACGGGGTGAGCAGCCCTTCCAGGGGCGCTGGGCGCTGCCCGGCGGCTTCGTGCGCGGGGACGAGGACCTCGCGGGCGCCGCGGCCAGGGAGCTCTCCGAGGAGACCGGGCTGTGCGCGCACGACCCGGCCGCGCCCGGCGTGGACAACGGCGCTCACCTCGAACAGCTCGCCACCTACGGGGACCCGCAGCGCGACCCCCGGATGCGGGTGGTCAGCGTGGCGCACCTGGTCCTCGCGCCCGACCTCCCGGCACCGCGGGCCGGAGGCGACGCCAACAGCGCCCGCTGGGCCCCCGTCGACGAACTGCTGGAAGGCCCCGACCAGGCCCCCGCCGGGCTCGCCTTCGACCACGCGCGGATCCTCGCCGACGGCGTCGAGCGGGCCCGCTCGAAGATCGAGTACTCCTCCCTGGCCACCGCCTTCTGCCCGCCCGAGTTCACCGTCGGCGAGCTGCGCCGGGTGTACGAGGCGGTGTGGGGCGTGGCGCTCGACCCGCGTAACTTCCACCGCAAGGTCACCGGGACCCCCGGGTTCCTGGTGCCCGCCGGGGGGACGACCACCCGTCAGGGCGGGCGGCCCGCCCAGCTGTTCAGGGCCGGCGGCGCGACCCTGCTCAACCCGCCGATGCTGCGTCCCGAGGTCTGAGCCGCCGGGGCCCGGCCGGTGGCACCCTCCGCCTTCCGGGTGCCGGCGGGCGGCGATGCCGACGGGGACACGGGCCGGTTGCGCAGAAAATCGGACATATCGCGTTATCTTGCATGCGGTACCCACGCTGCCGCAGAGCGGTCTCACACCCCGCGAGAGAAGCGATGCTCCAGGCCATCGGACTCACCAGCACACCCCGTCGAAACCTCCCGCCCCTCGTGGACGACCTCACCTTCGAGGCCCGCCCGGGGTGCGTGACCGCCCTGCTCGGAGAGCCGGGCTCGGGCAAGACCACCGCACTGCGGCTCATGCTCGAACTCGAACCGGGCCGTGGCGTCACCTACTTCCGCGGCCGTCCGCTGCACCGGATCCCGCATCCCGCCCGCGAGGTCGGAGTCCTCCTCGGCGACGTCCCCGGCCACCCCGCGCGGACGGTCCGCGGCCAGCTGCGGATGCTCTGCGCCGCCGTCGGCGTCCCGGCCTCCCGCGCCGACGCCATGATGGAGGTCGTCGGCATCGGCGGCCTGCGCGACCAGCGGCTCGGCTCGCTCTCGGCCGGCATGGACCGCCGGCTCGGGCTGGCGGCGGCCATGCTCGCCGACCCCTGCACCCTGCTCCTGGACGAACCCACCGCAGGGCTGGCCCCCCGGGAGCGAGCCTGGCTGCACGGGCTGCTGCGCGGCCACGCCTCCCTCGGCGGCGCCGTGCTCTTCACCACCGACGACGCGAAGGAGGCCGCCCGCAGCGCGGACCGGGTCGTCTCCATCGCCGCGGGCCGGCTGGTCGCCGACCAGGACGCCGGGGACTTCGCGCGCACCCGGCTGCGGCCGCGGGTGGCCGTGCGCACCCCGCACGCCGCCCGGCTGGCCGACGTACTGGGCCGCGAGGCCAGGGCGGCGCACCGCGTGGTGGAGATCGTCGAGGAGAGCGGCAGCCGGCTCTCCGTGTACGGGAGCAACTGCGCGGAGGTCGGGGAGGCGGCCTTCCGGCACGGCGTACTGGTGCACCAGCTCGCGGACGAGACCGGCGACACCGGAGCGCCCGTCCCGCCCGTGCCGCAGGCCCGTACGCGGACCGGCGCCGGGATCCGGGTCGAGGCCCGGGTGGAGGCCGCCGCGCAGGTCCGCACCGGACCGGCCGGCGTCGGGGCCGGCGGGGACGCGGGCGGGCGGAACGCCCGCCGGCCCGCTGCCGAGAACGCCGCCGCGCTGCGCGCCGAGCCGGCCGCCGAGCCCCCGCCCGCCCCCGGCACGGCACCCGCTCCGCCCCCCGCGCCCGCCTCCGGGGCCGGATCCGGCGGCTCCTCCGGATCCGGCACCGCCTCAGGCCCCGGGGCCGCCGGGCGGGGCCGGGCGTTCGCGCGGCGGGCCAGGGGCGCCCGCCCTGACAGTCCCGCGCGCCCGGCCCCCGCCGTGCGCCGCCTCGGCGGTCCGCTGCGTCCGCTGCGCTACGAGCTGCGCCGCGTCTTCGGCACCGCCACCCCCTTCCTCACGGCCGCCCTCGTCATCGCCGTCTCCGCCGCCACCGCGCTCGTGCTCGCCCGCACCGGCCACGCCTCGCAGAACCGGACCCTCGCCGCCTGGCCGGAGCTGTTCCCGCTGCCGCCCGCCGCGCTGGGCGCCGGGCTGCTGGGCGCCCTCGCCTTCGGCGAGGAGTACCGCTACCCCGCACTCGCGGCCGACCGGGGCACCGTGCCACGCAGGCTGGGGCTGCTCACCGCCAAGCTCGGCGTGTGCGCCGCCCTCGCCCTCCTGCTCGGCGCCCTCGCGGTCGCCGCCGACGCCGCCGCGCTCCGCCTGGTCTTCGGGTCGGCACCGCTGCGCGCCCCGGCGGAGTGGCTGGCTCCGGCCGCGAGTTGGGCGGGGCTGCTGGTCGGCTGCGCCTGGGCCGGGGTGCTCGCGTCGGCCGTCTTCCGGTCCGCCACCGTGGGCCTGGCCGCCGTGCTCGCCGTACCGGTGATGGTCGTACCGCTGGTGCGCAAGGTCCTGGAGGGCCAGTCCGCGTACCCGGCGAGCGGAGTCGCCTCCCGGCTGCGGGCCCTCGCCTCCGCGCCCTGGCCGCCCGAGGGGGACCGCTACGTGCTGGGGGCCCTTCGGGTGATGGCCCAACCCGTCGGCGCCGCGCTGGTGTTGTCGTTGATGGTCCTGTTGTGCGCCTATGGGTTCACAGGACTGCGCACCCGAGTCCGTTGGTGATCGTTCCGATGCGGGAGGCGACTGAGGGCTGACCGGAGAAGACCGCTTCGCGCGAAATCACGCGAAGCGGACCGCAACTCCCCGCAAAAGGCCCGGTTCCTTACGATAAGGCGTCAATTGCGTAGGTGGCACCGATCACCCTTTCGTGTGCTTTTCACCAAAGACCTCAAGGGTCATGGAGGCACGGCCGACAAAGGATTCGTGAGTACCCTTGCGCACACCATGATGACCGCCGCCCGCCATGCCGACACCGGCCTCGCCGGCCCGGGCGAACTCGACCGCTACCCCTACGCGGAGGCCGCCGGATCCGACCGGGTCGGACCACCCCACTGGGACGGCGCCGACGTCGAGTTGAGCCGCGTCGGCCGCCGGGCGGCCGGCAGCCGCGGCCGCGGACTGCACGGCCAACTCGTCCAGCAGCTCGGCCAGATGATCGTCTCCGGCGACCTCGGCGCGGACCGTCCCCTGGTCCCCGAGGAGATCGGCCAGCGCTTCGAGGTCTCCCGCACCGTCGTCCGCGAGTCGCTGAGGGTCCTGGAGGCCAAGGGCCTCGTCAGCGCCCGCCCCAACGTGGGCACGCGCGTCCGGCCGGTCGCCGACTGGAACCTCCTCGACCCCGACATCATCGAGTGGCGCGCCTTCGGGCCGCAGCGCGACGACCAGCGCCGCGAGCTCAACGAGCTCCGCTGGACGATCGAGCCGCTCGCCGCCCGCCTCGCCGCCGGCCACGACCGCCCGGACATCCAGCAGCGCCTCTCCGACATGGTCGAGATCATGGGCCACGCCCTGGGTCAGGGTGACGCGATCACCTTCGCGCGCGCCGACAACGAGTTCCACGCCCTCCTGATCCAGGTCGCGGGCAACCGCATGCTGGAGCACCTCTCCGGCATCGTCTCCGCCGCCCTCCAGGTTTCCGGCAGCCCGGTCACCTCCTGCGACCGCCCCAGCGAAACCTGTGTGGCGCACCACGCGCGCATGGTCGAGGCCCTGGCCTCCGGCGACGGCGCCGGAGCCGAGAGCGCCATGCGCCAGCTCCTGACGGTGCATCCGGAGGTCGAGCGCGTGGTCCCCGCCCCGCGCGAGCACTGACGCTCCGACGCACGGGGGCGTGGGAGCGCACCACCGGTCGCCGGGTCCCTTCGGGCCCGGCGACAGCGGCGTAAGGACAGCGGCGCAAGGGAACCGTGGGCCGCTGCGTACGACTGCGAAACGGGCACGTTCGCGCACTCGGTGTGACACAGGCCACGAAGAGGTGTAAGGGGGCTCGAAGATTGGGCGTAACGCTCCGCGACGTCACGCGATGACCTAAGAGGTGATGGCCGACGGAGGGAAGACAGCAGCCCTTGGGGGTGCTGTGCAGCTCCCCGGCCCCTGCCCGCGCCCCCCGGCCCATCCCCAGTCGGTGGTCGTCGGCTCCGGTCCAGCACCAGGCCGGGGTCGGAAGCCGTTCCCATCGTTCCGAGAGGTTGTTCGTGTCGGCCAGCACATCCCGTACGCTCCCGCCGGAGATCGCCGATTCCGAGTCTGTGATGGCGCTCATCGAGCGGGGCAAGGCCGAGGGGCAGATCGCCGGCGATGACGTGCGTCGGGCCTTCGAGGCTGACCAGATTCCTGCGACCCAGTGGAAGAATGTTCTGCGCAGCCTCAACCAGATCCTCGAGGAAGAGGGTGTGACGCTGATGGTCAGTGCCGCGGAGTCGCCCAAGCGCACCCCACGCAAGAGCGTCGCAGCGAAGACTCCCGCGAAGCGGACGGCGACGAAGACCGTCGCGGCCAAGACGGCGGCCGCCCCGGCAGCGGCCGACACCGCCGCGGAAGCCGGGGCGCCGGACCCCGACACCGCCGACGCGCTCGCCGGGGAGCCCGCAGCCGAGCCCGCCGCGAAGAAGACGGCGGCGAAGAAGACCGCCAAGAAGGCCGCGCCGGCCAAGAAGACCGCCGCGAAGAAGACGGCGGCCAAGAAGACCGCCGCCAAGAAGGACGCCGACGAGGGCGAGGAAGAAGTCCTCGACGAGGGCCCCGACGCCGCGAAGGCGGAGGCCGAGGAGGAGGACGAGGGCGGCGAGAACAAGGGCTTCGTCATCTCCGACGACGAGGACGACGCCCCCGCCCAGCAGGTCGTCGTGGCGGGCGCCACCGCGGACCCCGTCAAGGACTACCTCAAGCAGATCGGCAAGGTGCCGCTCCTCAACGCCGAGCAGGAGGTCGAGCTCGCCAAGCGCATCGAGGCGGGCCTGTTCGCCGAGGACAAGCTGGCGAACTCCGACAAGCTGGCGCCCAAGCTCAAGCGCGAACTGGAGATCATCGCCGAGGACGGCCGCCGCGCCAAGAACCACCTGCTGGAGGCCAACCTCCGCCTCGTGGTCTCCCTCGCCAAGCGCTACACCGGCCGCGGCATGCTCTTCCTGGACCTGATCCAGGAGGGCAACCTGGGTCTGATCCGCGCGGTGGAGAAGTTCGACTACACCAAGGGCTACAAGTTCTCCACGTACGCGACCTGGTGGATCCGCCAGGCGATCACCCGCGCCATGGCCGACCAGGCCCGCACCATCCGCATCCCGGTGCACATGGTCGAAGTGATCAACAAGCTCGCCCGCGTACAGCGCCAGATGCTCCAGGACCTGGGCCGCGAGCCCACCCCGGAGGAGCTCGCCAAGGAACTCGACATGACCCCCGAGAAGGTCATCGAGGTCCAGAAGTACGGCCGCGAGCCGATCTCCCTGCACACCCCGCTCGGCGAGGACGGCGACAGCGAGTTCGGCGACCTCATCGAGGACTCCGAAGCGGTCGTCCCGGCCGACGCCGTGAGCTTCACGCTCCTGCAGGAGCAGCTCCACTCGGTGCTCGACACGCTCAGCGAGCGCGAGGCCGGCGTGGTCTCGATGCGCTTCGGACTGACCGACGGCCAGCCCAAGACCCTCGACGAGATCGGCAAGGTCTACGGGGTCACCCGTGAGCGCATCCGCCAGATCGAGTCCAAGACCATGTCGAAGCTGCGCCACCCGTCGCGTTCGCAGGTCCTGCGCGACTACCTGGACTGAGCCGTACCGCGGGGCCGGGGCCGGGCACGGTCCCGGCCCCCGTACCGAGGCCTCAAGCGGACGTCGAAGGTCCTTCGACGCGTCGTGGACGCCCCTTCGACCGGTGCGCGGCGCCTTCCTCCGCCTCGCCGGCCGCCAGGACCGCTTCCGGCGCCCCCGGCCGGCTCCGTGGGGCGGGACCCGCCGTGCGCGGGGGACGGCCGCGCAGGTGCGCGCCGACCCGGGTCATCCCACTCTGGGTGTAATCGAGCACACTCAGAGTCAGGAGGCCTCATGCGTCGTCCCTTCGCCCGTGTCCTGGCGGGCGCTCTGACCCTGGTGGCGGGAGCGGCCGCGGCGCCGCTGGCCCAGGCGCCCAGGGTGGCCGCGGACAGCGTCGTCATAGGCGGGAGCCCGGTGCGGGTGGCCGACAGTCCGTGGGTCGTGGCCCTCGCCAGCCGTGACCGGTTCGGGGGTATCCGCGACGGGCAGTTCTGCGGGGGCGTCCTCGTCGCACCGACCACCGTCGTCACGGCGGCGCACTGCCTGGGCCGCCAGGTGCTGGGAGGGCCGGTCGAATCAGTCGCCGACTTCCGCGTCATCACCGGGCGTACGGAGCTCCGCGCGCCCGAGGGCCGGGAGATCGCGGTGCGCGGGGCCCGGGTGAACCCGGCGTACGACCCCGGGACCAACGCCGGGGACCTCGCCGTGCTGGAGCTCGCCGAAGCGGTGCCGGCGGACCACGTGCTCCCCATGGCCGGACCCGGGAGCCCCGCCTACGAGGCGGGTACCGAGGCGGCCGTGTACGGCTGGGGCGACACCAGCGGCTTCGGCGACTACGCCTACGGGCTGCGGGCGGCGCGGGTCACCGTCCTGGCGGACGAGGTCTGCCGGCGGGCGTACCCGGGGGACTCGGACGGTCAGTACCGGGAGGACTCCATGGTGTGCGCGGGCGACAGCGCGGGCGGCAAGGACGCCTGCCAGGGTGACAGCGGCGGGCCCCTGGTGGCCCAGGGGCGGCTCATCGGACTCGTGTCCTGGGGCCGCGGCTGCGGGCGCGCCGACAGCCCGGGCGTATACACCCGGATGGCCCCGCTGGTCGGGTTCGTGAGCGGGCCCGAGAGGGCCGTGCGGCCGGGCGGGGTCTAGGGCACCGAAGGGGATGCCCCGAGGGGCTCCAGGCGCCCCGTACGGCCCCTGGAGGGTGCTGTGGGCCGAGGGGCCGGGTCCCGGAGGGGAAGAGTGCCCCGGATATGAGGACGGGCGGCGTCCCTGGGTCTCAGAGATGCCGCCCGTCGACCGGCCTGGCCGGTCCTGGCTCGTCGGATGCGAGGTTCAGGCCTTGTGTCAGCGGTCCTCGTCGGCCGCACTGGCGGCCGGAGCGGACGTAAGCCGCTCGGTCTCATCCTGTATTTCCGCGGCGATCTTCTTGAGTTCCGGCTCGAACTTACGCCCGTGGTGGGCGCAGAAGAGCAGTTCACCACCGCTCAGGAGGACGACGCGCAGATATGCCTGGGCGCCGCAACGGTCGCATCGGTCAGCGGCCGTCAGCGGGGTCGCGGGTGTCAGAACAGTAGTCACGTCGCCTCTTCTCTAGCTCGACGAGCTGTCGTACCAGGGTCAACATCCAACCAGGCCGAAAACGTTCCCGCTCGCGGCTTTTCCTCGAAACTTCCTTCCGAAGCTGGCCGGCTGCTGCCGGTTGGCGGCGAAGGAGCCGTATTGCGTTGCTTTACGGTTTCGCGTTGTCAGTCGTTCGCTTGTAGCAGTTCTCGTCCTCCCCGGCGTGAGTGCCGGTTGTTCATGAGGACGTGCCCGAACCCTAAATGGTTCATGCGTGGAAGGGAACGTGATGTTTGCTTCACCCCCACGGGGGATCGAACACCCGTGCGGATCTGCACTAGGCTGTGGAACCCACGAGGGTGGCGTTGCATCGGCTCTACCAGGCCTCGGTACCCTTCGACCGGCGACCCAGCCACCCCTGCGCCCGACCGGGCCAGAAAAGAAATTCAGCGAGGAGCGAACTGCGTGACCGCCGACACGTCCGTGCCTTCCAGCGCGCTGCTGTCCGGAGCAGACCGGGACGGTTCCAACTACACCGCGCGGCACCTGCTCGTCCTCGAAGGCCTCGAGGCCGTCCGCAAGCGCCCCGGCATGTATATCGGCTCCACCGACAGCCGAGGCCTGATGCACTGCCTCTGGGAGATCATCGACAATTCCGTCGACGAGGCCCTGGGCGGCTACTGCGACCACATCGAGGTGATCCTCCACGACGACGCCTCGGTCGAGGTCCGCGACAACGGCCGGGGCATCCCGGTCGACGTCGAGCCCAAGACCGGCCTGTCCGGCGTCGAGGTCGTCATGACCAAGCTGCACGCCGGCGGCAAGTTCGGCGGCGGCTCCTACGCGGCCTCCGGCGGTCTGCACGGCGTCGGCGCCTCCGTGGTGAACGCCCTGTCCTCCCGCCTCGACGTCGAGGTCGACCGCGGCAGCTCCACGCACGCCATCAGCTTCCGGCGCGGAGTCCCCGGGCTCTTCACCGAGCAGGGCCCCGACAGCCCCTTCGACCCGGCGAACGGCCTGCGCAAGGTCAAGCGCATCGCCAAGGGCAAGACGGGCACCCGGATCCGCTACTGGGCCGACCGGCAGATCTTCCTCAAGGACGCCCGGCTCTCCCTGGAGAACCTCTACCAGCGCGCCCGCCAGACCGCCTTCCTCGTCCCCGGCCTGACCATCGTCGTCCGCGACGAGCGCGGCATCGACGGCGCCGGCAAGACCGAGGAGACCTTCCGCTTCGACGGGGGCATCAGCGAGTTCTGCGAGTACCTCGCCCAGGACAAGGCCGTCTGTGACGTGCTGCGCCTGACCGGCACGGGCACCTTCAAGGAGACCGTCCCGGTCCTGGACGACCGCGGCCACATGACCCCCACCGAGGTCACCCGCGAGCTGGGCGTCGACATCGCCCTGCGCTGGGGCACGGGGTACGAGACCGGCGTCAGGTCCTTCGTGAACATCATCGCCACCCCCAAGGGCGGCACCCACGTCACCGGGTTCGAACGCTCGGTCACCAAGACCGTGAACGAGGTGCTGCGCTCCGCGAAGCTGCTGCGCGTCGCCGAGGACGACGTGGTCAAGGACGACGCGATGGAGGGCCTGACGGCCGTCGTCACCGTCCGTCTCGCCGAGCCGCAGTTCGAGGGCCAGACCAAGGAGGTCCTCGGCACCTCCGCGGCCACCCGGATCGTGGCCGCCGTCGTCGCCAAGGAGCTCAAGGCCTTCCTGACCTCCACCAAGCGCGACGACAAGCAGCAGGCCCGCGCCGTGATGGAGAAGATCGTCGCGGCCGCCCGGACCCGGATCGCCGCCCGCCAGCACAAGGAGGCGCAGCGCCGGAAGACCGCGCTGGAGTCCTCCTCGCTGCCGGCCAAGCTGGCCGACTGCCGCAGCGACGACGTGGACCGCAGCGAGCTCTTCATCGTCGAGGGCGACTCCGCGCTCGGCACGGCCAAGCTCGCGCGGAACTCGGAGTTCCAGGCACTGCTGCCGATCCGGGGCAAGATCCTCAACGTCCAGAAGTCCTCGGTCTCGGACATGCTCAAGAACGCCGAGTGCGGCGCGATCATCCAGGTCATAGGAGCCGGCTCGGGCCGCACCTTCGACATCGACGCCGCGCGCTACGGGAAGATCGTCCTGCTCGTCGACGCCGACGTGGACGGCGCCCACATCCGCTGCCTGCTGCTCACGCTGTTCCAGCGGTACATGCGCCCGATGGTCGAGGCGGGCCGGGTCTTCGCGGCCGTGCCGCCGCTGCACCGGATCGAGCTGGTCCAGCCGAAGAGGGGCCAGGACAAGTACGTCTACACGTATTCGGACAACGAGCTGCGCCAGACCCTGCTGGAGTACCAGCGCAAGAACATCCGGTACAAGGACGCCATCCAGCGCTACAAGGGCCTCGGCGAGATGGACGCGGACCAGCTGGCGGAGACCACGATGGACCCCCGCCACCGCACCCTGCGCCGGATCAACATCGGCGACCTGGACTCCGCCGAGCAGGTCTTCGACCTGCTCATGGGCAATGAGGTCGCCCCGCGCAAGGAGTTCATCACCGGCTCCGCGGCGACCCTCGACCGCTCCCGCATCGACGCCTGACCCGGGCGCGGTACCGGCCGGCGGAGGCCGGTACCGCCGATGCGGAAACTGCGTTCCGGCACACCGGTGCCCGTCGTTCCATCACCTGAAGGGGTGAAGAGCACCGGGACATCAGTCCGGAAACCGACCATCCGGCACATCCTTGTGGGCACGCGGCCAATGCGGCGGCGGACAAGGAGAGTTCGGTGGACAAGCACGAAGGTCGTGATGCCGGAACGATCCGGTTGGACGACCCCTGGTACGACGCGCTGGCCGTGGGCTGGGGCGAGGGTGAGGGCGCGGACCCGGTCCCGGCCCCGGCCGCCCCGGCGGGGCGGCCGGCGCCCCGCGCATCCGACATCTACCTCGAAGTGCAGCGCAGCGCCGCCTTCCAGGAGGTCCGCGGCCGGTACCGAAGGTTCGTCGTCCCCGCGACCGCCGGCTTCTTCCTCTGGTACGTCGCCTACGTGGTCACCGCCACGACGGCCCCGGAGCTCATGGCCCGGCCCGTGGCCGGCGCGGTCAACGTGGCCCTCCTGGCGGGCCTCGGCCAGTTCCTCAGCACCTTCCTGCTGACCTGGGCGTACGCCCGGCACGCGCGCCTGCGCCGGGACCGGGCCGCCCTCGACCTGCGCTGGACGGTCTTCGAGCAGGAGCGCGTACAGGAGCGTGCGCAGGAGCGGATGCAGACATTCCGGGGGGAGGGGGCGTGACCACCGAACACCAGACGCTCGCGCTGATCCTCTTCAGCCTCTTCATCGCGGTCACCCTCGGCATCACCACCTGGGTCAGCCGCAACCGGCACGGCTCCGCCGAGGAGTTCTACGCGGGCGGGCGGCTCTTCTCCCCTATGGAGAACGGTTTCGCCATCGCCGGCGACTACATGTCCGCCGCCTCCTTCCTGGGGATCTCCGGGCTGATCGCCCTCTTTGGCTACGACGGCCTGCTCTACTCCGTCGGCTTCCTCGTCGCCTGGCTGGTCGTCCTGTTCCTGGTCGCCGAACTGGTGCGCAACTGCGGCCGGTTCACCCTCGCCGACGTCGTCGCCGCCCGGATGAGCGAGCGGCCCGTGCGGATCGCCGCCGGGACCTCCTCGGTCGTCGTCTCCGTTCTCTACCTGGTCGCGCAGATGGTCGGGGCGGGCAGCCTGGTCGGGCTGCTGCTCGCGGACTCGGGCCCCGCCGCCCGGACCCTGACCGTGATCGGGGTGGGCGCGCTGATGGTGGTCTACGTGACCTTCGGCGGAATGCGGGCCACCACCTGGATCCAGATCGTCAAGGCGGTGCTGCTGATGGGCGGGGCCGTCACCCTGACCGTGCTCGTCCTGCTCCGCTTCCACGGGAACCTCGACCAGCTGCTCACCGGCGCCGCCGAGCGCAGCGGGCACGGGGCCCGCTTCCTGAGCCCCGGCCTCAAGTACGGCGGGGACTGGACGTCCCGGTTCGACTTCATGAGCCTCGGCCTCGCGCTGGTCCTGGGCACCGCGGGGCTGCCCCACATCCTGTCGCGCTTCTACACCGTGCCCACCGCGCGGGCGGCCCGCCGGTCGGTGGTGTGGGCGATCGCGCTGATCGGGGGCTTCTACCTGATGACCGTCGTCCTCGGCTTCGGGGCGGCCGCGCTGGTCGGTCCCGACGCGGTGCGCGCCTCGAACGCCTCGGGGAACACCGCCGTACCGCTGCTGGCGGCCTTCCTCGGCGGGGGTGCCGAGTCCACCGGGGGCGCGGTGCTGTTCGCCCTCGTGGCCGCCATCGCCTTCGCGACCATCCTGGCCGTGGTCGCCGGGATCACCCTGGCCTCCTCGGCCTCCGTCGCGCACGATCTGTACGCCTCCCTCAAGCGGCGCCGTGCCCGGCAGCGCAGCGAGGTGGCGGTGGCCCGGGTCGCGGCCGTCGGGATCGGGGCGGTGGCCATCGCGCTGGGGCTGCTCGCCCAGGACCTGAACGTCGCCTTCCTGGTGGGGCTGGCCTTCGCCGTGGCGGCCTCGGCCAACCTGCCGGTGCTGCTGTACTCGCTGTTCTGGCGGGGCTTCACCACGCGGGGGGCGGTCTGGTCGGTGTACGGGGGGCTGGTGCCGGCGGTGCTGCTGGTGGCCCTTTCGCCCGTGGTGTCCGGCAGCCCCGAATCCCTCTTCCCGGGCGTGGACTTCCAGTACTTCCCGCTGCAGAACCCGGGGATCGTCTCGATCCCGCTCGGCTTCCTGGCCGGCTGGCTGGGTACGGTCACCTCCGCCGAGGAGCCGGACGAGCGCAAGCACGCCGAGACTGAGGTGCGGTCCCTGACGGGGGCCGGTGCGGTGTGACGGCCGCCGTGCGCGCCGGGCGGCCGGCTAGCCGGCGTCCGAGGGGCGCCAGGCGTAGCGGTGTTCGGGGCGGCCGGTCTCACCGTAGCGCAGGGCCAGCGTGACGCGGCCGGCGCGGTCCAGGAGCTTCAGGTAACGCTGGGCGGTCTGCCGGCTGATCCCGGCGCGGTCGGCGATCTGCTGGGTGGACAGCGGGCCTTCGGCCGCGCGCAGCACCTGGCGGACCAGTTCCGCGGTGGTGGGGGAGTGGCCCTTGGGGAGCTCGTTCGGGGTGCCGGCGGCGGCGAGGGCCCCGAAGATCCGGTCGACCTCGGCCTGTTCGGCCTCGCCGCCACCGGAGAGGGAACGGCGCAGGGAGGCGTAGGCCTCCAGCTTGGCGCGCAGTCCGGCGAAGGTGAACGGCTTGACCAGGTACTGCAGGGCGCCGAGCCGCATGGCCGCCTGGACGGTGGCCAGGTCCCGGGCGGCCGTGACCATGATCACGTCGGTGTGGTGGCCCAGCTGGCGCAGGCGGCGCACCAGGTCGAGGCCGTTCTCGTCGGGGAGGTAGTGGTCGAGGAGGACCAGGTCCACCGGGAGGGCGGTGAGGAAGTCCAGGGCCTCGGCCGCCGAATGGACCTCGCCGCGGACCTGGAACCCGGGAACCTTCGCCACGTACGCCGCGTTGATCCTGGCAACACGCATGTCGTCGTCGACGACCAATACGTGGATCGGGGTGTCGCTCATCGCAGGGCCTCCGGGAGTACGACGGAGAACTCCGCCCCTCCGTCCTCTGCTTCACCGGCCCGGGCGCTGCCGCCCTGCCGCTCCGCGAGGCGGCGTACGAGGGCCAGCCCGAGCCCTCGCTCGCGGTGGGCCTTGGGCTGCTTGGTCGACCAGCCTTCGGTGAAGATCTCCTCGCGCCGGCCGGCGGGGATCCCGGGGCCGCTGTCGCGCACCCGCAGCACGGCGGTGCGTCCCTCCGCGCGGATGTCGACCTCGACCAGGGGCGCGGCCGAGCCGGCCGCCGCGTCCAGGGCGTTGTCGACGAGGTTGCCGAGGATCGTGACGAGGCCGCCCGGGTCCACCAGGCGGTCGGGGAGGAGGGCGGCCGGTGCGAGGCGCAGCGCGACGCCGCGCTCGGCGGCGACGGTGGCCTTCCCCACCAGCAGGGCCGCCAGCAGGGGGTCGTGGACCCGCTCGGTGACCTGTTCGGCGGTGGTGCGGTGGACGCCGACGACCTCGGTGACGAAGGCGGCGGCTTCCTCGGGCAGGCCCAGTTCGAGGAGGCCGAGGAGGGTGTGGAGGCGGTTGGCGTGCTCGTGGTCCTGGGCGCGCAGGGCGTCGATCAGACCCTTCGTCGAGTCCAGTTCGCGGCCCAGGTGCTCGACCTCGGTGCGGTCGCGCAGGGTGGCGACGGCGCCGCCGTCCGCGGTGGGCATCCGGTTGGCGACGAGGACGCGCGGGCCCTGGACGGTGAGCAGGTCGCGGCCGGTGACCCGGCCGGTCAGGACGTCGCTGGTGCGGCCCGGGCCCAGGACCTCGTCCAGCGGCCGTCCGGTGAGGGCGTCGGGGCGGTCCGGGGCGAGGCCCAGCAGCCGGGCGGCCTCGTCGTTGACGAGCCGGACCCGGTCGTCGGGGTCGAGGGCGATGACGCCCTCGCGGATGGAGTGCAGCATGGCCTCGCGCTCCGCGAGGAGGCCCGCGATATCGGAGAAGGCGAGGTCACGGGTCTGCCGCTGGATCCGTCGGGACAGCAGGTAGGCGGCCAGCGCACCGGCGGCCAGGGCGCCGCCCGCGTAGGCGAGCAGGCCGGGGATGGCGCCGAGCAGCCGGTCGCGGACGCTGTCGTAGGCGATGCCGACCGAGACGGCGCCGACGATCTCCCCGTCGGCGGCGACGAGGGGGACCTTGCCGCGGGCGGAGCGGCCGAGGGTGCCCTCGTCGATCTCCATCACCTCGTGGCCGGCGAGGACGTCGCCCGGGTCGGTGGAGACCGGGCGGCCGATCCGGTCGGGGCTGGGGTGGGAGCGGCGGATGCCGTCCAGGCCGAGGACCACCACGTACTCGGCCCCGGTCGCCCGGCGGATCCGCTCGGCCGCGGACTGCACGGGTCCGTCCGCCGCCGGCCCGGACCGCAGGACGTCGGCGGCCAGGGACGGGTCCGCCGCCGCGCTCTGGGCGATGGCCAGGGCCCGGCGCATCGCCTGGTCGTCCAGCTGGCTGCTCAGGGGGGCCAGGAAGAGCCCGGTCGCCAGGACGGCGACCCCGGCCGCGATGGCCAGCTGGGTCAGCAGGATCTGCGAGACGGCCCGTCTGGGGAGCCCGAGGCGGCGAGCACTCGTGGGGAGGAACCGCATGACTAGCACGGTAGGTCGGCCGGGGCGGAAGCGGAATTTCCCCGGTCTATGAGAAGGCCCACCCGGAGGGGCACGTCAGGGCAGCGGGCGGGGCGGGCGCGGGCCGGTGTAGTGGCCGCTGGGGCGCATGCGCAGGGGGCGTTCCTGGTACTCCTCCAGGGCGTGCGCGATCCAGCCCGCCGTCCGGGCGACCGCGAAGACCGTCTCTCCGGCCTCCGCGTCCATCCCGCAGGACACGGTGAGCACCGCCAGCGCCAGGTCCACGTTGGGGTGCAGCCCGTGCCGGGCCGTCACCGCCGCCACGTCGCGCGCCGCGGCCAGCGCCGGGGCGGCCTGCGGGAGCTCCTCCAGCCGCCCGAACAGGGCCCGCGCCCTCGGGTCCTCGCCCCGGTACAGCCGGTGGCCGAGCCCGGGGACCCGCCGCCCCGCGCGCAGGTGCTCCGCCACCACGGGCGCGGCGCCGCCCCGCTCCAGGACCTCCGCCAGCATCCGGTGCGCGAGCCGCCCGGCGGCCCCGTGCAGGGGGCCCTCCAGCGCGCCGAGGCCGGCCGAGACCGCGGCGTACGGGTGGGCCCGCGCCGAGGCGGCCACCCGCACCGCGAGGGTGGAGGCGGCCAGGTCGTGGTCGACCAGCAGGGCCAGAGCCAGGTCCAGGGCGTCCACGGCCGCCGGGTCGGGCGCGTGCCCGGTCAGCCGGGACCACAGGGCGCGGGCGGTCCGCCCGTCGCCGCCGGTGCCGCCGTCCGGGGCGGGGTCCGGCCCGGGCAGGGCGCCGACCAGCGTCGGGATCAGGCAGCGCGCGGAGTCCAGTACCGCCTCCTCGGAGAGGTCGAAGCGCAGCGGGTCCACCACCGCCGCGGCGGCGACCGCCACCCGCAGCCGGTCGAGCGGGCCGCTGTGCGCGGGCAGCGCGGCCACTGCCCGCCGGGCGGCGGCGAGGGCCTCCGGGGGAGCGGTGAACCGGGCGCCTTGGGGCAGGCTCCCCGTCCAGAGCCACTCGGCGACCTCCTCGTAGGCGTACCGCGCGGCCAGCTCGACGGCGTCGACGCCCCGGAGGAAGTACCGGTCGGCCTCGATGAGGGTGAGCGAGGTGCGTACGGCGAGTTCCCCGGCCGGGACCGCGGCCTCCCGCCGGCTGCGCCGGGCCAGCGCCTCCACCTCGCGCGCGTCGAAGGTGCTGCCCCGCCCGGCCGCGTCGCGGCGGCTGCCGAGCTGGCCCCGGCTGACGTACGCGTACACGGTCGCGGGCTTCACCCCGAGGAGCTGCGCCGCCTCCTGGGTGGTGAGCCGTCTCTCGGTGGCCGCCTCGGCGGGGTGGTCGCCGGCGTGGTCGTCACTCATGACACCCACCCTACATATATTGATTCAATCAACATTGACATCGATCCATTCAAGGATGGATGGTCGATCCATGAACACCACCGTCGAAGTACCCCGCGGTCTCGCGGGAGTCGTGGTCACCGAGACGCAGCTCGGTGACGTCCGGGGCCGCGAGGGCTTCTACCACTACCGCCAGTACTCGGCCGTCGAGCTCGCCGCGAGCCGCACGTTCGAGGACGTGTGGCACCTGATGTTCCGCGGCACGCTCCCCGCCGACGCCGCGGAGCGGGCCGCCTTCGCCGCCGGGATCGCCCCGCTGCGGCACCTGCCCGCCGAGGTCCGCGACGCCCTTCCCGCCCTCGCCCGCGCCACCGCCCTCTCGGGACCGCTCGCCGGGCTGCGCACCGCGCTCTCGCTGCTCGGCGCCTGCTCAGGATTCCGCCCGGTGTACGACATCGGCCACGAGCGCCGGGCCGCCGACGCGCTCGCCGCCTGCGCCGCCGTACCCACCCTGCTCACCGCCCTGCACCGGCTGGGGCAGGGCCTGGAACCGGTCGAGCCGCGCGACGACCTGCCGTACGCCGCCAACTACCTCTGGATGCTGACCGGCACCGAGCCCGACCCGGCGAAGACCCGCGCCGTCGAGCGGTACCTGATCTCCACCGTCGACCACGGCTTCAACGCCTCCACCTTCACCGCCCGCGTCATCGCCTCCACCGGCGCCGACGTCGCGGCCTGCCTCACCGGCGCGGTCGGCGCGCTCTCCGGCCCGCTCCACGGAGGGGCGCCCAGCCGGGCCCTGGACACCCTCGACGCCATCGCCGCGGTGGACCGCATCGGGCCGTGGATCCGGGAGCGGGTCCTCGCCGGGGACCGGATCATGGGCTTCGGGCACCCCGTGTACCGCACCGAGGACCCGCGTTCACGCATGCTGCGGGACATCGCCCGGCAGTTCGGCGGGCCGCTCGTGGACTTCGCCGTCGAGGTCGAGCGGCAGGTGGAGGAGATCCTCGCCGAGCTCAAGCCGGGCCGTGAGCTGCACACCAACGTGGAGTTCTACGCCGGCGTCGTCATGGAGCTGTGCGGGCTGCCGCGCGAGATGTTCACCCCGACCTTCTGCGCGGCGCGGGTGGTGGGCTGGAGCGCGAACGTCCTGGAGCAGGCCGCCGACTCGAAGATCATCCGCCCGGCCGCCCGCTACACCGGCCCGACCCCGCCGCACCCGGTGCCCGTCCTGGGCTGACTACGATCGTCCGGGTGAACAGCGTCCAGCCCATTCCCGTCGTGGTCCTCGCCGGATTCCTCGGCTCCGGCAAGACCACGCTCCTCAACCACCTCCTCGCCAACCGGGGCGGCACCCGGATCGGGGTCGTCGTCAACGACTTCGGCTCGATCGAGATCGACGCGATGTCGGTGGCCGGGCAGGTCGGCGACTCGATGGTCTCCCTCGGCGGGGGCTGCCTGTGCTGCGCCGTCGACGGCAGCGAGCTGGACGCGTACCTGGAGAAGCTCGCCGCGCCCGTCCACCGCATCGACGTGATCGTCATCGAGGCCAGCGGGCTCGCCGAGCCCCAGGAGATGGTCCGGATGCTGGTGGCCAACGAGAACCCGGCGATCCGCTACGGCGGCCTGGTGCAGGTCGTCGACGCGGCGGAGTTCGACCGGACCCGTGCCGCGCACCCGGAGACCGACCGCCACCTCTCCGTCGCCGACCTGGTGGTGCTCAACAAGACCGACCGGGTGGGCGCCGACGAACGCTCCCGGATCGAGGGGGAGCTCGCCGCGCTCTGCGCCCCGGGGACGCCGCTCGTCGGCGCGGACCACGGGCGGATCGACCCGGAGCTGCTCTTCGACCGCCGGCCCTGGACCGAGACCCGGGGCCAGCTGTCCTTCGAGGACCTCATCGCGGAGGCGGAGGAACACGAGGGCCACGACGGCCACGACGGCCACGCCCACGCCCGCTACGAGAGCGTCGAGTTCACCTCCGGCCAGGCCCTGTCCCCGCGCCGCCTCATCGACTTCCTCGACCGGCGCCCGGCGGGCCTCTACCGGATCAAGGGCTTCGTCTGGTTCGGCGTGCCCGGCCACGAGGAACGGTACGAGGTCCACGCGGTCGGCCGCTTCCTGAGGTTCGGCCCCGGCCCCTGGGGGCGGGGCGAGCCCCGCCGCACGCAGCTCGTCCTGATCGGCTCCGGCATCGACGGGCCGGGCCTGCTGCGCGAGCTGGAGGCCTGCCGGGAACCGGCCCCGCACGAGGCCCGCCCCGAGAGCATGTGGGCGGTCCTGCGCTACGTCCCCCGGCAGGCGCCGCCCGCCCCCTCCGACCCCTCGGCGCGGGAAGACCCCTTCTCACCGGAGGGCCCCTTCTCACCGGAGGGCCCCTTCTCTCCGGAGGGCCCCTTCGCGCAGGAGCCCTGAGCCCCTGGGCTCAGGCCACCTCGACCCCGTACTCCCGCAGCAGGTCCACGAGGCCACCCCGGTATCCCTTGCCGCCGATGACGAACTTCCAGTCGCCGTTCGGGCGGCGTCGGAAGGAACCCAGCACCAGGGCCGTCTCGCCCGCCCGGCCGTCGGAGACCTCCAGCTGGTCGATCTCCGCCCCCGACGCGTCCAGCAGCCGGATCCGGGCGTCGGTGAAGCCCGCCAGATCGGCGTCCGGATTCACCTCCGGGTCCACGGCGGCGACCAGCACCAGGCGGTCGGCGCGCTGCGGGAGGGCGTCGAAGCCGACCTCGACGGCCGCCTTGTCCGGGGCCGGGTGAGGCCGGGACCGCACCGAACCGTCCGGGGTCCGGGGGTTGTTGAAGAAGACGAAGTGGTCCTCGCTCAGCACCCGGCCGCCCTCGCAGACCAGCGCGCACACGTCCAGCGCGACCCCGCCCGACCAGGTCATGCCCAGCACGTTGCGGTCGGCGGGGACGGGAGACGGATCGGCCAGGGTGGGCGTGGCCGCCGCGGCCGCCGGCCCGGAGGTCCGCTGGGCCGGGACGGTGCCGCCGCCCAGGCGCCCCCGCAGCCCGTACCGGTGCAGCAGCTCCACCAGCTCGGCCCCGGGAACCAACTCCAGCGGCTTGCCGTTGGCAAAGGTGTACGACCCGGGCCCGAAGGACGCGGTGGTGACCAGCACCCCCTTGTTCGCCCCCTTGTCCTGGACCGTGCCGTACAGGTCCCGTACCGCCGTCGGCGGCACGGTGTTGCGGTAGCGCTTGACCTGCACCACGATCCGTCCGCCCCGGATCGGGGCCGGGTCCAGCGCCTCGACGTCCACGCCGCCGTCGCCGGACCGCTGCGTGGTCACCGCCTCCATGCCCATCGCCCGGAAGAGCTCGGCGACCAGGTTCTCGAAGGCGATCGGGTCCATCTGGAAGAGGTCCGGTTCCTCCTCACCGCCGCCGTCGGCATGTCCGCCGTGGCTCACGACGTCCCCGCCGACCTCGCCCGGGCGGCGGCCCGCCCGCACGGCCGTCAGCTGGTCCGGGCGCGCCGACAACTGCCCCCGCAGCCCCTCGGACAGGCAGTCCACCGCGCTCACCTGCTCCAGCCGCAGCCCGGAGAAGGCGGTGCGGGCCGCCTGCACGGTCGCCAGTACGAGCCGCGCTTCCCGGCCCGTCACCGGATCGTGGTCGTCCACGAAGCCGTTGACGACCACCGAGTCCAAGGCCGCGAACTCGTCCGCCGCGAACAGTTCGCGCAGCACGAGCAGCACGCACTGGGCGAGCAGGTCCCGGTACAGAGCCCGCCGCTGCGTGGCCGGCCGCGCCGTCTCCCTGTCCTGGTCCGTACTCGGCATGTAGCGCACGGACTTCACCTCCGGCACCACCTCGTACCGGGGCAGCTCCCAGTCCAGTACGAGCTGGCGCGCCGCCGGGTCGTACGCCGCCTCCACCTGGCGCGGCAGCTCCCCCGGCCAGGCGGTGGAGGCGTACAGGGCCGCGGAGAAGTACTCCACCACCGCGTCGGGCTCGCCCGCGCGCAAGGAGGCGGACAGCTCGGTGAGGCCGCTGTTGTGCCGGCGGATCCCGGCGAGCTGTTCCGCCGCCCACTGGTCGTACTGCCGCCGGTACACCGCCAGCTGCCGCAGGCGTTCCTGTTCGGCGGCGTGGGCGGCCTGCCAGGCCGCGGTGTACCGGTCGTGGGCCTCCCGCTCCGCCCGGCCGCGCGAGCCGAGGGCCCAGCCGCCGCCCTGCTGGTGGAACTGCGCCAGCTGCGGCATGGGGACGGGGTGCGCGAGACCGCCGGGGTCGAAGGGCTGGAGCTGCTCGGGCCGCACCAGGGCGGCCATCCGGAAGGCCGGCGCCCGGCAGCCCGAGGCCAGCAGTCCCTGCAGGGCCGCCACCTGCGCGTCGAGCTGTTCGGTACGGCGCCGTGCCTCGGCCTCGCGGTGCTGCTTGTAGGCGGCCTGCTGCTCGCGCCGGTCGCGGGCCGCTTCGCGTTCGTACGCACGCCGGCGCCGCTCCGCCTCGCGCACCTGGATCACCTGCGTCTGCTGCTGCTGTCGCTGGGCCTCGGCCCAGACCCCGATCAACCCGCTCGACCGACGACTCATCAGCTCTGCTCTCCCCCCACCCGCGTGTACCGGGAAAACAGTAGTGGGCGGGCGGGGCGGGCGGCCCGGCGAACGCCTCGGTCCGCCGCTTCCCCCGCTCCGCCCGCCCCTGCCGCGCGGCTACAGCGCGGCGCCCGCCAGCGACTCCACGGTGGCCGGCAGCGCGGCGCCCGAGCCGTCACGGCGCGGGTCCGGGACCGGCAGCGCGGCCGGGGAGCCGTTCTTGGCGGCCGCGCGGACCGGGGCGTTGCCCGCCCAGGCCAGCGTCAGCGTGTCCTCGCCCTTCAGGAACCGCTGGCAGCGCACGCCGCCGGTGGCCCGGCCCTTGCGCGGGTACTGGTCGAAGGGGGTCAGCTTGCCGGAACGCACCGAGTCGTCCAGCGTCCCGTGCGAGCCCGCCACGGTGAACACGAGGGCCTCCCGGCCCGGGTCCACCGCCGAGAAGTGGATCACCTTGGCGTTCTCGGAGAGCTTGATGCCCGCCATGCCGCCCGCCGGACGCCCCTGGGGACGGACCTGGCCGGCCGGGTAGCGCAGCAGCTGGGCGTCGTCGGTGATGAAGACCAGGTCCTCCTCGCCCGTGCGCAGCTCGACCGCGCCGACGATCCGGTCGCCCTCCTTGAGGGTGATGACCTCCAGCTCGTCCTTGTTCGCCGGGTAGTCGGGCACGACGCGCTTGACGACGCCCTGCTCGGTGCCCAGGGCCAGCCCCTGCGAGGACTCGTCGAGCGAGAGCAGACAGACCACCGTCTCGTCCGTCTCCAGCCCGGAGAGGAACTCCGTCACCGGCGCGCCGCCGGCCAGGTTCGGCGCGGCCGCCGTGTCCGGCAGCTGCGGCAGGTCGATCACCGGGAGCCGCAGCAGGCGGCCGGAGGAGGTGACCGCGCCCACGTCGGCCCGGGCGGTCGCCGCGACCTGCGAGACGATCACGTCGTGCTTCGCGCGGGCGGCACCCTCCTCCACGGGCAGCGGGTCGGCGTTCGCCGTACGGGCCAGCAGGCCGGTGGAGGACAGCAGCACCCGGCACGGGTCGTCCGCGACCTCCAGCGGGACCGACGCCACCGAGGTGCCCGCCGACTCCAGCAGCACGGTGCGCCGCTCGGTGCCGAACTTCTTCGCCACCGCGGCCAGTTCCGAGGAGACCAGCTTGCGCAGCGCGGCGTCCGACTCCAGGATCCCGGTCAGCTCGTCGATCTCGCCGGTCAGCCGGTCGCGCTCGGACTCCAGCTCGATCCGGTCGAAGCGGGTGAGCCGGCGCAGGGGCGTGTCCAGGATGTACTGGGTCTGGACCTCGCTCAGCGAGAAGCGCTCCATCAGGCGCTCCTTGGCCTGCGCGGAGTTGTCGCTGTCGCGGATGATCCGGATGACCTCGTCGATGTCGAGCAGGGCCACCAGCAGGCCCTCGACCAGGTGCAGCCGGTCGCGGCGCTTGCCCCGGCGGAACTCGCTGCGCCGGCGCACGACCTCGAAGCGGTGGTCGAGGTAGACCTCCAGCAGCTCCTTGAGGCCCAGCGTCAGCGGCTGCCCGTCGACCAGCGCGACGTTGTTGATGCCGAAGGACTCCTCCATCGGCGTCAGCTTGTACAGCTGCTCCAGCACGGCCTCCGGGTGGAAGCCGTTCTTGATCTCGATGACCAGGCGCAGGCCGTGCGAGCGGTCCGTGAGGTCCTTGACGTCGGCGATGCCCTGGAGCTTCTTCGAGCCGACCAGGTCCTTGATCTTCGCGATGACCTTCTCGGGACCGACCGTGAAGGGCAGTTCGGTGACGACCAGGCCCTTGCGGCGCGCGGTGACGTCCTCCACGGAGACGGTCGCGCGGATCTTGAAGGTGCCGCGGCCGTTCTCGTAGGCGTCCTTGATCCCGGACAGGCCCACGATCCGGCCGCCGGTGGGCAGGTCGGGACCCGGCACGAAGCGCATCAGCGCCTCCAGGTCCGCCTCCGGGTACCGGATCAGGTGCCGGGCGGCCGCGATGACCTCGCCCAGGTTGTGCGGGGCCATGTTGGTGGCCATGCCGACGGCGATGCCGGAGGCGCCGTTGACGAGGAGGTTCGGGTAGGCCGCCGGGAGGGCGACGGGCTCCCGCTCCTGGCCGTCGTAGTTGGCGGTGAAGTCGACCGTGTCCTCGTCGATCGACTCCGTCATCAGCGACGTGGCGTCGGCCATCCGGCACTCGGTGTAGCGCATCGCGGCCGGCGGGTCGTCGTTGCCGAGCGAGCCGAAGTTGCCGTGGCCGTCGACCAGCGGCAGCCGCATCGAGAAGGGCTGGGCCATGCGCACGAGGGCGTCGTAGATCGACGCGTCGCCGTGCGGGTGCAGCTTGCCCATGACCTCGCCGACGACGCGGGCGCACTTGACGTACCCCCGGTCGGGCCGCAGGCCCATCTCGTTCATCTGGTAGACGATGCGCCGGTGCACCGGCTTCATGCCGTCGCGGGCGTCGGGCAGGGCGCGGGAGTAGATCACCGAGTACGCGTACTCGAGGAAGGAGCCCTGCATTTCGTCGACGACGTCGATGTCGAGGATCTTCTCCTCGAAATCCTCCGGCGGCGGGGTCTTCGTGCTGCGGCGGGCCATCGCTGCGCGGCTCCTTAACCAAGGTTCGGGGTGTACTGGGGGGATCTGGCGTGGTTGACGCGGACCATTGTGGCCCGAGGCGCCGACAACGCCGACTCCGACCCCGGGGGTCCCCCCGTACGGAGTGCGGGGGAGTGACCCGGGAACTTATCCGGCTGTCGGCGCGCTTGCATACAGTGGCAGGTCTGACACAAATCTCTGCATCGCGATCGAAGGGACCACATGCCCATGGGTCACACGGCCACAGCTCAGGCCGGCTCCGGCGGCCTGACAGCGACCGAGCACCGGCTGGCCAACGGCCTGCGCGTGGTGCTGTCCGAGGACCACCTCACTCCGGTCGCCGCCGTCTGCCTCTGGTACGACGTCGGCTCGCGCCACGAAGTCAAGGGGCGCACCGGTCTGGCTCACCTCTTCGAGCACCTGATGTTCCAGGGTTCGGCGAGCGTACCGGGCAACGGCCACTTCGAGCTCGTCCAGGGCGCCGGCGGCTCCCTGAACGGCACCACGAGCTTCGAGCGGACCAACTACTTCGAGACGATGCCGGCGCACCAGCTGGAGCTCGCCCTGTGGCTGGAGGCGGACCGCATGGGCTCGCTGCTCGCGGCCCTGGACGACGAGTCCATGGAGAACCAGCGCGACGTCGTCAAGAACGAGCGCCGCCAGCGGTACGACAACGTCCCGTACGGCACGGCGTTCGAGAAGCTGACCGCCCTCGCCTACCCGGAGGGCCACCCGTACCACCACACCCCGATCGGCTCCATGGCCGACCTGGACGCCGCCTCCCTGGAGGACGCGCGCAACTTCTTCCGTACGTACTACGCGCCCAACAACGCCGTGCTGTCGGTCGTGGGCGACATCGACCCCGAGCGGACCCTCGCCTGGATCGAGAAGTACTTCGGCACCATCCCGGCGCACGACGGCAAGCAGCCGCCGCGCGACGGCACCCTCCCCGAGGTCATGGGCGGGCAGCTGCGCGAGGAGATCGTCGAGGAGGTCCCGGCCCGCGCGCTGATGGCCGCCTACCGCCTGCCGCACGACGGCACCCGCGAGTGCGACGCCGCCGACGTGGCGCTGACGGTGCTGGGCGGCGGCGAGTCCTCCCGCCTGCACAACCGCCTGGTACGCCGCGACCAGACGGCCGTCGCGGCCGGCTTCGGCATGCTGCGCCTGGCCGGAGCGCCCTCGCTGGGCTGGCTGGACGTCAAGACCTCCAGCGGCGTCGAGGTGCCCGCCATCGAGGCGGCCGTCGACGAGGAGCTCGCCCGGTTCGCCGCCGAGGGCCCCACCGCCGAGGAGATGGAGCGCGCGCAGGCGCAGCTGGAGCGCGAGTGGCTGGACCGGCTGAGCACGGTGGCCGGCCGCGCCGACGAACTGTGCCGCTACGCGGTGCTGTTCGGCGACCCCCAGCTCGCCCTGACCGCCGTCCAGCGGGTGCTGGACGTCACCGCCGAGGAGGTGCAGGCCGTGGCCGCGGCCCGGCTGCGCCCCGACAACCGCGCGGTGCTGGTCTACGAGCCGCTGGGCGGCGCCGAGGCCCACGAGACCGAGCAGCACGACGAGAACGAAGGGGCGGAGCAGTGAGCGACACCGCAGCCGTCACGATGACCTTCCACCCGCGGCCGGAGGCCGGCGAGGCGAAGCCGTGGGCCTTCCCGGCCCCCGAGCGCGCCACGCTCCCCAACGGCCTGACCCTGCTGCGCTGCCACCGCCCCGGCCAGCAGGTCGTGGCGGTCGAGGTCAACCTCGCCGCGCCGCTGGACGCCGAGCCCGAGGGCCTCGACGGCGTGGCCACGATCATGGCCCGCGCCCTGTCCGAGGGCACCGACAAGCACTCCGCCGAGGAGTTCGCCGCCGAGCTGGAGCGCTGCGGCGCCACGCTCGACGCCCACGCCGACCACCCCGGCCTGCGGGTCTCCCTGGAGGTCCCGGCCTCCCGGCTGCCCAAGGCCCTCGCGCTGCTCGCCGAGGCCCTGAGCGCGCCCGCCTTCGCCGACGGCGAGGTCGACCGGCTGGTGCGCAACCGGCTCGACGAGATCCCGCACGAGCTGGCCAACCCGCAGCGCCGCGCCGCCAAGGAGCTCTCCAAGGAGCTCTTCCCGGCGACGCTGCGCATGTCCCGCCCGCGCCAGGGCACCGAGGAGACGGTCGCGCGGATCGACTCCGGGGCCGTACGCGCCTTCTACGAGGCCCACGTGCGCCCCTCCACCGCCACCGCGGTGGTGGTCGGCGACCTGACCGGGATCGACCTGGACGCCCTCCTGGCGGACACCCTGGGCGCCTGGACCGGCGACACCGCCGCGCCCCGCCCCGTCCAGCCGGTGACGGCCGACGACACGGGCCGCGTGGTCATCGTGGACCGGCCGGGCGCCGTCCAGACGCAGCTGCTGATCGGCCGGATCGGGCCGGACCGGCACGACATCGTCTGGGCCCCGCAGGTGCTCGGCACCTACTGCCTCGGCGGCACCCTCACCTCCCGCCTGGACAAGGTGCTGCGCGAGGAGAAGGGCTACACCTACGGCGTGCGGGCCTTCGGCCAGGTGCTGCGTTCCACCGCCGACGGCAAGGGCGCCTCGATGCTCGCCATCAGCGGCTCCGTGGACACCCCCAACACCGGTCCGGCGCTGGAGGACCTGTGGAAGGTGCTGCGCACCCTCGCGGAGGGCGGACTCACCGACGCCGAGCGGGATGTGGCGGTGCAGAACCTGGTGGGCGTGGCCCCCCTGAAGTTCGAGACGGCCGCCTCCGTCGCGGGCACGCTCGCCGACCAGGTGGAGCAGGAGCTGCCGGACGACTACCAGGCGCGGCTGTACGCGCGGCTCGCCGAAACCGGTACGGCGGAGGCCACTTCGGCCGTGGTGAACGCCTTCCCGGTGGACCGTCTGGTCACCATCCTGGTGGGCGACGCGGCGCAGATCGAGGAGCCGGTCCTGGCGCTCGGGATCGGTGAGGTCACCGTCGTCTCCAACTGAGCGGCGCGAGACCCGAGACGGGCCGGAAACCGGCCCGTTTCCAGGGGGCTCCGGTGGAACATCCACCGGAGCCCCCTTTGTCCGTTTTGGTGGCGTGGTTGCAGGTATGCGGTGTGGCGTACGCAACAAAAGCGCTCGTCTGTTTGGCGATTGACTGATGATCCGCCTAGCGTCGGCCGTGCTGTTCGTCAGTTTGTACCCGCCGCAACCGCGGCACCGGACAGCGATCGCCGAGTCCCCGTCAGGCGCGAGCCTGGGGAGCCGGGGACCCACATGAGTCCCTGGGGTGAATCGGACCCTCTCGCAAGAGGAGGCCCGTAGGAGACCTTCCTGCTCCGAACCCGTCAGCTAACCCGGTAGGCGAGAGGGAAGGAAAGGATCACCCCCTTCATGGCGTTTGGCAGTCGTGCCGCCGGTTCTGGTAAGCACCGTGGTTCCAGCCGTCTGAGCCGCAAGACCGCCGGCTACGCCGGCATCGCCGCCCTCGCCACCACGGGCGTGGTCGGCACCCTGGCCGCTCCGGCCTTCGCGGCGGACAACAGCAGCGCCCCGTCCATGGAGGACACCGGTCAGAACGCGATCGTCGTCGCCGACGGTCTGCAGGACGACATCGAGGTCCAGGCCGCCACGCAGCAGAGCGCCGCCGAGGCCGCCGCCGCGCAGGCGCAGGCCGAGGCCGAGGCGAAGCAGCGGGCCGCCGAGGCCAAGCGCGTCGCCGAGGCCCAGGAGAAGGCCGAGCGCGAGGCCGCCGAGAAGGCCGCCAAGGAAGAGGCCCGCAAGCGCCTCAACACCTTCGTCTCCCCCATCGAGGGCTCGTACGTCAGCACCTCGTACGGCGCGGGCGGCGGCATGTGGTCCTCCGGCAGCCACACGGGCATCGACTTCCACGCCGACTCCGGCACCTCCGTGCGCGCGGTGGGCGCGGGTACCGTCGTCGAGGCCGGCTGGGGCGGCGCCTACGGCAACAACGTGGTGATCCGCCACAACGACGGCACGTACACCCAGTACGGCCACCTGAACTCGCTGAGCGTCTCCGCCGGCCAGACCGTCGCCCCGGGCCAGCAGATCGGCCTGTCGGGCTCCACCGGCAACTCCAGCGGCCCGCACCTGCACTTCGAGGCCCGTACCGGCGCCACGTACGGCACGGACATCAACCCGCTGGCCTACCTGCGCAGCCACGGCGTGGGCATCTGACCCGCAGCACGCGCTTCACCGAAGAAGGCCCCGGCTCACCGAGCCGGGGCCTTCTCCGTCGTTCCGGCACTCCGCTCGCCGCGTCCGCCGCCTCTCTCCGGCCACGGGCCGTGGCGCCGTCGGCCGTTTCCGATTTCCGGGCTTCTCCGGGGATTGTCGTGTGTTGCAATAGAGTCGCAGTGCGGCCACGATAAACCGAATCGAAACCAGCGGAGGTCCGGCCTTGCGTATTCCGGCGCATTCGGTGTGCACAGCGATCCGCGACGACATCGTCTCCGGATTCTTCGGGCCGGGCAGCCGGCTGACCGAGGAGGTGCTCGCCCGCCGCTACGGGGTCTCGCGCGTCCCCGTCCGCGAGGCGCTGAGGACGCTGGAGTCCGAGGGGTTCGTCACCACGCGGCGGCACGCGGGCGCCTGCGTGGCCGAGCCGACCCGGCAGGAGGCCGCCGACCTCCTGGAGCTGCGCGTGCTGCTGGAGCCGCTCGCCGCCTCCCGGGCCGCCCGCCGGCGCACGGACGCCCACCTGAAGGTGCTGCGCGGCCTGGTCAGGCTGGGCCGGGACCGGGCCGAGCGGGCCCAGGGGGAGGACCTGCGGGCCCTGGGGGGCTGGTTCCACGAGACCCTGGCCCAGGCCTCGGGCAGCCCGGGGCTGATCACCCTGCTGACCCAGACCCGGCGCAAGATCGCCTGGATGTACGTGGTCGAGGCCCCGGCGCAGCCCGTGGAGTCCTGGGCGGAGCACGGCGCGATCGTGGACGCGGTCGCGCGCGGGGACGCGGAGCGGGCCAGGACCCTGACCGCGCTGCACGCGCAGCGGGCCGCCGAGGCGCACCGGCCGCGGGTGAGGAATCCGCAACCTGCCGTCAACACGGCGAGTGCTCCGAATTAACAGGGTCCGTATACAACGGAGGGATATTCGCGCGGCGCCGGATTGCCGGCCCATTTTCTTCTTCGCGCTATTGCGGTCCGGCGTTCCGGTCGGCCGTCCCGATTTCGGAATTCTCCGGAAGGGTGCGCGCATTTCCTTCGTCGCGCGGCCGGAGAGCGCTGAACGCCGCGCGGCCGGAGAGCGCTGAACGCACGGAAGCCGCGGCCCCCGGTGGTGGTGGGGGCCGCGGCTTCCTCCCTGCGGAGACCCGAAGGGTCAGACGGTCTCGGGGAGCTCCTCGAGACCCTCGGCGACCAGCTTCGCGAGGCGGTCGAGCGCGACGTCCGCACCCTCGGCGTCGGAAGCCAGGACGATCTCCTCGCCGCCCTGGGCGCCCAGGCCCAGGACCGCCAGCATCGACGCGGCGTTGACGGGGTCGCCGCCGGCCTTCGCGATGGTCACCGGAACTCCGGAGGCGGTCGTCGCCCGGACGAAGATCGAGGCGGGACGAGCGTGCAGGCCCTCGGCCCAGCCGACGTTGACGCGGCGCTCTGCCATGGTGATGCCCTTCAGGTTCTTACGGGTTGTCTAGACCAGTCTCTCACGCCGCCCGGAATGCTCGGACCGACCATCGGCCCGTATCCACCGCCGTTCGACCTTCCCCAGCTTGCACCGGTTCGCCCCGGTGCGCCGCCTTCGCCGCGCGCTCGCGGAGCGGGCCGGCCACCGCACCCGCACACCCGGCCGGATCCACCCTTAAGGTGACCCCATGACCACCGCGTCGGACCCCTCGTACCCGGCCCACTGGGAAGCGGACGTCGTGCTGCGCGACGGCGGCACCGCCCGGATCCGCCCCATCACCACCGAGGACGCGGGCCGCCTGGTCAGCTTCTACGAGCAGGTATCGGACGAGTCGAAGTACTACCGCTTCTTCGCCCCCTACCCCCGCCTCTCGGACCGCGACGTCCGCCGCTTCACGCACCACGACTACGTGGACCGGGTCGGCCTCGCCGCGACCATCGGCGGCGAGTTCATCGGCACCGTCCGCTTCGACCGCATCGGCCCCGACGGGCGGCCCGCCTCCGCCCCCGCCGACGAGGCCGAGGTCGCCTTCCTCGTCCAGGACGCCCACCAGGGCCGCGGGGTCGCCTCCGCCCTCCTGGAGCACATCGGCGCGGTGGCCCGCGAGCGCGGGATCCGCAGGTTCGCGGCCGAGGTGCTGCCCGCCAACACCAAGATGATCAAGGTGTTCACGGACGTCGGCTACCAGCAGAAGCGCAGCTTCGAGGACGGCTCCGTCCACCTCACCCTCGACCTCGAACCCACCGCCGAGTCCCTCGCCGTCCAGCGCGCCCGCGAACAGCGCGCCGAGGCCCGCTCCGTGCAGCGCCTCCTCGCCCCGGGCTCCGTCGCGGTGATCGGCGTCAGCCGGTCCGGCGCCGGGGTGGGCGCCACCGCCCTGCGCAACCTGCGCGACGGCGGCTTCCGCGGCCACCTCTACGCCGTCAACGAAGCCCGCGCCCCCGGCATGGAGGGTGACCTCCTGGAAGGCGTACGGGCCTACCGCGGGCTCGCCGACATCGGCGCCCCCGTCGACCTCGCCGTCGTCGCCGTCCCCGCCGGCCGGGTCCCCGAGGCCGTCGCCGCCTGCGGGGAGCACGGGGTGCAGGGGCTCGTCGTGCTGTCCGCCGGATACGGCGAGAGCGGCCCGGACGGCCTCGCCCGGCAGCGCGAGCTGGTGCGGCAGGTCCGCTCGTACGGGATGCGCCTCATCGGGCCGAACGCCTTCGGGGTGATCAACACGGCGCCCGAGGTGGAGCTGAACGCCTCGCTCGCCCCGGCCGCCCCCGCCTTCGCGCGCGGCCGGACCGGCCTGTTCACCCAGTCCGGAGCGATCGGCATCGCCCTGCTGTCCGCCCTGCTGCGGCGCGGCGAGGGCCTGTCGTCCTTCGTGTCCGCCGGGAACCGGGCCGACGTCTCCGGCAACGACATCCTCCAGTACTGGTACGAGGACGAGGCCACCGACGTGGCCCTGATGTACCTGGAAACCCTCGGCAACCCGCGCAAGTTCACCCGCCTCGCCCGCCGCACCGCCGCCGCCAAGCCCGTGGTCGTCGCCCGTGGCGGGCGCCACACCCCCGCCGGGCACGTCGTCCCCGGCACCCGGCTCCCCGAGTCCACCGTCTCCGAGCTGCTCCGCCAGGCCGGCGTCATCCGCGTCGACACCGTCACCGAGCTGGTCGACGTCGGCCTGCTGCTGGCCGGGCAGCCGCTGCCGGCCGGCCCCCGGGTGGCGATCCTCGGCAACTCCGAGTCCCTCGGCGTGCTCACCTACGACGCCTGCCTGACCGAGGGGCTGCGGCCGCTGCCCCCGCTCGACCTGACGACCGCCGCCGGCCCGGCCGACTTCCGTGACGCCCTGCGCACCGCCCTCGCTTCCGGCGACTGCGACGCCGTCGTCGTCACCGCCATCCCCTCCGTGAGCGAGCGGGAGCTGGCCGACGACCTCGCGCAGGCGCTCCGCGAAGCCGTCACCGAGGTCCCGGGCAAGCCCGTGGCGGTGGTGCACGTGGAACTCGGCGACCTGGCCGAGGCCCTGTCCGCCGCCGGCGCCGCACCCCCCGCCACCCCTCCCGCCGCGCCCCTCCCTCCCGCCGGGCCCCCGGCCGGCGACGGCGGAGACGGCCCCGGCGACGGAGACAGCCCCGGCCCCGGCGACGGTGTACGGGGCCCCGGCGACGGCGGAGGTCCCGGCGGCGCGGGCCGGATCCCCGCCTACCCCGCCGCCGAGCGCGCCGTGAAGGCCGTCGCCGAGGCCGTGCGGTACGCCCGGTGGCGCCGGGACAACGCCGACACCGGACAGGTCCCCGAGTACGAGGACATCGACGAGGCCGGCGCCGCAGCCCTCCTCGCCACCCACCTCGCCGGCCTCGACGAGGGCGCCGCCCTCACCCTGGACGAGACCGACGCCCGCGACCTGCTCGCCCGCTACGGGATCCGGGTGCTGCCCACCCTCCCCGCCCCCAGCCCCGACGCAGCCGTCCGCGCGGCCCGGGTGCTCGGGTACCCCGTCGCCCTCAAGACCACCGCCCCGCACCTGCGCCACCGCGCCGACCTGGGCGGCGTACGCCTCGACCTCACCACCGAGGCCGAGCTAAGGCGCTCGTACGAGGAGCTCACCGACGCCTTCGGCAAGCCGGCGGAGCTCCAGCCCGTGGTCCAGTCGATGGCCCCGCGCGGGGTCGACACCGTCGTCCGCGCCACCGTCGACCCCGCCGCCGGGGCCGTCCTCTCCTTCGGGCTCGCCGGCGTCGCCTCCGAGCTGCTCGGCGACACCGCGCACGGCCTGGTTCCCGCCACCGACCGGGACGCCGCCGGGCTGATCCGCGCCATCCGCACCGCGCCCCTGCTCTTCGGCTGGCGCGGCAGCGACCCCGTCGACACCCCCGCCCTGGAGGAACTGCTGCTGCGGCTGTCCCGGCTGGTGGACGACCACCCGGAAGTGACCGGGGTCTCGCTGGAGCCCGTCGTCGTCGCCACCGAGGGCCTCTCCGTGCTCAGCGCCACCGTCCGCGTGGCCCACCCGCCCGCCCGGACCGACCTCGGCCCCCGCACCCTGCCCAGCTACTGAGCGCACGGCAGGCAGGGGGAGCCCGTACGGGCCTTAGGATGGACCCCATGGCGAAATCCGGTACGACGACCCAGGGACTGCGCGCGGCCATCGAGCGCAGCGGCTACTACCCGGCCCTCGTGGCCGAGGCCGTGGAGGCCGCGGTGGGCGGCGAGCCGATCTCGTCGTACCTGGTCCACCAGGAGACCACCTTCGACTCGAACGAGGTCCGCCGGCACGTCACCGTGCTGGTCCTGACCGGCAACCGGTTCATCGTCAGCCACACCGACGAGCAGGCCGCCGACTCCGGTTCGCCGTCCCCGTACGCGACCACGTCCACCGAGTCGGTGAAGCTCTCCAGCATCTCCTCCGTGGTGCTCAGCCGCGTCGTGGCCAACCCGGAGTCCTACACGCCCGGCCAGCTGCCCCGCGAGGTCGTGCTGACCATCGGCTGGGGCGCGGTCTCGCGCATCGACCTGGAGCCCGCCGCCTGCGGCGACCAGAACTGCGACGCCGACCACGGCTACACCGGCAACTCCACCGCCGACGACCTCAGCCTGCGCGTCAGCGAGGCCGGCGACGGCCCCGAGACGGTGCGCCAGGCACTGCTCTTCGCGCAGGCGCTCAGCGAGGCGACGGCCGCCACCTCCGGTCCCGCCCGCTGATGTCGTACTCCGTGCCGCCGAACTGGCAGGACGAGCCGGAACCGCTCGACCTCGCCGGCGCCCCGGTCCCGCAGTACGGCTCCGGCTCCCTCGCCGACCTGCTGCCGACCCTCGCCGCCGGTCAGGGCGTACCCGGTCTCACCGCCGGGATCGCCGAGCTGTCCCCGGCCGACCGGAACTGCGTGTTCCTGGTCGACGGCATGGGCTGGGAGCAGATCAAGGCCCACCCCGACGAGGCTCCCTTCCTGACCTCCCTGCTCGCGAGCTCGCGCGGCGGCACGGGCCTGCCGATCACGTCCGGCTTCCCGGCGACCACCGCCACCTCCCTGGCCTCGGTCGGCACCGGCCTGCCGCCCGCCCGGCACGGCCTGCCCGGCTACGCCGTGCGCAACCCGGCCTCGGGCGAGCTGATGAACCAGCTCCGCTGGCACCCCTGGACCTCGCCGCGGCCCTGGCAGCCCTACCCGACGGTCTTCCAGCTCGCGGACGCGGCCGGCGTGCACACCGCGCAGGTTTCCGCGCCGAACTTCCAGACCACACCGCTCACCCAGATCGCGCTCAGCGGCGGCACCTTCCACGGCCGGATGACGGGCGAGGAGCGGATGGACCTCGCGGCGATCCAGCTCGCGGCCGGCGAGCGCTCGCTCGTGTACACGTACTTCAGCGAACTCGACGGGGCCGGGCACCGGCACGGCGTGGACTCCGACGCCTGGCGCGGCCAGCTCATGTACGTCGACCGGCTCGTGCAGCGGCTCGCGGAGCAGCTGCCCCCGCGCACCGCCCTGTACGTCACCTCCGACCACGGCATGGTCGACGTCCCCTTCGACGAGGATTCCCGGATCGACTTCGACGAGGACTGGGAGCTGGGCGCGGGCGTGGCCCTGCTGGGCGGCGAGGGCCGGGCCCGGCACGTCTACGCGGTGCCGGGCGCCGAGGCCGACGTACTGACCGTGTGGCGCGAGGTGCTCGGGGACCGCTTCTGGGTCGCGAGCCGCGAAGAGGCCCTGGAGCTGGGCTGGTTCGGCATGCCGGGGGAGTGCGACGAGCGGGTCCTCGGGCGGATCGGCGACGTGATCGCCGCGGCCCAGGCGGACGTCGCGATCACGGCCTCCCGCAACGAGCCCAACGAGTCGGCGCTCACCGGCATGCACGGCTCCATGACCGCGGCCGAGCAGCTCGTGCCGCTGTTCGAGATCCGCACCTGACCGCTCCCGCGCCTCCCCGTCACCACCCCCACCCCGACCTGAAAGGTCCCGTACTTCCCATGCCCGAGCTGGTGTTCTTCTCCGGAACGATGGACTGCGGAAAGAGCACGCTGGCTCTGCAAATCACCCACAACCGCTCCGCGCGGGGCCTGGTCGGGGTGATCTTCACCCGTCAGGACCGGGCGGGCGAGGGGAAGCTGTCCTCGCGGCTGGGCCTGGTGACGGACGCGGTCGAGGTCACCGACGCCATGGACGTGTACGCGTACCTGGTGCGGGAGCTGTCGGCGGGCGGCAAGGCGGACTACGTGATCGTCGACGAGGCCCAGTTCCTCGCGCCGGAGCAGATCGACCAGCTGGCCCGGGTCGTGGACGACCTGGACATGGACGTCTTCGCCTTCGGCATCACCACCGACTTCCGCACCAAGCTCTTCCCCGGCTCGCAACGGCTGATCGAACTGGCCGACCGGATCGAGCAGCTCCAGGTCGAGGCCCTGTGCTGGTGCGGTGCCCGCGCCACGCACAACGCCCGTACGGTGGGAGGGGAGATGGTGGTCGAGGGCGCCCAGGTGGTCGTCGGCGACGTCAACCGCCCGGCGGAGGAGATCGGCTACGAGGTCCTCTGCCGCCGCCACCACCGCCGGCGCATGACCTCCGCCGCCTCCCACGCGGGCGCCCTCTCCCCGGACGTGCTGCCGGTCAACAACGCCTAGGAGCGCGCGGAGGGGCCCCGGACGGGCTCGAAGGGCCCGGAAGGGCTCAGAAGCGGCCGGGCGCGGCCGGGCCGACGATGCTGAACGCGGCGCCGTCCCGGTCCCGCAGGATGCGCTCGTGGGGGTAGGCGCCGGAGTCCGCGGCGGGGACGGCGATGCCGCCGAGGGCGATGGCGGCCTCCACCGCGGTGTCCAGGTCGGGGACCCGGAAGTGGGTGCGCCAGCGCGGCCTCAGGTGCGGGTCGGGGGCCTCCGCGAGGGTTCCGCCGTGCAGGCGGGCCACCGTCCGGCCCGCGCGGCGGAGCAGGATCCGGTCGTCCTCCTCCACGTAGGCGACCTCGCAGCAGCCGGCGTGGTCACAGGCCCACTCCAGGACCTCGCCGTAGAAGATGGCGGCGTCGAAGGCGTTCCTGGTGTGCAGCTCCAGCCAGGCCGGGGCGGCCTCGCCGCCCATGCCCCAGTCGGGGATGGCCTCGCCCTGCCAGATGCCGAAGACCGCCCCGTCGCGGTCGGAGGCGAGGGCCGCCCGCCCCGTGCCGAAGGACAGCGGGCCGACGGCGACGGTCCCGCTGCGCTCGCGGATACGGGCCGCCGTGACGTCGGCGTCGTCCACGGCGAAGTACGGGGTCCAGGCGACGGGAATGCTGAGCGCCGGGGGCAGGGCGCCGATGCCGGCCACCGGAACCCCGGAGGCGAAGCCGACGGCGAAGGCCTCGCCGAGGTGGGCGGGCCCGAATTCCCATCCGAGGACCGCGCTGTAGAACTCCTTCGCCGCGCCGAGGTCGCGGGCCATGAGGCTGACCCAGCAGGGCGCGCCGAATGTTTCGTGGCTCGATGTCGACACGGTGAACCCCATCCGCCGGTGCGCCCCCGGAAGCCCTTCCACAGTACTCGCGGGCGGCCCCCGGGGGCGGTGCGTAGCCGCCTGGGCGCGCTCCGTCAGGTGCGGGACGCCCGGCACATCCTCGTACCGGGGCGCTGTCGGCCGGACGGCGACACGCCGGGGTCAGTGCGGAGGTCCCGCGATGGCGGTGAGGGCGGCGACGTGCCGCCGGTACCCGGCCAGGCCCTCCCCGGTCAGGAGCAGCCAGGTGCGCGGCATGCGCCCGACCCGCCCCTTCTCGACCGTCACCCAGCCTGCTTCCTCCAGGCGCGCGACCTGCTTCGACAGTGCGGAGTCGGTGATCTCCACGAGGTCCCGTACGTAGCCGAACTCGGCCTTCTCCACGGGTGCCAGGGCGGCCACGATCGACAGGCGCACGGCCGAGGAGAGCAGCGGGGCGAGCGCGTGGCGCGGGTGCGGGGTCCGGTCGACGGGAGTCGTCATGCGGCGCGGACCTCCCGCCAGGCCGCGGCGGCGGGGGGCAGCGCGCACAGCAGGGCGGCCGCGGCCGCGAAGGCGGTGCTGTCCGTGAAGAGGGTGAGGCCCAGCGCGAGCGACAGCCCGTACGCGGCGGCCCACGCGCCGATCGCGCCGAGGTAGCGGCGGCCGTGGCCCCGGGGGACCACCGGCTGGCGCATGGCGAACGCGGACAGGCCCATCACCACGACCGCGTTCGCCACCGTGCTGACGAGCGTGCCCGTCCGCCCGTGCCACAGCAGCACGGTGGGGACGAGGACGAGCTGCCACCCCGCGAAGGCCCACAGGCAGCCGGTGAGCCACCGGCCGCGCCGGCGTGCGCCGGCCTCGATCCCCGCGATCCCCTTCAACGCCGTTGCCGCGGCGGCCTGTTCGGTCATGACGGTCCCCCCTGGACGGTGGCCGGGCGGCTCCGTGCGCCATCACCCGGCAAGTACTTGCCAATGTAGCAAGTGCTTGCCGGGTGTGCGAGCCAACGGGCCTGGCGGACCGTGCCGATGACCGGCCGTCAGGCCTCCGGGGCCAGCCCGTCGGCGATCAGGCCGGCCAGGACCGCCTGTCCCAGGGCCTGCACGGCGGACTGGGGGCGGACCATCACCGTGAACTCCTTCACCCGGCCCGCGTCGTCGAACTGGAGCTGGTCGATGCCGTGGACCTGCTTGCCCGCCACCAGGGCACGGAAGGGCAGGACCGCCGTCGGGGCCTCTCCGTCGCCCGAGGTGGTCTCGACCACGCCGTCCAGCCGGCCCAGGTAGCGGAGGTCCTCGAAGGTGCGCAGCAGGACGCCGAAGAGGCCCAGGACGGCCGCCTTGCCCTCGAAGGGCTTGAACTTGACCGGGCTGAAGAGCCGGATGTCCTCAGTGAACAGGTCGTCCAGCGCGGCGAGATCGTGCTTCTCCACGGCAGCGCGGAAGCGTTCGGCGCTGTCCGAGGTCTCCATGGTGCCCATGTGCCCCTCCTCCTGTCGGTGATTACTCAAGGATGCGAGTAGTCAGATTCTTGAGTATGGTGCCGCCACGGGCACCCAAAGGGAAGAGGGAGCGGTCATGGCCCTGCGGCACGCGGTACTGGCGGCACTGCTCGACGGCGAGTACAGCGGCTACCAGCTGGCGAAGGCCTTCGACATCAGCGTCGCGAACTTCTGGCACGCCCTGCCCCAGCAGCTCTACGCCGAACTGGCGAGGCTGGAGGCGGACGGGCTGGTCGCGGGCCGGGAGGTGGTGCAGGAGTCCCGGCCCAACAAGCGGCTGTTCCGGGTCACCGACGCCGGCCGGGCCGAACTGGAACGGTTCGCCGGCACGCCCTCGAAACCCTCCTCCATCCGCGACGACCTCCTCGTGAAGGTCCAGAGCGCCGACCGGATCGGCACCGCGCCGGTCATCGAGCAGCTCCTGGAACGGGCCGCCGCCGCCGAGGCCAAGATCGAGCTGCTCCGCAAGCTGCTGCGGAACATGCGCGGAGACCTGGACGAGGACGCGTACCTGCTCCGGGGCGAACGGATCGGCGGCTACCTGACCTGCCTGCGCGGGGTGGCCTTCGAGGAGGGCCACCGGGACTGGTGCCTGCGCACCGCGGAGGTGCTGGGCAAGAGGGAGGGGAGCATCCGTGCCGAAGACTGAGTACCTGCGCTACGTCGCCCTGGGCGACAGCCAGACCGAGGGCCTCGGGGACGGTGACGACACGGTGGGCCTGCGGGGCTTCGCCGACCGGCTCGCCGGGCACCTCGGAGCCCGCACCCCCGGTCTGGCGTACGCCAACCTCGCGGTCCGGGGGCGGCTCGCCGGACAGGTCCGCGCCGAACAACTCGGGCCCGCACTGGAGTTGCGCCCGGACGTCGCCACCGTCGTCGCCGGGGTCAACGACCTGCTCCGGCCGCGTTTCGACGCCGCCGAGGTGGCCGGGGAGCTGGAGGAGATGTTCGCGGCGCTCACCCGCGCGGGCGCCCGGGTGGCCACCGTGACCTTCCCCGACGTGGCCCGGATCGCGCCGCTGGCCCGGCCGCTGAGCCCCCGCGTGACCGAGCTCAACGCCCGCGTCCGCGCCGCCGCGGCCCGCCACGGGGTCGTGGTGGCCGAGACGGGCCGGGCGGCCGTCGCCACCGACCCGCGGCTGTGGAGCGCCGACCGGCTCCACGCCAGCGCCCTCGGCCACGCCCGGATCGCCGCGGCCCTGGCCGAAGCCCTGGAACTGCCCGGCAGCGACGGCGCCTGGCGGGAGCCCCTGCCGCCCCGGCCGCCCCGCACGGCATCCCGGGCCGTCGCCGCGGAGCTCGCCTGGGCGGCCGGCTTCCTCGGCCCCTGGCTGGGCCGCCGGCTGCGCGGCACCTCCTCCGGCGACGGCCGCACCGCGAAGCGCCCGCAGCTGCTGCCGCTCCAGCCCCCGACAGGCCCTAGGCAGGCGCCGTCCGCACCAGCGCGAACACCGCCCCCTCCGGGTCCGCGACCACGGCCAGCCGGCCCGTGATCCGCTCCCGGGGCGGGGCGACCACCCGGCCGCCCAGTTCGGTCACCCGCGCGGCGGCCGCGTCGGGGTCGGCCACCTCGAAGTACGTCATCCAGTGCGGCCCCCGGTCGTGCGGCAGCGACCGGCCGACCCCGTGCACGGCGGCGACCGGCCGGCCGGCCAGCCGCAGCGTCGTGTAGTCGAACTCGGCCGAGACGTCCGGATGCCGCTCGGCCTCGTGCCCGAAGACGTGCTCGTAGAACTTGCCGACCGTCGAGGTCTCCTGGGTCAGCAGCTCGTTCCACACCGGGGTGCCCGGCGCCCCCGCCCGGCGGGCCGCGGGGTGCCCGTCGGTCTGCCAGATGCCGAAGATCGCGCCCAGCGGGTCGGAGCAGATCGCCATCCGCCCCGCCGCCCCCGCGTCGAGCGGGCCCACCGCGACCGTGCCGCCGCAGGACCGGATGGACTCGGCGGTGCAGTCGGCGTCGTCCGTGGCGAAGTACGTGGTCCATGCCACCGGAAGATGGCGGTCCGGCGGCATCTCGCCGATCCCGGCGACCTCCTCGCCGTCGAGGAGGGCCCGGACGCACGGGCCGAACTGGGTGGGGCCGGGCTCGTACTCCCAGCCGAAGAGGTCGGCGTAGAAGTCCTCCGTGCTCCCGAGGCCGTGCACCATCAGGCTCACCCAGCACGGTGTGCCGGGCGTGCGCCGCGAAGCCCCCGATGCCTCCGTCATGTCAGCCGTCTCCTGCCGTCGTCTCCGTGGTCCCCGCAGATGCTTCCACTCCGCGGCACCCGGCGCGCCCCGACCGGCCGCGTGAACGGGGCGCGGAACAGAGATGACCGAATCACTGCGGCCCGTCGATGTCCGGCTTGTTACACGGGCTCGGCGACGGGGAGGAAGATGGGCCCATGACTGCGATTCTCTCGGCCTCCGAACTGAGGAGGGAGCTGGCCGCTCCCCGCCCGCCGGTGCTGCTGGACGTCCGCTGGCAGCTGGGCGGTCCCGACCAGCGCCCCGCCTACGAAGCCGGGCACGTCCCCGGCGCCGTGTACGTCGACCTCGACCGCGAACTGGCAGGTCCACCGGGCGCGGGCGGCCGCCATCCGCTCCCGGACCCGGAGGACTTCGGCGCCGCGATGCGCCGCGCCGGGGTGCGCGCCGACGAGCCGGTGGTCGTGTACGACGGCGGTCTGGGCTGGGCGGCCGCCCGCGCGTGGTGGTTGCTGCGCTGGACGGGGCACCGGAACGTGCGCGTACTGGACGGCGGCCTGGCGGCGTGGACGGCGGCGGGGGGTGCGCTGAGCGCCGACGCGCCGACACCGGCCGAGGGCGATTTCAAGCCAACCCCCGGGCTGTTCGGCGTGCTGGACGCCGATGACGCGGCGAAGCTGGCTCGAACAGGACTGCTGCTGGACGCCCGGGCGGGGGAGCGCTACCGCGGCGAGGTCGAGCCGATCGACCGGGTCGGCGGGCACATCCCCGGCGCGGTGTCGGCCCCGACCACGGAGAACGTCGGCCCGGACGGCCGGTTCCTGCCGGCCGGGGAACTGCGCGCGCGGTTCGCGGCACTGGGCGCGGCGGGGGACACGGCGGTGGGCGTGTACTGCGGCTCGGGCGTATCCGGGGCGCACCAGGTCCTCGCGCTGGAGGTGGCCGGAATCCCGGCGGCCCTGTACGCGGGCAGCTGGTCGGAGTGGTCCTCGGACCCGGAGCGGCCCGTGGCCACCGGCCCGAATCCCTGACGGGTCCGCGGCGGTGGCGCCCCCGGGGGCGCCACCGGGCGGGTCACTCCTGCTTCTTGCGCCGGGTGCCGAAGACGATCTCGTCCCAGCTGGGCACGGCCGCCCGGCGTCCCGGCCGGACCCCGTCGGCCTCGGCCTGCCGGTCGGTGGTGCCGGTCAGCCGCTCGCGGTGGCCCGCCACCGTGCGCGGCATCAGTACGTCCGCGTACGCCGCGCCGGCCGATGCCGCCGCGGCCGGGGGCTCCTCGGCCTCGGCCTCCTCGGCGGGGGTCTCCGTACGGTCCGGGACGACCAGATCGCCGCGGAAGCTCGGGACGGCCTCCAGCAGGCTGGTCAGCGTGTCCCGTTCCTCCTCGGGCTCCGGTGCGGGCGGCGGGGCGGGCCGGCTCTCGGCCCGTTCCAGCTGCCGGTCGAGCGCGCGGTCCAGCGGCCGGTCCCGGGGCAGCCGGGCGATCCTCGGCACGAACGGGAAGCTCGGCTCCGGGGTCGACGGCAGATCGTCGGCCTCGCCGATCAGGGAGCGGGCCTCGTCGTCGACGGCGACGACCAGCCGGCGCGGCGGGTCGTACGTCCAGCTCGCCGAGTGCGGTTCGCCCGCCACCCGGTAGACCAGCAGGACCTCCCAGGTGCCGTCGTCGCGGCGCCAGGAGTCCCACAGCACGGAGTCCTTGTCGGCCCCGCGCAGCGTGAGGCGCTCCTGCACGGCCTCGCCGAGCTGCGGTCCGGTGTTCTCGCCGGGGCGTCGCACGGGGGTCTTGCGGGCCCGCTCGGCCATGAAGGCGCGCTCGGCCAGCACCGGGCCCTCGAAGCGGCGCACCCGGTCGACCGGGATGCCGGCGAGCTGGGCGACCTCCTCGGCGGAGGCACCGGCCCGTATGCGCGCCTGGATGTCGCGGGGGCGGAGGTGGCTCTCCACCTCGATCTCGATCTGGTTCAGGCGCGCGCGGTCATTGCGCACGGCAGCCCGCAGCCGCTCGTCGATCGGAAGCGTGTACTCCGTGCTGTCCGCAGCCTTGAGCACCAGTCGTGTTCCGTCATTCGAGACGGCCACGACACGCAGTTCGGGCATGGGGACCTCCCGGGTGGTGCCTGCCGACGTCACGTGCGTCGCTGCTTCCGCTAGTCGAGTGTGGCCTGCCCGGGTGCAGCCTGCCACAACCTTGCCGAGTTAAACCGGCGTGTCGGGCATGCGCCCTTGATCGACGTTATGGCACGGTTACCTGTTGGGCACGCACAGTGACCAAGTGGTTACTGTGCGCAGCAGGAACCCGTGCGATACCGCGGTATCACCGGTCTTGAGTGCCGTTTCTCCATCAGCCGGCCCCCTCTCCCGAGTCCGGACAGCCGTAAGGAAGGACGGTCCCAGGGCTCGCCACAGTACTCCATTCGGGCCACCCGGGTGGACCGCCGCGCCGCCGAACTTGTCGCGGCCGCCGGGAGTCGGCCTGCCCGGAATCGGGGCCGCGACCGGGCCCACCTGCGCACGCTGCCGTTTTCGGGTGTCCTGCTTCACAGAATCCGCAGAAACGGAACTTTCCGTTTCACTCATGGGTCCCTAACTCTCGGAAGAGGAGAGGCGCGAGAGGCGGGACACACCGGGGATGAGGATGGGTCGGGAAGCGGCGAACGGAACGCGGGCGGACAACCAGGACCGGCCGGCGGGCCCGGACCGTCCGGCAGGCGCGGCGGACGCGGCGGAACCGGCGCGCAGCAAGCTCGACCTGAGCGTGGCCCAGATCGCGGGCAGCTCCCTCGCCACCGTCGCGGCGGCGCTGCTCGCCTCCCGGATGGGCGTCTACGGGACCATCCTCGGCGCCGGCGTGGTCAGCATGGTCGCCACCGCCGGCGGGCCCGTCATCCAGCACGTCTTCCGGCGCACCGGCGACCAGTTGCGCGAGAGCGCCCGCCCCAGGGCCCGTCAGGCGCCGCCGGCCGCGGGGCAAGCGGTCCCGCCGCCGGGGGAGTTCGGCGAGGCCACCGTGCACGGCACCCGCGTACGCGGCTGGAAGCGCACGGCGGTGGCCTCCGGGGCCGCCTTCGCCCTCGCCCTCGGCGGCCTCGGGACGTACGAGGCCTTCGCGGGCACCTCGGTCAGCAGCGACGGCCGCACCATCCTGTCCGGCGGTTCCCGCACGGCCTCCGACCACAAGCCCTCCGCACCGGAGTCCGGCCGGGACGGGGGCGGCGGGGGCGGCGGGGGCGGCGCGGACCGGCACGGCGAACGGGGCGCGGGCGACCGCGGGGACGGCGCGGGAGGGCAGGAGGGGAAGGGCGGACGGACCCCGGAGTCCGGGACCTCCCCGAGTCCCTCCCGCACGCCCGGCGGCCGGAGCCCGAGCCCCGCCCCCTCCGGTTCGGCGACGCCCGGCCCGGCCCCGTCCCCCTCGGAGGACGGCCCGCGGCCCGGTCCCGCCCCGAGCGGTGCGGGCGGCGGCCGCGAGCCGTCGCCCGGCGCCCCTTGAGCGGGGGTCAGTCCCCGAGCACCCGCCGCAGGTAGTCGTTGCCGAACAGCCGGTCCGGGTCCAGCCGGTCCCGCAGCGCGGTGAACTCGCCGAAACGCGGGTAGGCCGCGGCGAGGTACTCCGCGTCGCGGGTGTGCACCTTGCCCCAGTGCGGCCGTCCCCCGTGGGCGGTGAAGATCCGCTCGGCGGCCGTGAAGTACGCCTGGTACGGGGTGCCCCGGTACATGTGCACCGCGATGTAGGCCGTCTCCCGCCCCGAGGCCGTGGACAGCGTGATGTCGTCCGCCGGGGCCGTGCGCACCTCCACCGGGAAGCTGATCCGCAGCGGCGAGCGGTCGACCATGGCCTTGAGCTCGCGCAGCGCCTCCACGGCCCGCTCGCGCGGAAGGGCGTACTCCATCTCCACGAACCGCACCCGGCGCGGGCTGGTGAACACCTTGTACGGGATGTCCGTGTAGGTCCGCGCCGACAGGGCGCGGCTGGCGACGCGGGCGATCGAGGGGATGGCCGCCGGCACGGCCCGGCCCAGGGAGTTGACGGCCTGGAAGAGGCCGTTGGACAGCAGCTCGTCCTCGATCCAGGCGCCGACCGCGCCGGGCGGGGAGGCGGGGCCCTGGCTGCGGTTGTTGCGCTTGGTGTTGCAGTTGCCGGTGTGCGGGAACCAGTAGAACTCGAAGTGCTCGTTCTCCGCGACGTGCTGGTCGAACTCGGCGGTGACCCGGTCGAAGCGCATCGGCTCCTCGCGGGCGGTCAGGAGGAAGAGCGGCTCCACCGCGAAGGTGATCGAGGTGACGATGCCCAGGGCTCCGATGCCGAGCCGGGCCGCCGCGAAGACCTCGGGGTTCTCCTTCTCCGAACAGGTCATCAGCCGGCCGTCCGCCGTGACCAGCTCCAGCGCGCGGATCTGGGCGGCGATGGAGGCCGAGTCGCGGCCGGTGCCGTGGGTCCCGGTGCTCGTGGCGCCGGAGACCGTCTGCTCCATGATGTCGCCCATGTTGGTCAGCGACAGGCCCTGCCGGGCCAGGTCCCGGTTGAGGTCCTTGAGGGCGGTGCCGGCCGCCACGGTGACGGTGCCCGCCTCCCGGTCGGCCGACAGGATCCCGGTGAGCGCCTGCGGCCGTACGAGCACCCCGTCGGTCGCGGCCGCCGCGGTGAAGGAGTGGCCGGTGCCGACCGCCTTCACCCGCAGCCCTTCCTCCGCGGCCCGGCGGACCGCCTCCCGGAGCTCCCCGACCGAGGCCGGAGTGACCACGCGCGCGGGCGTGGCGCGGACGTTGCCCGCCCAGTTACGCCACGTGCCCGGTGCGTTCTTCGCTGTTGCTGCTGTCCCCGACGTCGCCATCGCTGGCAGGCTCCTCCCCTTGCGCCGGCCTCGTCAGCCGGCGGTAACCCGCGAACGCCACCGCCGCCGCGGCCACTCCCGAGGAGATCGAGACCACGAACCCGCGCTGGGCGCCGGCCGCGTCGATGACCAGACCGGTCACCGAGGAGCCTGCCGCGACCCCGACCGCCAGGCCGGTGCTGATCCAGGTCATCCCCTCGGTGAGCTTCGCGCGTGGTACGTGCGCCTCGATCAGGGCCATCGTGGTGATCATCGTGGGAGCGATGGCGAGGCCCGAGACGAAGAGCGCCACGGCCAGGATCGGAAGGTTCCCGGCCAGTAGGAGGGGGATCATACTCACGGCCATCGCACATATGCCCAGGACCCATCGGCGTTCGGCCTTGCCCTTGAGGTGCAGCAGACCGAAGACGATCCCGGCGATACAGGACCCCGCCGCCCAGATCGCCAGGATGAAGCTGGCGGAGGACTTGCTGCCCTGCTCGTCGGCGAAGGCCAGGGTGGACACGTCGATGGACCCGAAGATCGCGCCGGTCGCCACGAAGGTGGCCGTGAGCACCTGGAGGCCGGGCGAGCGCAGGGCCGAGGTGCGGTCGGCGTCCGGGCTGCGCGGGTGCGGGGCCGGCTCGGTGGAGCGCTGCGCGGTGAGCAGCCAGACGCCCACCAGCAGGCAGCCGGCCGCGATCACCGGTCCGGCCTCGGGGAACCAGGTGGTGGACAGGCCGATGGCGAGGATCGGGCCGAAGATGAAGCACACCTCGTCGACCACGGACTCGAAGGAGTACGCGGTGTGCAGCTCGCGCGGGGAGTCGCGGTAGAGCTCGGTCCAGCGGGCGCGGACCATCGAGCCGACGCTCGGCACGCAGCCGGCGACGGCGGCGAAGACGAAGAGCGTCCAGTCGGGGAGGCCGTACGCGGCGGCCAGGACCAGGGCGGTGACGGCGGCGACCGAGATCACGGTCGCCGGGCGCAGCACCCTGCGCTGTCCGTACTGGTCCACGAGGCGGGAGACCAGGGGGCCGATGACCGCCGCGGCCAGGGCCAGGGTGCCGGTGAGGGCGCTCGCCATCGCGTAGCGGCCGGTCATCTCGGAGATCATCGTGAGGATGCCGACGCCCACCATGGATATGGGCAGGCGGCCTATGAGGCCGGCGGCGCTGAACCCCTTGGTTCCGGGGGCCGCGAAGATCGCGCGGTAGGGACTGGGCAAGGTCGCTCCGTAAGGGACGTCATCGGCCCATACAGGTTACGACTGCCGACAAGGCACCCGCATGGGGAAAAATCAACGCTTCGACTTAGGGTTACCTTACCTACGCCGCGTCCGGGATGCGGACCGGGCGGTTCTCCCGGGCGGACCCCGAGTGGCAGGATTCGAGGCATGTCAGACCAGCTCCGTGCCCCCGAAGCGCCCGCGGCCGAAGGCCTCGCCGCCCCCTACGACGCCCTGCTGCTGCTGTCCTTCGGCGGCCCCGAGGGACCCGACGACGTCGTGCCGTTCCTGGAGAACGTCACCCGCGGCCGCGGCATCCCGCGCGAGCGGCTCAAGGAGGTCGGGCAGCACTACTTCGGTTTCGGCGGGGTCAGCCCCATCAACGCGCAGAACCGCGAGCTGCTGGACGCCCTGCGCAAGGACTTCGCCGAGCACGGTCTGGACCTGCCCGTCTACTGGGGCAACCGGAACTGGGCCCCGTACCTGACCGACGTGATGCGCGAGATGGTCCGCGACGGGCGCCGCCGCATCGCCGTCCTCGCCACCAGCGCGTACGCCTCGTACTCGGGCTGCCGCCAGTACCGCGAGAACCTCGCCGACGCACTGGCCACCCTGGCCGAGGAGGGGCTGGAGCTGCCCCGCGTCGACAAGCTGCGGCACTACTTCAACCACCCCGGCTTCGTGGAGCCCATGATCGACGGCGTGGTGGCCTCGCTCGCCGCACTCCCCGACGACGTCCGCGAGGGGGCCCACCTGGCCTTCACCACCCACTCCATCCCGGACTCCGCGGCCGACGCCTCAGGCCCGGCCGAGGAGCACACCGAGGGCGGCCGGGGCGGGGCCTACGTCAGGCAGCACCTGGACGTCGCCCGGGTCATCGCGGACGCCGTCGCCGTCGAGACCGGCACCGCGCACCCCTGGCGGCTCGTCTACCAGTCCCGCAGCGGCGCCCCGCACATTCCGTGGCTGGAGCCGGACATCTGCGACCACCTGGAGGCCCTGCACACCGAGGGCGCGCCAGCCGTCGTCATGGTGCCGATCGGCTTCGTCTCCGACCACATGGAGGTCCTGTACGACCTCGACACCGAGGCCACGGCCAAGGCGGCCGAGCTGGGCCTGCCCGCCGAGCGCTCGGCGACCGTCGGCGCCGACCCCCGCTTCGCCGGGGCGGTACGGGAACTCGTGCTGGAGCGCGCCGCCCGCGAGCGCGGGGAGCAGCCCCGGGAGTGCTGGGTGGGCACCCTGGGCCAGAGCCACGACCTGTGCGCGGTGGGCTGCTGCCCGGCCCGCACGCCCCGGCCGGCCGCCGCCGGCGCGGACAGCCCGTACGCGTAGGGGGAACGAGTGATCTCCGAAGAGCTGAAGGCCGAGCTGCTGGACGTGGCCCTGGAGGCCGCCCGGCGGGCCGGGGAGCTGCTGCGCGACGGCAGGCCCGCCGACCTGGCGGTGGCCGCGACGAAGAGCAGCCCCATCGACGTGGTGACCGAGATGGACATCGCCGCCGAGAAGCTGATCACCGGCATCCTCGCCGAGCGGCGGCCCGCCGACGGGCTGCTGGGCGAGGAGGGCGCGGACAGCCCCGGCACGAGCGGGGTGCGCTGGGTCGTCGACCCGCTGGACGGCACCGTGAACTACCTCTACGGGCTCCCGAGCTGGGGCGTGTCCATCGCCGCCGAGTACCGGGGCGAGACGGTGGCGGGCGTCGTCGCGGCGCCGATGCGCGGGGAGACGTACCACGCGGTGCTGGGCGGCGGGGCCTGGTCGGGCACCGCCCGGCTGGCCTGCCGGCCGGCCGCACCGCTGGACCAGGCGCTGGTCGCCACCGGGTTCGCGTACGTCCAGACGCGGCGGGCCCACCAGGCCGAGGTGGCCGGGCGGATCATCCCGCTGGTGCGGGACGTCCGGCGCGGCGGATCGGCGGCGCTCGACCTGTGCGACGTCGCGGCCGGGCGCCTCGACGGCTACTGGGAGCGCGGGCTGAACCCGTGGGACCTGGCGGCGGGCGAGCTGATCGCCCGCGAGGCGGGCGCCCTGACGGGCGGACGCCCCTCGGAACCGGCCTCGGGGGAGCTGGCCCTGGCGGCCACCCCGGCCGTCTTCGCCTCGCTCCAGCCGCTGCTGGAGGAAGCCGGAGCCTGGCACGACTGAGCAGCGCCGCGGGCCGCGGACGGCACAGGGCCCCGGGGGGGGGAGAGGGGGGGGGGGGGGGGTGGGGGGGGGGGGGAGGGGGGGGGGGGGGGGGGGGGGGGAGGGGAAAGGAAGAGACGTGTTTG
>NZ_JBWKEE010000004.1:146519-250085 GCF_056435605.1 Streptomyces sp. NPDC043896
GAAACAAAAACAGAAAAAAAGCAAAAAACCACAGCATCCACAAAACCCCCCCCCCCCCCCCCCCCCCCCCCCCCCCCGGGGCCCTGTGGTCGCGCTGGAGCCCGGTGGTGCCCCCGGGTCAGGCGGCCGAGACCGGCACGCCGTGTTCGGCGGCCAGCCGCTGGAGGTCTTCCAGCTCGGCCTGTTCCACATCCGCGAGGTAGTCGTCGCCCGTCTCACGGGCCTTGCTGAGGTCCGACTGCGTGGCCTTGATGCGCTGCAGGAGACCCGCGGTGAATGCGTCCATGGTGGGTGCGCCCCCTCTGCGTGGGTCGGCGGCGGGAGAGCATGGTGCAGTCCGCCGCGTCAGGGTGTGGTTGGGGTGTGCTGTCGTCCTCCCCGGCACCCTGGGCCCAGAAACCTCGTAAGGCGAGGGAATCCTCACTTCCACCCCGCCCACACGCCCCAGGAGGGCCCCAGGGGCGCCTTACAGCCGGTTTACGGCCGAAACCGGCAGGATGGAGGCGCAACACACGTGTGCCCTGAAGGGGCTCGAAGGAAGGAAACGACGTGCGCGTACTCGTCGTCGAGGACGAGCAGCTGCTCGCCGATGCGGTGGCCACCGGCCTGCGCCGGGAGGCCATGGCCGTGGACGTCGTGTACGACGGCGCCGCGGCACTGGAGCGCGTCGGGGTGAACGACTACGACGTCGTCGTGCTCGACCGGGACCTTCCGCTGGTGCACGGAGACGACGTCTGCCGGAAGATCATCGAACTGGGCATGGCCACGCGCGTGCTCATGCTCACAGCCTCCGGGGACGTCAGCGACCGCGTCGAGGGCCTGGAACTGGGTGCCGACGACTACCTGCCCAAGCCGTTCGCCTTCACCGAGCTGACCGCCCGCGTGCGCGCCCTCGGCCGCCGCACCACCGTCGCGCTCCCGCCCGTACTGGAGCGGGCCGGGATCAAGCTGGACCCGAACCGGCGCGAGGTGTTCCGCGAGGGCCGCGAGGTGCAGCTGGCGCCCAAGGAGTTCGCGGTGCTGGAGGTGCTCATGCGCAGCGAGGGGACCGTGGTGTCCGCCGAGCAGCTGCTGGAGAAGGCCTGGGACGAGAACACCGACCCGTTCACCAACGTGGTCCGGGTGACCGTCATGACCCTGCGCCGCAAGCTCGGGGAGCCGCCCGTCATCGTGACCGTGCCCGGCTCCGGCTACCGGATCTGACCCGATGGCCCCGACGCCGGCGCCACCCGCGGCGCCACCGAAACCGACCTGGGACCCCGGCCAGCCCGAGGGTCCCTTCCCTTGGCTGCGGCCGACCATCCGGATAAGGCTCACGCTGCTGTACGGCGGCATGTTCCTGATCGCCGGCATCCTGCTGCTGTCGATCATCTACCTGCTGGCCGCGCAGGCCCTGAGGGAGGGCAACGCTCTCCCCTTCAAGATCGTCGGCGGCTCGAAGGTCGAGGTCTCCAGCACCACCTGCTCCGGCGTGGGCATCGACCAGTCGATCGACCAGTTCAACGCCGCGATCTCGCAGTGCATCCTCGACCAGCGCAAGCACGCCCTGGACGACCTGCTCAGCCGCTCCCTGATGGCCCTGCTGGGCCTCAGCATCATCGCCTTCGCCTTCGGCTACGCGATGGCCGGCCGGGTGCTCTCGCCGCTCGGCAAGATCACCCGTACGGCCCGCCGGGTGGTGGGCTCCGACCTGACCCGGCGGATCGAGCTGGACGGGCCGGACGACGAGCTGAAGGAGCTCGCCGACACCTTCGACGAGATGCTCGACCGCCTGGAGCGGGCCTTCACGGCCCAGCAGCGGTTCGTGGCCAACGCCTCGCACGAACTGCGGACCCCGCTGGCCATCAACCGGACGCTGCTGGAGGTCCACCTCTCGGACCCCGGAGCCCCGGTGGAGCTCCAGCAGCTGGGCAAGACGCTGCTGGCCACCAACGAGCGCAGCGAGCAGCTGGTCGAGGGCCTGCTGCTGCTGGCCCGCAGCGAGAACCAGATCGTCGAACGCAAGCCGGTCGACCTGGCGGAGGTCGCCTCGCGCGCCATCGACCAGGCCCGCGGCGAGGCCCTCGCCAAGGGCGTGGAGATCCGCGGCGAGCGCGCCCTGGCCGTGGTCCAGGGCAACGGCGTGCTGCTGGAGCGGATCGCCCTCAACCTGGTGCAGAACGCCGTCCGGTACAACGTCCCGGAGGGCGGCTGGGTGGAGGTCACCACCGAGGTCCAGCACGGCCAGGCGGTGCTCGTCGTCTCGAACACGGGTCCCGTGGTTCCCGCGTACGAGGTGGACAACCTCTTCGAGCCCTTCAGGCGGCTGCGTACGGAGCGAACGGGCAGTGACAAGGGTGTGGGGCTCGGCCTGTCGATCGCGCGCTCCGTGGCGCGCGCGCACGGCGGCCGGATCCTGGCAACCCCGCGAGAGGGCGGTGGCCTCGTGATGCGTGTCACGCTGCCCCTCTGATCCGACCGGAACCTGTTCGCCGTCAGCGGAACCGGAGGGCGGCGGACAGGGGCGGTTCCTGTGTGATCGATCACAGTGCCGAGTGTCGGGGCATGCGCGTTCTGTGACCCCAAGGCGGCCGGAAAGCCCGGGAAGTCCGGGTTTCCGGCCCCCCTGGTGGCGGGAATTAGACGGGGTGGCGTTCGTGCAAGACGGCCCCGGGACCGTGTACGGTCCCGCTCGACATCCCGGCCACGGAGTCCTTCGGGTGCGTGGCTGGGTGTCGATTGAGTAACAGACCTTGATGTGAGGCAAAATCTCCGCCTCAGGTCGGGCACAAGTCCGGCCTCTCGCGCGTTACGTGCGCTGAGACACCGCTAAATCCCAGAGGGGGAGAGCGAAAAAATGGCAACGGACTACGACACCCCACGCAAGACCGACGACGACGTCGACAACGACAGCATCGAAGAACTCAAGGCCCGGCGCAGTGACAAGGTCACGTCGAGCGTCGACATCGAGGACTTCGACGGCGCCGAGAGCCTGGAGCTCCCGGGTGCCGACCTCTCCAACGAGGAGCTGGCCGTCCGGGTGCTGCCCAAGCAGGCCGACGAGTTCACCTGCATGAGCTGCTTCCTGGTGCACCACCGCAGCCAGCTGGCGCGCGAGAAGAACGGCCAGCCGATCTGCCGCGACTGCGACTGAGGACGGCCGTGACCGGCTCGACGCCCTTTCGGAAGCGACGTTTCCGGAAATCTGGCGATCCGGAGGCGCAGGCACCGGCGGTGGCCACGGGCCCGGAAACGGGCCCCGCGGACGCCGACGGCCGGCCCTTCGGAACGACTGTCGTGCCGTCCGACACCGCCGCGGCGGTGCCGTCGGCCACAGTGGCGGACGAGGAGTCCCGGGGCAGGCCCGGGACGCGTCGGATGCAAGCCGTCAAGAACGGTGTGCGCAAGGGCGGCGATAGCGCGAAAGCCGCCGCCCTGTACATCACCGAACGGATCATCGAGAACGCCCCGCGCGTTCCGGTACGGGACCTCGCGACCCTGCGCGCGCAGTTCCCCGGCCTCGGCCCCGATCAGCTGGCCGACAAACTGATCGCCGGGGCGGCCAACGGCACCTCGACCGTGGGCGCCGGCATCGGTGCCGCGGCCATGCTGCCCGTCCCGCCCGCGATGCCGGCGGAGCTGGCCGCCGAGATCACCGCGGTCGCCGCGATCGAGCTGAAGCTCATCGCCGAGCTGCACGAGGTCTACGGGCAGCGCCCGCCGGGCGGCCTGAAGGACCGCAGCCTCGCCTACCTCACCTCCTGGACCGAGGAGCGCGGGATCGACCTGACCAAGCCGACCACGCTCAACGCGGCGCTCGGCGGTCAGATGAAGCGCGAACTGCGCCAGCAGATCATGAAGCGGATGTTCCGCAACCTGCCCAACCTCATGCCGTTCATGGTCGGCGCGGCCGTCGGAGCGGTGATGAACCGCCGGGACACCAGGAAACTCGCCGAGAAGGTCCGTGGAGACCTGCGGCGGCGCGCCGTGCCCTGGAACGCCCTGCCCGTCCTGCCGCCCCTGGAGCGCCCCTCCGAGCCCCTTCCCGAGGCCATCAGGCCCGCGATCGAAGGCCCCGACGACCGGGGCTGACCGCCCCGGCCCGGCCGGTGCCGTGACCGGAGGGGCCCGCCGGGCCGCGGCGTCAGGCGCTGGCCGTCCGCGCCGCGCGGATCGCCGCCGCCAGGGCCAGGGGCTCGCGGGTGGAGACGTACACGTACGGGGTCGGGTCCGCCGGGTCGGTGACCTCGATCCGGACCGCCGTCGGGACGTAGCTGCGCATCAGCATGAAGGCCCGGGTGTCGGCCTTGTACGTGCGCCAGGCGCGCGCCTCCTCCGCCTCCAGCACCTCCGGCTCGCCCAGGGCCGCCACCGGGATCCGGGCGTCGCCGGCCGCCAGCGCTCCGTTCACCACGCGCACGCGCGCGGAGCCGTACGAGCTCACCAGCATCCCCGTCAGCGCGGCGCCGCCGACCAGCCCCGCCAGCAGGGGCAGGGTGCCGAGCGGCAGCAGCATCAGCGCGCACGCCACCCCGGTCAGTGCGGCGATCCCCCACCAGGAGCGGGGGGCGGAGAGGCGTTCGTCGTGGTGCGCGGGGGAGGGCTGCATGGGACCAAGCCTCCCACGAGGCGACCGGCGGGTAGCCGCGCGGGTAAGGTCAGCGGCTGTGAGTGGACGAAACACAGCGTTGACGCCTCCGGCCGACGCCGCCGCACCGGTCCGGCACCCCGACGCCCCGGCGCCCGGGGAACTCCTCGGCGCGCACTACGAGCACTGTTTCGGGTGCGGCGGGGGCCAGCCGCACGGGCTCCACCTGGAGGCGCGCGCGGGCGAGGGCGTACGCGTCACCGCGGAGTTCACCGTCAAGCCCGCCCACCAGGGCGCACCCGGTCTGGCCCACGGCGGCGTACTGGCCACCGCGCTGGACGAGACGCTGGGCTCCCTGAACTGGCTGCTGCGCGTGATCGCGGTGACCGGGCGGCTGGAGACCGACTTCGTGCGGCCCGTCCCCGTGGACACCGTGCTGCACCTGGAGGCCGAGGTCACCGCCGTCGCCGGCCGGAAGATCTACTCCACGGCGGTGGGCCGGATAGGCGGCCCGGACGGCCCCGTCGCCGTCCGCGCCGACGCGCTCTTCATCGAGGTGAAGGTCGACCACTTCATCGACAACGGTCGGCCCGAGGAGATCCGGGCGGCGATGTCCGACCCGGACCAGGTCAGGCGCGCACGCGCCTTCGAGGTGAACCCCTGATGTCCCAGAACAACCACGCTCCCGTCGACGTGCTGATCCGCCGCGTCGACCCCGAGGTGCCCATCCCCGCCTACGGCCACCCCGGCGACGCGGGCTGCGACCTGGTGACCACCGTCGCCGCCGAGCTGGAGCCCGGGGAACGGGCCGTGCTGCCCACCGGCGTGTCCATCGCCCTGCCCGACGGCTACGCGGCCTTCGTGCACCCGCGCTCCGGGCTGGCAGCTCGCTGCGGGCTTGCGCTCGTGAATGCCCCGGGGACGGTGGATGCCGGGTACCGTGGGGAGATCAAGGTGATCGTGGTCAATCTCGACCCGCGCGAGAGCGTCCGGTTCGAGCGCTTCGACCGCATTGCCCAGCTGGTTGTCCAGCGGGTCGAGAAGGTGCGCTTCCACGAGGTGGCGGAACTTCCCGGCTCGGCCCGGGCCGACGGGGGGTTCGGCTCCACCGGCGGTCATGCGGCCGTGGCCGGATCCGGGGCTGGTCAGCAGCAGGGTGGGAATGGCTACGCTTCGGTCGTATCCGACCGGGAAGGACAGTGACGTGTTCGGACGTCGCAAGAAGAACGACTCCGCCAAGGACGGCGGCGCGGCCGAGCAGGTCGTGAACGGCGTGGCTGCCGACGAGCAGGCCGGCGACGACTCCGCCGCGCCCCGCAGGCTGAACCTGCCCCCCGCCCCGCGGCCCGACGGCCCGTGGGACGTCTCCGAGGTGCCCGGCAACCCGGCCGACGGCCGCGTCGACCTGGGCGGCATCCTCGTCCCCGGTGTCGAGGGCATGGAACTGCGCGTCGAGGTCGCCGGTGACGCGATCGTGGCGGCCACCGTCGTCCTGAACGACAGCGCCGTGCAGCTCCAGGCCTTCGCCGCGCCCAAGAAGGAGGGCATCTGGGGCGAGGTCCGCGACGAGATCGCCTCGGGCATCACCCAGCAGGGCGGCATCATCGACGAGGTCGACGGCCCGCTGGGCTGGGAGCTGCGCGCGCAGGTCCCCGTCCCGCTGCCCGACGGCCAGACGGGCGCCCAGCTGGTGCGCTTCGTCGGCGTCGACGGCCCGCGCTGGTTCCTGCGCGGCGTCATCTCCGGCCAGGGCGCGGTGCGCCCCGAGTCGGCCGGCGTGCTGGAGCAGATCTTCCGGGAGACCGTCGTCGTCCGCGGCGACGGCCCGATGGCCCCGCGCGACCCGATCGTCCTGAAGCTGCCGAACGACGCCCAGATGGTGCCGGACGGCGTGCAGACGGCCGACGAGCAGGAGGGCTCGCGCTTCTCCGGCGGCATGGGCCAACTGGAGCGCGGCCCGGAGATCACCGAGGTCCGCTGACCCGGACCCGGACCGGTACCCGGACCAGGGTGTCTTCCGGCCCGCGGGCTCCGCTCCCCCCAGGGGGCGGGGGCCGCGGGCCTTCGCGCGTCCGGGACGGGGCGGGCCGCGTCAGGGAAGTGTCAGGGATGTCCGGCAGCCGCCGTTGCGGTACGTGAACAGCGGGAACGTCCCCGAGAATGAGCCCATGGGACGCGGCAGGCTAAGGATCTATCTCGGCGCGGCACCCGGTGTGGGCAAGACGTACGCCATGCTCGCGGAGAGCCACCGCCGGGTCGAGCGGGGCACCGACTGCGTCGTGGGCTTCGTGGAGCACCACGGGCGGCCGCGCACCGAGGTGATGCTGCGGGGCCTCGATCAGGTGCCCAGGCGGGAGCTGTCCTACCGGGGGGCCGTCTTCACCGAGATGGACGTGGACGCGGTGCTCGCCCGCCGCCCCGCCGTGGCCCTGGTGGACGAACTCGCGCACACGAACGTCCCCGGCTCGCGCAACGCCAAGCGCTGGCAGGACGTGGAGGAACTGCTGCGCGCGGGCATCGACGTGGTGACCACCGTCAACATCCAGCACCTGGAGTCCCTCGGGGACGTGGTGGAGACCATAACCGGGGTGCGCCAGCGCGAGACCGTCCCGGACGAGGTGGTGCGGCGGGCCGACCAGATCGAGCTGGTCGACATGGACCCGCAGGCGCTGCGCCGGCGCATGGCGCACGGCAACGTCTACCGGCCGGACAAGGTCGACGCGGCACTGTCGAACTACTTCCGGCCCGGCAACCTGACGGCGCTGCGCGAGCTGGCGCTGCTGTGGGTCGCCGACCGGGCCGACGAGTACCTCCAGCGGTACCGGGGCGAGCACGACATCCGCTCGACCTGGCAGGCCCGCGAGCGGATCGTGGTGGGCCTCACGGGCGGCCCCGAGGGCCGCACCCTCATCCGCCGGGCCGCCCGGATGGCGGCCAAGGGCTCCGGGAGCGAGATCCTCGCCGTCTACATCGCCCGCAGTGACGGGCTGACCTCGGCCTCCCCCAAGGAGCTCGCGGTGCAGCGGACCCTGGTCGAGGACCTGGGCGGAACGTTTCATCATGTGATCGGCGACAACGTCCCCGAGGCGCTCCTCGCCTTCGCCCGCGGGGTCAACGCCACCCAGATCGTCCTGGGCTCCAGCCGCCGCAAGGCCTGGCAGTACGTGCTGGGGCCCGGGGTGGGCGCCACCGTGGCCCGCGACTCGGGGCCCGACCTCGACGTGCACATCGTCACCCACGAGGAGGTGGCCCGGGGGCGGGGGCTGCCCGTGGCCCGCTCGGCGGCCCGGCTCGGCCGGCCGCGGATCGTGGCCGGCTGGGTGGTCGGCGTGGTCTTCCCGGCCCTGCTGTGCCTGCTGCTGACCCACATCGACGCCGATCCCGGCCTCGCCAACGACATGCTGCTCTTCCTGGCGCTGACCGTGGCCGCCGCGCTGCTGGGCGGGCTCTGGCCGGCGCTGGCCTCGGCGGCGTTCGGATCGCTGCTGCTGAACTACTTCTTCGCCCCGCCGGTGCACCGGTTCACCATCTCCGACCCCAGGAACATCATGGCCATCGCCGTGTTCTTCGGGGTCGCCGTGGCGGTGGCCTCGGTGGTGGACCTGGCCGCCCGGCGCACGCACCAGGCCGCCCGGCTGCGGGCCGAGTCCGAGATCCTGTCCACCCTGGCCGGCAGCGTGCTGCGCGGGGAGACCGCCCTGGACGCGCTGCTGGAGCGGGTGCGCGAGACCTTCGCGATGGAGTCGGTGGCCCTGCTGGAACGGCCCGGCGAGGTGGAGCCCTGGATCCGGGCCGGCAGCGTGGGGCCCCGCCCGGCGGCCCGCCCCGAGGACGCCGACGTGGACATGCCGATCAGCGACCACATGGCCCTGGCCCTGTCCGGGCGGGTGCTGCCCGCCGAGGACCGCCGGGTGCTCGGCGCCTTCGCCGCCCAGGCCGCCGTGGTGCTGGACCGCCAGCGCCTGGTGGGGGAGGCCGAGGAGGCCCGCCGGCTGGCCGAGGGCAACCGGATCAGGACCGCCCTGCTGGCCGCCGTCAGCCATGACCTGCGTACGCCCCTGGCCTCCATCAAGGCCTCCGTCAGCTCCCTGCGCTCCGAGGACGTGGACTGGTCCGAGGAGGACCGCGCCGAACTGCTGGCCGGGATCGAGGAGGGCGCCGACCGGCTCGACCACCTCGTGGGCAACCTGCTGGACATGTCCCGGCTGCAGACCGGCACCGTGACGCCCCTGATCCGGGAGATCGACCTCGACGAGGTGGTCCCGATGGCGCTGGGCGGCGTACCGGAGGACAGCGTGCTGCTCGACGTGCCGGAGACGCTGCCGATGGTGGAGGCCGATCCGGGGCTGCTGGAGCGCACCGTGGCCAACGTGGTCGAGAACGCCGTCAAGTACAGCCCCCGCGGGGAGCGGGTCCTCGTCGCCGCCAGCTTCATCGGCGACCGCGTCGAGGTACGCGTCGTCGACCGCGGCCCCGGCGTCCCCGACGAGGCCAAGGACCGCATATTCGCCCCGTTCCAGCGGTACGGCGACGCCCCGCGCGGCGCGGGCGTGGGCCTGGGGCTCGCGGTGGCACGGGGCTTCGCCGAGGCCATGGACGGCACCCTCGCCGCCGAGGACACCCCGGGCGGCGGCCTGACCATGGTGCTCACCCTGCGCGCCGTGGCCCGCGGCGGCCCGCCGGACCCCGCCGGAACCGGGGACGGCCCCGGCGGCGTTGACGGGGCACGGCCCCGGGAGCAGGATCCGACAAGCGGGGACCTCCCCGAACGACAGAAAGCAGGTCCCCGATGACCCGGGTGCTCGTGGTGGACGACGAGCCGCAGATCGTCCGAGCCCTCGTGATCAACCTCAAGGCGCGCAGGTACGAGGTCGACGCGGCTGCCGACGGGGCGGAGGCCCTGGAACTCGCGGCCGCCCGCCACCCCGACGTGGTCGTCCTCGACCTCGGCCTGCCCGACATGGACGGGGTCGAGGTGATCAAGGGGCTCCGCGGCTGGACGCGGGTGCCGATCCTCGTGCTCTCCGCCCGGCACAGCTCCGACGAGAAGGTCGAGGCCCTCGACGCCGGCGCCGACGACTACGTCACCAAGCCCTTCGGCATGGACGAGCTGCTGGCCCGGCTGCGCGCCGCCGTGCGCCGCGCCGAGCCGGCCGCCGGCACCGGCGAGGACGAGGTGGTCGTGGAGACCGACGGGTTCACCGTGGACCTCGCCGCCAAGAAGGCCGTGCGCGAGGGGCGCGACGTACGGCTCACGCCCACCGAGTGGCACCTGCTGGAGGTGCTGGTGCGCAACGGCGGGAAGCTCGTCAGCCAGAAGCAGCTCCTCCAGGAGGTCTGGGGTCCCTCGTACGGGACGGAGACCAACTACCTCCGGGTCTACATGGCCCAGCTGCGCCGCAAGCTGGAGGCGGACCCGTCGCACCCGCGGCACTTCATCACCGAACCGGGGATGGGGTACCGCTTTGAGAAATAACGGGGCTTCGAGAGCCGGCGGGGGCGCCGGTACGCTTCCTGTATGAGTGCTGAACCGCGTCCCGAGAAGCCCGCGAAACCGGCCAGGCCGGCGGGCCGGTTCCGCCGGATGATAGAGCGGCTGTCCACCTCCCAGGAGGAGCTGCATTCGGCGGAACTTCAGGAGGACGCAGAGGCCGCGGGGTGCACGCGGATCTGCGACTGCCACGACCGTCAGATAGTGAAGGTGACCGGGACCCTGCGTACCGTCACCCTCCGGCCCCGCGCGGGCGTGCCGGCCCTGGAGGCCGAGCTGTTCGACGGCTCCGCCGCGCTGGACGTGGTGTGGCTCGGGCGTCGCTCGATCGTGGGAATCGAGCCCGGCCGGCGCATGATCGCTTCGGGGCGGATCTCGATGAGCCACGGCCGCCGGGTGCTCTTCAACCCGAAGTACGAACTCCGACCGCTCGGACAGGAGCACTGACCGGTGACGTCACTCGACAAACCGTCCACGCCGGACCCGGGCGCCGCGCCCGCCGGTGACGACCAGAAGGCGGTCACGCAGGCGGCGCTCTTCGACGCCTTCGGCGGCGTCCGGGGCACCGTGGAGACGATGCTCCCCGGCCTGCTCTTCGTGATGATCTACACGATCAACAAGGACGTGAAGATGTCCGCCATCGCGGCGGGCGTGGTCGCGGTGCTGCTGGTGATCGTCCGGCTGCTGCGCAAGGACACGGTCAAGCACGCCTTCAGCGGTGTCTTCGGCGTCGGCGTCGGTGTCGCCTTCGCCCTCTTCACGGGCAGCGCCAAGGGCTTCTACCTGCCCGGCATGATCTACGGCGTCTGCCTGGGCCTGGCGTTCACGGTCTCGGCGCTGGTCGGGTTCCCGCTGCTGGGCGTGATCCTGGGGCCGGTGTTCCGGGAGAACCTGTCCTGGCGCACCCGCAACCCGGGCCGCAAGAAGGCGTACACCAAGGCCAGCCTGGCCTGGGGCCTTATCTTCCTGGCGAAGTACGCGATCCTCTTCCCGCTGTACTGGTGGGGGGACGAGACGCAGCTGGGCTGGGTGCTGATCGCGCTGAAGCTGCCGCCGATGGTGCTGGCCGTGTACTTCACCTGGGTCTTCCTGGCGAAGGCGCCGCCGCCGATCGACGTGATCGCCGAGTACGAGGCCGAGGAGGCGGCGCAGGCCGCGCAAGCCGCGCAGGCCGGCCCGTCGGCGCAGCCGGGGCAGTCCGGTCGCCACAAGCGGGCCTGAGGACGCGGAGGACGGGAGAAGGGGCGGGGCGGCCACCAGGTCGCCCCGCCCCTTCTCGCGCCGGCCCGCTAGCGGCGCGCCTGGAGGAGGTCCTCCAGCTGCTCCTCGCGGGCCTGGGCGGCCACGAAGAGGAGCTCGTCGCCCGGTTCCAGGGTCTCCTCGCCGTGCGGGGTGAGCACCCGGTTGCCGCGGATGATCGTCACCAGGGACGTGTCCTCCGGCCAGGCGATCTCGCTGATCTGGGTGCCCGCGACGGAGGAGTCGGCCGACAGGGTCAGCTCGACGAGGTTGGCGTCGCCGTGGCTGAAGCGCAGCAGGCGCACCAGGTCGCCGACGCTGACGGCCTCCTCGACCAGGGCCGACATCAGGCGCGGGGTGGAGACCGCGACGTCGACGCCCCAGGACTCGTTGAAGAGCCACTCGTTCTTCGGGTTGTTCACGCGGGCCACCACCCGCGGGACCCCGTACTCGGTCTTCGCGAGCAGGGAGACGACCAGGTTGACCTTGTCGTCGCCCGTCGCGGCGATGACCACGTTGCAGCGCTGGAGCGCCGCCTCGTCGAGCGAGGTGATCTCGCAGGCGTCGGCGAGCAGCCATTCCGCCTGCGGAACCCGCTCCACCGAGATGGCGGTCGGCGCCTTGTCCACGAGGAGCACCTCGTGGCCGTTCTCCAGCAGCTCGCCCGCGATGGAGCGGCCCACGGCCCCGGCTCCGGCGATCGCGACCCTCATGCGTGTGCCTCCTCGGGACCCTCGGCGAAGGCCGCCTCGACCTTGTCGACCTCGTCCGTGCGCATCATCACGTGGACGAGGTCGCCCTCCTGGAGGACGGTCTGCGAAGTCGGCAGCATCGCCTCGCCCAGGCGGGTGAGGAACGCGACACGGACGCCGGTCTCGTCCTGGAGCTTGCTGACCTTGTGGCCGATCCAGGCCGCGGAGGTGTGCACCTCCGCCAGCTGCACGCCGCCGCTCGGGTCGCGCCACAGCGGCTCCGCGCCCGAGGGGAGCAGCCGGCGCAGCATCTGGTCGGCGGTCCACCGTACGGTCGCGACGGTGGGGATGCCGAGGCGCTGGTACACCTCGGCGCGCTTGGGGTCGTAGATGCGGGCGGCGACGTTCTCCACACCGAACATCTCGCGCGCCACGCGGGCGGCGATGATGTTGGAATTGTCACCACTGCTGACGGCGGCGAAGGCGCCCGCCTCCTCGATCCCGGCCTCACGCAGCGTGTCCTGGTCGAAGCCGACGCCGGTGACTCGGCGGCCGCCGAAGGAGGCCCCCAGCCTGCGGAATGCGGTGGGGTCCTGGTCGACCACGGCGACCGTATGCCCCTGCTGTTCCAAGGTCTGCGCGAGAGCGGAACCCACTCTTCCGCAGCCCATAATGACGATGTGCACGGCCGTCCTTCCGGCTGACAGCGGCTCGCTGGTTTCCAGCCTCATTGCATGCTCTGGCTAATCAGGGTCTCAGACCATGGCCCAAGCTACACACGGGCGGTCACCAGTGTGACCATTTGGGGTCCGGCAGGTGCTTCATTGGCGGCGCATTGGTGGGGATCGGGGGCAGGGGGTTCGTCAGCCACATTTCGAACGCTTACGATCCTCTGCGTGTCCAAACTGACCGACGTGCCCAAACGGATCCTGATCGGCCGGGCGCTGCGCAGCGACCGCCTCGGGGAAACGCTCCTCCCCAAGCGGATCGCCCTTCCCGTGTTCGCATCCGACCCCCTCTCCTCGGTGGCATATGCCCCCGGCGAGGTGCTGCTGGTCCTCTCCATCGCGGGTGTGTCGGCGTACCACTTCAGCCCCTGGATCGCCGCCGCGGTCGTCGTGCTGATGTTCACCGTGGTGGCCTCCTACCGCCAGAACGTCCACGCCTACCCGAGCGGCGGCGGCGACTACGAGGTGGCCAACACCAACCTCGGACCGCAGGCCGGCCTCACCGTGGCGAGCGCGCTGCTCGTCGACTACGTCCTCACCGTCGCCGTATCCATTTCCTCCGGCGTGGAGAATCTCGGCTCCGCCGTCGATTTCGTCATCGAGCACAAGGTGCTCTCGGCGATCGTCATGATTCTGCTCCTCACGCTGATGAATCTGCGCGGAGTGAAGGAATCCGGCAAGCTCTTCGCCATCCCCACGTACGTGTTCGTCGGCGCCGTCTTCGTGATGATCGCCTGGGGCGCCTGGCGCGGCCTCGTGATGGGCGACACGATGGAGGCCCCGACCGCCAACCTGGAGATCAAGGCCGAACACCAGGGGCTGGCCGGCTTCGCGCTGGTCTTCCTGCTGCTGCGCGCCTTCTCCTCCGGCTGTGCCGCCCTCACCGGCGTCGAGGCGATCAGCAACGGCGTACCGGCCTTCCGCAAGCCCAAGAGCAAGAACGCCGCCACGACGCTCGCCCTCATGGGCGCCCTGGCCGTCACCATGTTCTGCGGGATCATCGGCCTGGCCATGGCCACCGGCGTGAAGATGGCCGAGGCCCCCGCCACCAACCTGCTGGAGAACGGCGTCCCGGTCGGCGAGGGATTCGTCCAGCACCCGGTGATCTCCCAGGTGGCCGAGGCCGTCTTCGGCAACGGCAGCATCCTGTTCATCGTCCTGGCGACCGCCACCGCGCTCGTCCTCTTCCTGGCCGCGAACACCGCCTACAACGGCTTCCCGCTGCTCGGCTCGATCCTCGCCCAGGACCGCTACCTGCCGCGCCAGCTGCACACCCGCGGCGACCGCCTCGCCTTCTCCAACGGCATCGTGCTGCTCGCGGGCGCCGCCATACTGCTGGTGTGGATCTACGACGCGGACTCCACGAAGCTGATCCAGCTCTACATCGTCGGCGTCTTCGTCTCCTTCACGCTGAGCCAGATCGGCATGGTCCGGCACTGGAACCGCCACCTGAAGACCGAGCGCGACCAGTCCGCCCGCCGCCGGATGATCCGCTCGCGGGCGATCAACACCTTCGGCGCCTTCTTCACGGGCATGGTGCTGGTGGTCGTACTGGCCACCAAGTTCACCCACGGCGCCTGGGTCGCCCTGCTCGGCATGCTGATCTTCTACGGCACGATGAGCGCCATCCGGAAGCACTACGACCGGGTCGCCGCCGAGATCGCCGCCGACGAGGGCCCCAGCGACGACAGCGTGCGCCCCTCCCGGGTCCACTCGATCGTCCTGGTCTCCAAGGTCCACAAGCCGACCCTGCGCGCCCTGGCCTTCGCGAAGCTGACCCGCTCGGACACCCTGGAGGCGCTCAGCATCAGCGTCGACCAGGCCGAGACCAAGGCGCTGCGGACGGAATGGGACCGGCGCGGGATCAACGTCCCGCTGAAGATCCTCGACTCGCCCTACCGCGAGATCACCCGCCCCGTGGTCGAGTACGTGAAGGGGCTGCGCAGCGAGAACCCGCGCGACGCGGTCAGCGTCTACATCCCCGAGTACGTCGTCGGACGCTGGTACGAGCACCTGCTGCACAACCAGAGCGCCCTGCGCCTCAAGGGCCGGCTGCTCTTCACGCCCGGCGTGATGGTCACCTCGGTGCCCTACCAGCTGGAGTCCTCGGAGCTCGCCAAGCGGCGGGCGAAGAAGCGCCAGGAGTGGAACGCTCCGGGCTCGGTGCGCCGTGGCCCCGTCGACACGCCGAGGCCGCGCCAGAAGGACCCGGCGGGCAAGTAGTCCTGGTGGTGAACGGCCGGAGGAGATCCACGTAAACTGGTGGGTCGGTCCTCCGGCCGTTTCCTTTCTTCGATCCACTTTCCTTGGAGCCTCCCCACCATGACCGAGCAGAACGAGAAGCAGTCACTGGTCGGGGAGGAGTACGAGGTCGAGGTCGGCCCCGTCGCGCACGGCGGCCACTGCATCGCCCGCACGTCGGACGGCCGCGTCCTGTTCGTCCGCCACACCCTGCCCGGCGAGAGGGTCGTCGCGCGCGTGACGGAGGGCGAGACGGACTCCCGCTTCCTGCGCGCCGACGCCGTCACCGTCCTCACCGCGTCCAAGGACCGCGTCGAGGCGCCCTGCCCGTACGCCGGCCCCGGCAAGTGCGGCGGCTGCGACTGGCAGCACGCCAAGCCGGGCGCCCAGCGCCGGCTCAAGGGCGAGGTCGTCGCCGAGCAGCTGAAGCGGCTCGCCGGGCTCACCCCGGAGGAGGCCGGCTGGGACGGCACCGTCATGCCGGCCGAGGGCGACAAGCTGCCCGCCGGCCAGGTCCCGCAGTGGCGCACCCGGGTCCAGTACGCGATCGACGAGACCGGGCGCGCCGGCCTGCGCAAGCACCGCTCGCACGACATCGAGCCCGTCGACCACTGCATGATCGCCGCCCCGGGCGTCTCGGAACTCGGCATCGAGAAGCAGGACTGGCCCCAGATGGCGACGGTCGAGGCGATCGCCGCCACGGGCTCCGGCGACCGCCAGGTCGTCCTCACCCCGCGCCCCGGCGGCCGGCTCCCCCTGGTGGAGCTCGACAAGCCGGTCTCGGTGCTCCGGGTCGAGGAGAAGGACGGCGCCACGCACCGCGTCCACGGCCGCCCCTTCGTCCGCGAGCGCGCGGACGGCCGTACGTACCGCGTCGGCATGGGCGGCTTCTGGCAGGTCCACCCTCAGGCCGCCGACACCCTGATCAAGGCCGTCATGCAGGGCCTGATGCCGCGCAAGGGCGAGATGGCCCTCGACCTCTACTGCGGCGTCGGCATCTTCGCGGGGGCCCTCGCGGAACGCCTCGGCGAGACCGGCGCGGTCCTCGGCATCGAGTCGGGCAAGCGCGCGGTGGAGGACGCCCGCCACAACCTGGCGGACTTCCCCCGGGTCCGCATCGAACAGGGCAAGGTCGACACCGCCCTCCCGCGCACCGGCATCACCGAATGCGACCTGATCGTCCTGGACCCGCCCCGCGCGGGCGCCGGCAAGCAGACGGTCCGCCACATCGCGAGCCTCTCGGCCCGCCGCATCGCGTACGTCGCCTGCGACCCGGCGGCCCTGGCCCGCGACCTGGGCTACTTCCAGGCGGCGGGCTACAAGGTCCGCACGCTGCGCGTGTTCGACCTGTTCCCGATGACCCACCACGTGGAGTGCGTCGCCATTCTGGAACCGGCCCGAGAGGACCTCTGACCTGGGGTTTCTTGGGGCTGCTCGGTTTGCTCGACCTGTTTCCTCTTGTGCAACGAGTGGAAGCGGGCGAGGCCGTCCGGCCTGCGGTTTCCGGGGTTTCCGCGGGCGGTCAGCTCGTGGAGTGGGTGGGCGGCGGCAAGTCTTGACGCACGAATGACGCACGTTCTGAGAGTCCGTCAGCCAGGTTGGCCGCGTAGACGTGCGTGCGCGGCAGGGCCGCTGCGCGGGGCAGCCCAAGCGGGTCGCGACATGGCACTCGGAAGGGTCGAGGTGATCCATCCGAGTGCCAGTGACGCGGCTTTCGGGCGGACCCTGTCACGGCTGCGGGTGGAGCCGGTGACCCAGGTGATGCGCAGTCGGCCGCTGCTCTGCTGCGGGCTCCGGTCTCCACGGCAACAAGTACGCCATCGACGCGATGCTCTCTGCCGCGGGCCTTGCCCAGCCAGGCCGGCTGACGATCCTGACTTCCGACGTGGAGGAAATTCGAATGCTCACGGCGGAGCACCCGCGGGTGCTGGCCGAGAAGGTCTGACTGAGGCACCGACGCGGGTGGTTTCGGCGCGGACGAGTGACCGGTCCGCCGCCAGGACCCGCGCTGGTGCCCCGGAGACAAGGTCGGGCCTGGCCCACTGCTGTCGGTCCGGGCGGTTGGCGACGGAGCCCACCCAGGTCAGGAGTAACGCCCCGGTGGCGTGCTTATTACCGGTCGCGGCCATCGGACGGGAGAGAAAGTGCAGTCTCGGGGCCGAATGGCCGGCCTTCGGCCAGGACCAGGCGGACCGCGCGCAGGACGCTCAGGTCGGTCAGTGGGTCGCCCTCGACGACGAGGAGGTCGGCGCGGTGACCGGGGGCGAGCCGGCCGGTGTCGTGGGCGATGCCCAGCGCCTCGGCCGCTCCTGCCGTGGCAAGGTCGATGATCTCGGCCGGCGTCATTCCGATGTGTTCGAAGAACTCCAGGCTGGAGACGAAGCCGTCGAAGACGGCGCGGGGCACACCGGCGTCGGTTCCAGGCAGGAGTCGTACCCCGCTCTCCGTCATCCACCGGATCCGCCCGAACATCTCCTCGGCCCGCTCCGGGCCGAAGCGCTCCGCGAAGCCCCGCCAGTCGGGACTGGCGGCAGGGCAGACGGCGATGCCCTGGTCGGCCATGGCGGCCACCAGTTCTTTGCGTACGTCGAAGCCGTCCCGGGCCATCCAGGTGCAGTGCTCGATGCTGTCGACGCCGGCGGCCACTGCGGCCGCGATGCCCTCCGTGCCGTGCGCGTGGGCGGCCACCGGCAGCCCGGCCCTATGGGCCTCCTCCACGACGACGCGCATCTCGCGCATGGTGAACTGGGCCTGCCAGACAGGTGGTCCGCCCTTGGTGATGCCGCCTCCGGTGGACATCACCTTGATGAGGTCGACACCGCTTGCCGCGTTACGGCGTACTGCGGCGCGGATCGCGCCTTCGCCTTCGACCTCCCCGCCGAGGAACCAACAGTGCCCGCCGGGCGCGGTCAGAGGTGTCCCGGCGGCGAGGATGCGCGGACCCGACAGCCGCCCGGCCGTAATCTCGTCCCGTAGGCGGACGGCCAGTCCTCCCCTGTCGCCGAGATCGCGTACGGTCGTGACTCCTGTGGCTAGGAGCTGTGCCGAGCGCATCGCCATCCCGGCGTACAGGTCGGTGTCGGACGAGGCCCGCAGGGTCTCCACGGGGTCGGGGCCGGCGTCGAGCGCGAGGTGGACGTGGGCGTCGATGAGCCCGGGCAGCAACGTACCTTCGGGGAAGTGAAGACGGGGAACTGCGGGTTCGACCTGTGCCTCGACCTCCGGGCGCGGTCCGGCGGCCACGATCACGCCCCGCCGGACATGCACGGCCCCGTCGCGAACCACCCTCCCGCCGGGGCCGGAGACCATCCGCTCCGCCGAAATCACGGTGTGCATCATGCGCCTTCCTGGTAGGTCCGCAGCGCGTCCGAGAGCGCCACGAGCTGCCTCACGTCGTCGTCAAGGTCGTTGCCTCCGGGCAGGGCCACGGCAATGGCTCGTCCGGGTGCCGGTGCTCCCGCCGTGTACGCGGCCAGCGCCTTGCGAAGGTGTACCGCTGCTCGTCCTGGTGGGAGTGGGGCGGAGGGTTCCATCGGGGCATCCAGCTCTGCGAGATAGGGGCTGATGCGTACGAGACCGTCCCGGCACTCGATGGCGCGCCGGTAGTACCGGCGGTGAATCCCGCGGACGCGCAGCGCGTCGCGCAAGCCCCCTGCAGGCGTGCGGTGGAGGGAGTCCTCCGGGAAAGCCTCGTGCAGAGCCGTCCACAGCGGGGTCAGCCGCCGGTACATCCGACGACGATGCGCCCACAGGCGGCCGGTCCTCCATCGCGTGGCGGCCGCAGGATAGAGAATCCCCGCGACGAACAGCGGGATCGCGATGTCCAGGAGCAGCTTCGCTCCAACTATGAGGGCCGCCGGTACGGATTCGCCGGCCCAGCGCGTCACGGTGAGCGTCTCGCGAAGCGACCCCATCAGCACCATGGCGGTCAACGCGGCCGCCACCAGCCGCAAACCGGTGCGCAGCGGCTCGTTTGACACCCGTACGTAGTGCAATGTCCACCACAGTGCCAAGGCCAGCCCGTAGACGAGGTAGATACCTGCCGCGAGGTAGAAGAGAGCGACTCCCGGTTCGCGCATGTTCGCCGTCGCGTACGTATGGGCGCGTTCTGGCCCCGGTGTGATAGCCATGGCCAATGTGGCGATACCGATGGCGGAGGTCAGGGGTATCAGTTCCCTCCGTGCGCGCTTGTTGCCCGCCGTGCGATCCGATGCCGAATAGAGGAAGACGCATTGCAGGAAGTAGACAAGGACGAGAAGCAGTGCGTTCTGCAGCAGCTTCGCGATTCCGTCACCGGTCAGTGAATCGACGTACCGTGCAACTGAGGTGAGTCCCAGAGGGAATGACAGTGCGGCGCAGAGGATGCATAGCGTTACCGACCGGAGGACCCTGTCGGAGGGTGCCTTGACCAGCTGGCTAATCTTCCAGCAGAGCGCCAGGAGGAGAATTCCTCCGAGGAGTGAGGACAGCACCACGGCTATAACCACCCCAGTCTGTCACCCAGTGCGGAATTAATGCGTCGAGCCGATTGGTCGTCCCCTGTCTTCGGGGTCACGCGGTTCAGTACGGAGGCCCATTCCAGGATGATGGTGGCGACAAGCTCGGCTTCTCGTTCCCGGTCATCGTCGTACGAGGTTCGTCGGAGCGCTCGCTTGATGACGTCGACGGACAGCTCTGGGGCCATCGACTGCCAGAACTCGTCGTCCATTTCGTCGCTCTGGTGGCCTGCCAGAATGTGGCCGACCTCGTGCAGGATGATGTGATCCTGATGGGCCCTGCTGGTCTCCCTCTGGTAGAAGATGTAGTCCGCCGATTTGCTGGCAATCCACACGCCGTAGGGTCCGGGAACAGGCAGGGGGTAGTCGATCAGTCGGATGGGGCGCCGCCTATGCTCTCCCAATGCCCGGCAGAAGGCTGGCACATGAAGTGGTGGCTGGATTCCAAGGGACCGGAGAGTTCGCCTGCATTGGCGTCTCAGCTCTCGCTCTTTCAAGGCGTCTCTCCGATCGCGTTGCCAGGGTGCGATCCCATCCAACAGCGCGGCTCTGCAGGCGGCCAGCAGAGAATCAGTCAATCACGGGGAAGGATTTCCCGTTCCGCCTGCTCCAGGCGATACACGACATCGAGCAGGTCCATCACCTGCTTCCGATGCTCGGGCGACAACTGACCGGCTCGCATGGCCATCAGTTTCACGTCGTCGCCCTTGGACGCCTCGTGGAGCCGGGCTTGCTCGGAGGCGAGGGCTTCCAGCTGTTCCGTGATCCGGTCTGCCGCCTCGTCCTCGACGAAGTAAGCGGTCGGCACGCCGAAGAACCCAGCCAATGCCTGAAGGTGCTTGAGCGTCGGGTTGTTCTTTCGCCCGTTGCGGAGCTGCCAGATGTAGCTCTGGGAGATGGAGACGTCTGCAGTCGACTGCCTGATCGCGGCGGCGACGTACTCGTTGCTGTACTCGTGATGCGGATCGGGACGAACCGTTGCGAAGAGCTGGTTCAGCCTGTCGGCCAGGCTCTGCCCTGCCTTGTCGCTCATGGCCCCTCCGGCCCTCACCGGGTCTCCACCTGTGTCAACAACGATCGTGCCAGTTTTGGGACATGAGTTGAAGGGGGTGGGCCGTCAAGTTATGGTCCCCACACGCAAGTTCCACTGGTGTGCAGACCCTCCGCTCACTGGGTCTTCACCTGAGTTGAGGCAGCCGAGAGGTCTACGCCTCGTTCGCCAGTGGCTCTTTCCGTCCTCAGGCACAGGGGGAGGCACGTCGTCATGCGACCGAGATCAACGATGCCCGAGTGGGTGCCGGCTCTGCACCGCGTCAGCCGGCTCAGCAGCAGAGAGCTCCAGGTGTTCCGGCTACTGGCCGACGGGGCCAGCAACGCCGAGATCGCCGACGAACTGGTGGTGACGGAGCGGACGGTACGCGCCCACACCGGCAGCATCCTCTCGAAGTTGGAACTCCAGTCACGCCTGAAGGTGTGTCTGACTGCGTTCGCATACACGCAAAGACTGGCTCTGAAGCCAATGGGCACGGGGCTGCAGGGGGGGCAGAGTGGAGTCATCACAGCACGGGAGGAGGTGAATGAGATGAAGAAGTTCTACGAGGCCCCTGCTCTGATCGAGCGTGGCGCGTTCGCGGCCGCTACGGCCGGGTTCGGCCGGATCCTCTCCGACCAGCTGGTTGGTCGGCTGATCCCGTAACCGCGGCTCAACGAGGTAGGAAGGTACCCGGCATCCCATGGACAGTTTTGTGGTGGCACCTGACCACGATGCGGCCACTGCGGCTGTCGGGTGCCTTCCCTTCGAGCCGACACACGTCGTGCCCCACCCTTCCGGGCGGCCCTGGATCCTGGCAGACCTGCCCTTCGCCACTCTCTCCGTCGTCCACGCAGACGGGAAGACGCTCGCCCTCATAGGGCCTGGCGACGTGCCCCAGGACCAGATGGCAACTGCCCTTTCAGCATGCGCGAGCGTTGCGGACCTGGACGGATTCATCACCTCGCTGCCCGGGGTGTTCCACGTCATCGCCCGCATTGCCGGGAGATCTCGCGTACAAGGCACCGCGTCGGGGCTCCGGCAGGTGTCCTACACAGAGCACGTCGGCCACATCTGGGCCAGCGACCGGGCCCGCACGCTCGCGCGGCTGACGGGGGCACCGCTGGATCGGTCCGCGCTGGCGCTCCGGCTGCTGGAGCCCGTGCCCCATCCCTTACCCGAGCGTGGGCTGTGGCGCGGCATCGAGACAGTCCCACCGGGGCACTGTCTCGTCCTGAGCAACGGGCGGGACAGGCGGGTCGAGTGCTGGTGGTGCCCGCCGGCACCGAGCAGAACGCTGGCCGCCGGCGCGGATCGGGTACGGGAAGCCCTGAGCCTTTCGGTTCGGCAGCATGCGCGGGGGCGGACGAGAGTCAGCAGCGAACTGTCGGGCGGCTTCGACTCCACGGCACTGTTCTTCCTCGCCGAGCGGGAGCAACCGGTCATGGCCGTGACGGCCGCCAGCCGCGACCCCTTGGACGAGGACGCGGCCTGGGCCGCACGCGCCGTGAGCCACGCCTGCCAGGTCGACCACCGAGTGATCCCGGCCGAACGCCTGCCGCTGGTCTACGCACAGCTGGACCGGGCGACCGAGCCGCTGGACGAGCCGTCCATCGCCGTCGCCAGCCGGGCACGAGTCCTGGCAATGACGGAGATTCCGCGCCGGGAGGGCGCAGACCTCCACCTCACCGGCCACGGCGGTGACCACTTGTTCGTCGGCCTGCCGACCCTGACCGCAGACCTCCTACGCAGCCGGCCCTTGCTGGCCCTGCGCCACATGAATGCCTATCGCGGCATGTTCGGCTGGCCGTGGATCGGCATGGCCAGACAACTGATCAGCCCTGGCTCCTACCAGCGCTGGTTGGCGACGTCGGCGACTTCGGGCACCGGGGCGGACCCGCGGTTCCCCATTCTCACCTGGGGACTCGGGGCGACCATGCCGCCCTGGCTCACACCATCCGCCGTAGAGACGATTCACGAGGAAGTCCGGCAGGCCGCGCAGACGGCGGCACCGCTGGCCTCCACCCCGGGACGCCATCTCGAGCTCGACGGGATTCGCGACGGAGCCCGCCTCGCGCGAGCTCTGACGGACATCACCGCCTTTGCCGGACTGCCCCTCTCCATGCCCTTCTTCGACGACCGGGTAATGGAGGCCGCACTCGCAGTGCGTATCGAGGACCGGGCCCGGCCCTTCGCCTACAAGCCGCTGCTCGCCGCCGCCATGCACGGCATCGTGGCCCCCGACCTGCTCACAAGGACGACCAAGGGGGTAGGAAGCATGGACCTGGCAGTGGGGCTGCGCACTTACGCGCCGCATCTCAGCCAACTCTGGTCCGACTCACGGCTTGCGGAACTTGGCCTGGTCGACGGGCAGCGCCTGGCATGCCTGTGCGCACGCCCGGACTCCGTCGAACTGGACGACGGCGCGCTGCTCACCACCGTGGCCTGTGAGCTGTGGCTCCGCAGCCTGGAGCAGGCATAGCACAGACAGGAGACACTTATGGGTTTCAAGCTGCACGACCACATCTCGATGGTGCCCACCGAATACGGATCGGTCCTGCTGGACGAGCGCACTGGCGCCTACTTCCAGCTGAACCCCACGGGCACGAAAGTGGTGACTGGCCTGATCGAACAGCACGACCCGGCGCACGTCGCGAGGAAGCTCGTGGCCGAGTACGACATCGGCGAAGAGCAGGCGGCCTCCGATGTCGCAGCGCTCATCGCCCAGCTGCGTGAGGCGGAGCTGGTTCAGCCATGAGCGCCGGGATGACCATGCCCACCCGAGAGCCGGGCGGTGTATGGCGGCGGGCGAAGGTAAGTAGCGCCGTGCTGGCCGGGCTGCTCCTGGCGCGCATGGCCCCGCATCGGATCCGCTCCTTCATGCGGCGGGCGGCGGACGGAGCCCGGCAGGCGGAGTACGAGACGGTGGAGCGGTACTACCGTGCTGTAGCCGCGGCCAGCCCCCGCTGTGCCGGGTGGCAGGGATGCCTCCCCCGCTCGATCGCGGTGGCGCTCCTGTGCCGGGCTGAGGGCAGGTGGCCGGACTGGAACGTCGGTGTCCGCCGGACGCCGCCCTTCGCGGCACATGCCTGGCTCGAAGCGGATGGAAGGGTCGTCGCCGAGCCGGGGACGCCGACGGCCTACGGGGTGCTCATGCATGTGGGGGCTGCTGATGTCTCCTAGTCGGGACACGGCCAAGCCCGTGGGGCTCGCGGCACTCCTTCACCTGCTCCGGCCGCACCGGGGTCTTGTCGCCTGTGCGGTCACTCTGGTGATCGCCGCCTCCGTGCTCGGTCTCGCGCAGCCGGTGCTCGCCGGCCGGATCATCGACCGCGTCCGCACGTCCGAGCCCATCGCCGGCCTTGTGCTGACCCTCGCCGCCCTCTTCGTGGCGCAGACGCTGATCGACACCGCCGGCCGCTACCTCCTCGAGCGCAGTGGCGAGAGCGTCGTCCTGGGGATACGGCGGCTGCTCGTTCAGCGGCTGATCCGCCTGCATCTGCCCGTACTCCACACCCATCGCACCGGAGACCTGATATCCCGCGCCACCGGCGACACCCAGGCACTGCGCGACAGCATCACGCGCAGTCTCGTGGAGATCGCCGTGGGAGCCCTCACCGTCGCGGGCGCGTCCGTGCTCATGGTCGCCATCGACCCTGTCCTGTTCCTCGTCGTGCTGGGCGTTTTCGCCGTCGCCGCGCTGGGGGTGGCGGTCGTCCTGGACCGCATCCGACAAGCGGCGGAGCAGTCCCGAACTGCGGTGGGGGTGCTGACTGCGGATCTCGAAAGGAGCCTCTCGGCGATCCGGACCATCCGGATCCACCGGGCAGAGCAAGTGGAGACGGACCGGCTCCTGGCGTCGGCCGAGGCAGCCTTCGCCGCAGGGATCAGAGGCGCACGGCTCGCCGCCACCGCCCAGCCCGCGATCCAGCTCGCCGCCTCTGGTTCCTTCCTCCTCGTCCTCGTGGTGGGCGGCATGCGCGTCGCCTCGGGAGATCTCCAACTCGGCGACCTGGTCGCCGTACTGCTCTACGCCACCTACCTGGTGATGCCCCTCGGCAACCTGCTGGAAGGTCTCACCACGCTCAAGCGGGCCATGGGAGCACTTCAGCGGGTACAGGAGGCCCTGGACCTGCCCACCGAATCAGACGAAAGCGCACCGAGCGCGATCGCAGCAGCCGCTCCAGGTGTCCCCACGCTCTCCTTCGCCGACGTCCGCTTCTCCTACGACGACCGCCCCGCGCTGAGCGGAGTCAGCTTCGAGCTCCCCCGCGGGTCGAGGACGGCACTCGTCGGCACATCCGGATCAGGCAAGTCGACGATCCTCTCCCTGATCTGCCGGTTCTACGAGCCGACGAGCGGCACCATAACCTACCTCGGCCACAACGCAGTTGACTTGACCCGCGCTCAGTGCCGACAGTTCGTGTCCCTCGTCGAGCAGAGCGCACCAGTACTCCACGGAACGATCCGCGAGAACCTGTGTATGGGTCGGCCATCGGATGCGGCCGACATCGACAGAGTCCTGCACCAGGTCAACCTCCACGACTGGGTCCAGGGCCTGCCCGACGGCGTTGACACCCAGGTGGGTGAGCACGGGTCGCAGCTGTCCGGCGGCGAGCGCCAACGCCTGGCGATCGCACGGGCTCTGCTGACCCGGCCCGCCCTCCTGCTTCTCGACGAGCCGACCTCCAGCCTCGATGCGGAGAACGAGAAGACGGTGATGGACGGACTGCGCCGCCTCCACGGGGACTGCGTCACCGTGCTGATCGTTGCCCATCGCCTCTCGACCGTGCGCGATGCCGACCACATCCTTGTCGTCGACGACGGCGAGGTGGTCGCAGCAGGCAGCCACCACGAACTGGCGCATACCAGCGAGCACTACCGGCTCTTGCTGGGCAGCCAGATCACGGACGACGACCAAACCGACTTCTCGGGAGTGCAGAAGTGACCGCCGATCTTGAGTTCGTAGAGGCGGCGAGCGGACTCGCCCCCATCGCGCTCCGCGCTGCCGCCACTCTGCGGATGGCCGACCACATAGCCGCAGGCCACGACACCGCCCTGTCGCTGGCCGAGCGGACGGGCACCGACCCAGACCTGCTCGGTCGCGTGCTCAGCTTCCTCGCATGCCGCGGCGTGTTCGCCGAGCCGAGCCCGGGAACGTACGCGCTCACCCCCCTATCCCTCACTCTCTTGGAGGGCCACCCCTCGGGCCTACGCGAATGGCTCGATGCTTCAGGAGCCGGGGCGCGCATGGACGCCGCTGTCGGAGACCTCCTCGGCGCATTACGCAGCGGCGAGCCCTCCTACCCCAGGCTGCACGGGCGGCCCTTCTACGAGGACCTCGCCCTCCAAAGTCGGGGCCCGACCTTCGACGGCCTGCGCCACACGCACGCCGAGAGCTACGTCACGGACCTACTGGCCGCGTATCCCTGGGACCGGGCCAGGCGCATGGTCGACGTGGGTGGTGGCACGGGAGTTCTCGTCGAAGCCCTCATGCGCACCCACAGCACCTTGCGCACCGTGCTTGTGGACCTCCCCGGTGCGGTGGCGGCCGCCACCGCCCGTATCGCAGCCGCAGGCTTCGGCGATCGGTTCACCCCAGTGACCGGCAGCTTTTTCGACCCCCTGCCGGGCACCGCGGATGTGTACACACTCGTCAACGTCATCCACAACTGGAACGACGAACAGGCGTCCGCCATTCTGCGCCGCTGCGCCGAAGCCGGCCGAAAGGACTCCACCTTCGTCATCGTGGAGCGACTCGTGGACGACGCCGACCCCCGAGCGATCACCGCCATGGATCTGCGCATGTTCCTGTTCCTCGGCGGAAGGGAGCGGACCGCGGCCCAGATCCGCGAGGTCGCGAGCGCAGCTGGCATGGCACACCAGTCGACGATCAAGACCCCACCGGGACTGCATCTACTCGTATTCCGCAAGAAACTCTCCTGAGGAGACTCGCCGGGTTCGGGGCGGCGGACGGTGACGTGAGTCCGAGCTGATCGTTCCTGTGGCGGCCACGTCGAGTCCGACGACCGGAGCTCCCAGCCGTTGACGGCAGGTAATCCCAGTCCACCTCGCACATCACGCTTCTCGGCGTCGCCGGCCAGACCCTGTCCAGGGTGTGGCCGACGACGCCGTGCCGGTTTCCGCTAGCCTGGCTGGGGTGCTTCCGGAGGGCGGCTCGCTGGAACAGCGCGTCGGCCCGTAAGGCAGGCCGGCGCTAGTGACGCTCGTTTGACGCACGGCGTCCTCGAGGGCAGGTGGATAGGGTCCCTGACCTGCGGCTTTGTTGTTTATCTCAGCATCGATATCTTTGCGATGACCCACCACGTGGAGTGCGTGGCGATCCTGGAGCCGGTGCGCGAGGACGCCTGACCTGCCCGGACGAAGAGGCGAGGTTCCCCGACGGGCCCTTGACTGCCTCGCCCCTTCGTCTCCGCGGCCAGGCAGGAAGCCCTGGGTGCCAGGGGCAGTGGTGGCGTGAGCCGCTTGTCGGGCACGGCGCTCATCAGTTCACACGACGGTTACCGGGTGACCCTGGCGCTCACCGCGATCACGTCGAGGCTGCGCAGTGAGGCCTAGCCGCCGTGGATGCGGGTGGAGGCCGGGGCCAGAGCGCACGCGAAGCCGGCGGTGGCTCCTCCAGCGCTTGTGGTGACACCGGTGCGGGCCGGAGACGGTCGGGACCAGTGCGAATCGGCCAAGTACCGAAGTCCCTGCCGATCATGGACGAGGCTCCACGAAAATGGCGGGCAATGGACACGATCTCTTCCCGGGCGGAGGGTCCGCCCGGCGGCTACGGGCCTTTCGCGCACCTCACCGCTCCGAACGTGCTGCTCTACCGGGCGGTGATGCGGGCCTTCCTCGTCGCCAAAGAGCGGTTCGCCGTGCACCTGCGGCCCGAGGACGTGTACGCGGGGCTGGCCCCCGAGCGCCGGCCGGCAGAGGTCGACGCCGTGGTCAAGGCGCTCGACAGCCTGGTGGCGTGGGGGAACCTGCGGGCCGATCCGGACACCGGGCGGGTCACCGCCGTCGAGGACTTCTACCGCAAGCGGTTCATCTACCAGCTCACGCGGGAGGGCGAGGCGGCCGAGGAGGCCCTGGCCGCGTACGACGAGGCGCTCGGACGGCGGGGAGCGCTGCAGGCCGTCGCGCTGCACGACATCGTGACGCAGCTGCGCGCCCTGCTCGTGCTGGCGGCCGAGGAGGAACCCGATCCGGCCAAGACGCATCTGGCGCTGGACGGGCTGGCGAGCCGGTTCGGCGCGCTCGCCGACAATGCGCGGGCCTTCATGGGCTCCCTCCAGCGGACCATCGACCTCCACGACGTGGGGGAGGAGGTCTTCCTCGCCTACAAGGACCAGCTCATCCAGTACCTGGAGCGGTTCATCCAGGACCTGATCACCCTTGGCGGCCGCATCGCCCGGCTGATCCTGGAGCTGGAGGCGGGCGGCAGCATCGAGCGGCTGTTGCGGGCCGCGGCCGCACGCGAGGCGGCGGACGCCAGCCCGCAGGAGGCGGTGTACGCGGAGCGGGCCGCGTACGAGCGGTGGGCCGGCCGGTGGGCGGGGCTGGCGGCCTGGTTCCTCACCCGGGACGGGCGGGAGTCGCAGGCCCGGCTGCTGCGCGGCCGGGCACTCGGCGCGGTCCCGCAGCTGCTGGCCGTCGTACGGTCGCTGAACGAGCGGCGGGCCGGGCGTTCGGACCGCTCCGCAGACTTCCGTACCCTCGCGCGCTGGTTCGCCGAAGCGCCCGACGACGACGCCCGGCACCGGCTGTGGCGCACCGCCTTCGGTCTCTACCCGGCCCGGCACCTCACCGTGGACCCCGAGACGCTGGCAGCCCGCCACGCCCGTCCCGAGCCCGCCGGAACGGCGTGGGCCGATGCGGCACCACTGCGGATCAGCCCGCAGCTGCGCCGCACGGGAAGCTACGAGCGGCGTGGCAAACCCCGCAAGGTCGAGGACCGGCAGCAGGCTCGCCGACTGCTCGCCGAGACGGCTGCCAAGCAGGCCGCCGAGACGGCCGCCGCCCGGGCCCGGCTCGTGACCCACGGCATCACCAGGCTGTCCGGACTCGGCGAGCTCGATCCCCTCAGCTTCCGGCTGTTCCTCCAGCTCCTCGGCGACGCGCTGGCCACCTGGCGGCCCGGGATGACGCACACCGCCGCGACCAGTGGCGACGGCTCGATGGAGATCCGGCTGACCGCACTGACCGACGGATCCACGGCCGAGGTCCGGAGCCCGGACGGGTTCTTCCGGGGTCCGGACCACACCATCGAGATCGTCGACCTCACCGAAGGAAGGGGCGGGGCGTGATGACGACGCCGCTCACCGAAGTACTCGACGGGCAGCACGCCGCCGAGCGGCGAAAGGCCGCTCGTGCCCTGCTGAAGCAGCCGCTGCTGCTGGCCCACGGTGCGTACGCCGACGAGTTCCGGCTCGTACGCCGCCACGCCTCCGAGCTGCGCGAGTGGTTCGAACGCAACACCGGATGGTCCCTCCGGGTCGACGCCGAGAGCGCCCGGCTGGGCAGGATCCCCGGTGTGCTGGACAACGCCACACACCCGGCGCGCGAGGTCTCCCGCAGTGCCGTCCCGTTCAGCCGCCGTCGGTACGTCCTGCTCTGCCTCGGCCTGGCCGCCCTCGAACGCGGCGAGTCGCAGATCGCTCTGGGCCGCCTCGCCGACCAGATCGTGCTGGACGCCAAGGACCCCCGGCTGGCCGAGGCGGGCATCCAGTTCACCCTGGACCGCCGTGACGAGCGGGTCGACCTGGCCGCCGTCGTACGGCTCCTGCTCCACCTCGGAGTCCTGCGGCGCGTCGCCGGCGACGAGGACGCGTACGTCAGCGGAGCCGGCGACGTCCTCTACGACGTCGAACGGCGGGTGCTCGCAGGTCTGCTCGCCACCCGCCTGGGGCCCTCGACCGTCCGGGCCGAAACGCCGGAGGGCCGGCTCGCCGAGCTCGCCGCGGAAACCGCCCTCGACAGCGACGAACTGCGCTTCCGCGCCATGCGATGGTCACTGACCCGGCGACTGCTCGACGACCCGGTCCTCTACTACGACGAGCTGACCGACGCAGAACTCGGCTACCTCACGCGCCAGCGCGGCTTCCTCACCGCCCGTATCAACGAACTGACCGGGCTGGTCGCCGAAGTACGTGCCGAAGGCATCGCCATGGTCGACCCCGAGGACGACCTCACCGACGTCCGCATGCCGGAATCGGGCACCCGCGGCCATGTCACCCTCCTGCTCGCCGAGTACCTCACGGCGGTCGCAGGTGTGGCCGTACCCATGGCCGACCTCGAACGCCGTGTGGTGGAACTGGCTGCCGAGCATTCCGGATTCTGGTCCAAATCGGCGCGGGAGCCCGGGGCCGAGGCCGACCTGGCCGAGCAGGCCGTCGCCCGGCTGGCTGCTCTCGGCCTGGTTTCCCGCACCGCCGACGGCGTCCTGCCACGCCCGGCACTCGCCCGCTACGCGGTCGGCGAGACCGTCGTGCTCGAACCCCGGACCACCGGCACGGCGCAGGTGCCGGCGCAGCGAAAGGCGTACCTGCCTTGACCCACCGTCCCGTACTCCCCGCCCCGGCGCGCCCTCGCTGGCAGCCGCTGCGGATCGGTCTCGTCGACCTCTTCCACTACGACGTGGAGGAGTTCCACTTCCGCGACGGCCGGCTGTTGCTCCGGGGGAACAACGGCACCGGCAAGTCCAAGGTGCTGGCCCTGACCCTGCCCTTCCTGCTCGACGGGGACCTCGGCGCCCGCCGGGTCGAACCGGACGGCGACGCCGGCAAGCGGATGGAGTGGAACCTCCTGCTCGGTGGTGAGCACCCGCACTCCGAACGCCTCGGCTATACCTGGGTGGAGTTCGGCCGCCGGGACGAGGTGAGCGGCGAGGAGCAGTTCCGTACCCTGCTCTGCGGGCTCAAGGCCGTCAGCGGACGCGGTATCGCCCGGCACTGGTGGGCGGTGACCGGCCAGCGGATCGACCACGGGCCCGCCGACGCGCGCGCGGACGGGTCACTGAGCCTGCTCGACGCCACCGGCACCGTCCTGTCACGGGACCGGCTCATCGAGGCCGTCGACGGACGGGGATTGGTCTATGACCAGGCCAAGTCCTACCGCCGGGCCGTCGACGAGGCCCTGTTCGGCCTCGGGGAGCAGCGCTACGCCGCCCTCGTGGACCTGCTCGTCCAACTGCGTCAGCCGCAGCTGTCCAAGCGCCCCAACGAGGCCGCCCTGTCCCGTGCCCTCACCGAGGCCCTCCCGCCGATGGACCAGGCCGTCATCGCGGACGTGGCCGAGGCCTTCCGCTCCCTGGACGAGGAGAAGGAGGAGCTGCGGGCGGCCGGGGCGGCGGAGAAGGCCGCCTCCACATTCCTGGACCACTACCGGCGCTATGCCCGCGCCGCCTCCCGCCGTCGCGCCCGCCTCCCGCGCAGCGAGCACTCGAAGTACGAGCAGCTGCTGCGCGATCTCGCCGAGGCGCAGGCAGAGAAGACCGCGGCGGAGGAGGAGCGGACGGCCGCGGAGGAGCGCGTCGCCGCACTGGCCGAGACCCGGGCGCGGCTGGAGGCGGCCGACGCGGCCCTGCGCGAGGGCCCGGAGATGCGCAGCGCCCACGAACTGGAGCGGACCGCACAGGCGTTGGAGCGGGCCGAGAGCGACCTCAACCGCGCGCACGACGACCGGGAGAATGCGTCCGTGCAGCACACCAGGGCGCTCAGCCGTCTCGGTGCCGCGGAGAACCGGCTCAGCTCCGCCCAGGAGCTGGCCGGGGCCACGCTCCTGCGGGCCCGGGAAGCGGCGGCGGCAGCCCGGATGAGCCTCCCCGGAGACGAAGGACGGACGGCTGCCGACCTGCGGACCGCGGTATCGGAGGCGACCGACCGCAGACGCCGCACCCTCACACACGTGGAGGCGCTTGCCGACCAGGCCGAAGAGGCGGCGGCATGGCGCCGGACGGCCGTACTCCGGCTCGACGAGACGGAGACCGAGCTGGCGCACGCCACCGAGGTGCTGGACGCCGCCAGGGGCACGGAGCAGGCCGCGGGACGGGCTCTGGTCGACGCCGTACGCGAGCACGCCGGCCGGTGCGGGGAGCTGGCGTACGCCGACGCGGCCGGACTCCTGGACGAGCTCCAGGAGTGGACCCGGCACCAGGACGGCCCCTACCCGGCACGCCTGCGCGCGGCGGAGGCGCACAGCGCCACCGCCGCCTGGCTCGCCGACCAGGCGGCGCAAGCGGCACAGCACCGCGCCGGCCTGGCAGCCCGGACCCGCGAGGCGGAACAGGAACTCGCCGGGCTGGAGTCCGGTGGCCGGCGCGGGCCGCAGGCCCCTTACACCCGGACACCCGGCCTGCGGGACCAGACGCCCGGTGCACCACTGTGGAGGCTGATCGACTTCCGGGACGAGGTCACGGACCAGGACCGTGCCGGGCTGGAGGCGGCGCTGGAGGGGGCCGGCCTGCTGGACGCGTGGGTGCGCCCTGACGGAGCGGCCCTCTCCGCGGACGGTCATGACGTACTCCTCGCCCCGGACACCGGACCGGTGGAGGGGCAGTCCCTCGCCCACGTACTGCGCCCGGCCGTCGACCACGGCGACGCCCGCGCCGCACAGGTCGGAGCGGAGGCGGTGACCCGGATCCTGGAGGCGATCGGCCTCGGCGGTACCTCGGGGGGTACCGCCGCGACGTGGATCGCGCCGGACGGACGCCACCGCGTCGGAGTCCTCACCGGCCGCTGGGCCAAACCCGCCGCCGAGTACATCGGAGAGGGCGCCCGGGAAGCCGCGAGGCGCGTGCGGATCACGGCACTGCGGGCGGAACTCGCGCTCCTGGGGCAGGCGTCTGCCGAGGCCGACTCGCAGGCGCAGGCTCTGGCGACGCGTCGGCGTACGCTCGACGGAGAGCTGGCCTCCGTGCCCGACGACGCCCCCCTGATGCGGGCGCACGCCGAGACCGCGGCTGCCGCCGACACCGTGCGCCGCGCCCGGAACCGCCGCGACGAGCGGGCCGCCGAGGCCGCGGCCGCAGCCGAGCAAGCCGAGTCCGCCACCGTCGAGCTGCGGGAGACCGCAGCCGATCTGGGGCTGCCCGCGGACCGGCCGGCGCTGGCCGCCGTACGCCGGGCCCTCGCCGAACTCGACGTCGTCCTGGCCGGACTCTGGCCCGCACTCCGTGAGCGGAGCGAGGCCTCCCGGCAGGCGGACGACGAACGTGAGGAGGCGGTTCGGGCAGGTGAGCGGAGCGCGGAACTCGCGGCGCGGGCAGAAGAGGCCGCCCACGAGGTGGCGGCCGCGGACGAGAGACTGGCCACGCTGCGTGCGACCGTCGGCGCCGCCGTGGCGGAGCTGGAGCGGCTCCTGGCGGAGACCGCGGAAGCGCTGCGCGGCTGCGCGGCCGACCGGCGGCGTGCCCAGGACCGGCGCACGGAGGCTGACCGACGGGCCAGCCGGGCGGAGGGAGCGATCGCCCAGTTGGAGAAGGCCGTCACCGAAGCCGCCTCGGCGCGCTCCGAGGCCATCGCCGCGCTCCAGCGCTTCACCGCCACCGGACTGATCGCCATCGCGCTTCCCGAGCTCGCCGTACCGGCCGCCGACGACGGCCCGTGGGCCCCCACGCCGGCCATCGCCCTGGCCCGTGCCCTCGAATCGGAGCTGTCGGCAACCGACGATTCGGACGGTGCGTGGGAGCGTGTGCAGCGGCGTCTGAGCGAGGAGTTGAAGATCCTCCAGGACGCACTTTCGCGGCACGGCAACTCGGCCTCGGCCCGCATGGTCGAGGACGGAATGATCGTAGACGTCGTCTACCAGGGGCGTGAGCGAGCAGTACCCGAACTCGCCGAGGCGCTGGGGGCCGAGGTCGGCGAACTCACCCGCATCCTCTCCGCACACGAGCGCGAGATCCTCGAAACCCACCTCATCACCGAGGTGGCCGGAACCCTCCAGGAGCTGATCGCGGCCGCCGAGCGGCAGGTGCTCGCCATGAACTCCGAGCTGGAGGACCGGCCGACTTCCACCGGTATGAGGCTGCGCCTGGTGTGGCGGCCTTCCCGCAAGGCGCCGGTCGGACTCGCCCAGGCCCGTGGCCGGCTGCTCCAGACCGCTGATGCCTGGACGGCCGGGGACCGGGCCGCCGTCGGTGAGTTCCTTCAGGCACAGATCGCCCGGCAGCAGACCGAGGACGCGGCGGGCAGCTGGCTGGAGCACCTCACCGCCGCCCTCGACTACCGCTCCTGGCACGAGTTCGCCGTTGAGCGCCAGCAGCACGGCCGTTGGGTGCCCGCCACGGGACCCGCCTCCGGAGGCGAACGCGTCCTGGCCGTGTCCGTTCCCCTGTTCGCCGCCGCCTCCTCGCACTACGCGAGCGCGGGCAGCCCGTATGCGCCGCGTCTGGTGACCCTGGACGAGGCGTTCGCCGGTGTGGACGACGACTCGCGCGCCAAGTGCCTGGGGCTCCTGCACGCCTTCGATCTGGACGTGGTCATGACCAGCGAGCGGGAGTGGGCGTGCTATCCGCAGGTGCCGGGCATCGCCATCGCCCAGCTCGCCCGCGTCGACGAGGTGGCCGCAGTCCTCGTCACCCGGTGGGAGTGGGACGGCACGGCCCGCACACGCCGCGCGGACCCGGTGCGTCAGGCGGACCCGGAGCCCCTGTGGACGTGAACGCTTCACCGGTCGACGAACCGCGCCTGCGCCGGCTGCTCGGCGGTGCCGACCTGGCCTGGCTGGTGGAGCGCGCGCGCCGGCGGCTGGAACGCGGACAGCCACTCACCGGGGCGGTCTCGCTGGCCGTGCCGAGCCCGGCCGAGCGGGCGGCGGCCGAGCGCCTGCTGGGACGGGCACCTGGCGCCGGAAGGGCACTGACGGTCCGGCTCGACGCCGTGGACGCGGTGCTGGTCAGGTCGGGCGTCAGCCCCCAAGGCCTCGAGGCCGCCGTGACGGTGCTCACCGGACGGGTCGTCCCGCTCGACGAGGTCCGCAGGAACGAGGAACAGGTCTGGAGGGAGGCGTACGAGCCCCTCACCCGGCTGGCCGCAGACCGGCCCGCGTACGCCGCCTGGGCCGTTCGTGTGCGTGACGACGGCCTGGTGCGCCGCCTCGCCCGCACTCCCGCCGCCGCCCGTCCGCTGCTGGAGCAGACCGTGCGCGTCCTGCGGGAGCTGCCCGTCGAACCGGCCCGGTCGCTTGCGGTCTTCGCCGCGGATGTTCTGGGAAGTGCCCACGCACTCGACGAAGGCACACCGGTGACCACCCTCGCGCTCTCCGGCACCCGTGCTCTGACCGGACACCCCGAAGGAGCGGGAGCGGCCTGGCGGCGGGCCGTGTGGGCCTCGGCCGGCCTGCTCCGGGACGACGTCTCCTCGACCGTGCTCACCCTCAACCTCCGGGGGACCACGGCCCTGGACTGGATGGCCGATGCGGGTGAGCCGTGCGTACTCACCCTTCGGCAGCTCACGCGCCGACCGCCGCGGACGGCACCGCCCGTGGTCCACGTCTGTGAGAACCCCGCCGTCCTGTCCGCCGCGGCGGACAGCCACGGACCGGGTGCCCGGCCGCTGGTCTGCGTTCAGGGCCAGCCGTCGGCCGCCGCGCTGACCCTCCTCGCCCGACTGCACGGGCTCGGTGCCGTCCTGCGGTACCACGGCGACTTCGACTGGGGCGGGCTGCGCATCGCCACGACGCTGTCGGGGCACGTGCCCTGGGTGCCCTGGCGGTACACATCCGCTGATTACCGCGCGGCGGTGGCAGCCAGTGGTCCTGATCTGCGGCCGTTGGAGGGGAAGCCGGCGATGTCGCCGTGGGACCCGGACCTGGCACACGCTCTTGCCGAGCACGCCCTGCGCGTTGAGGAGGAGGCCGTCATGGACGTGCTGCTCTCGGACCTCGCGGGGGACGGCCGCCACGCGGCCTGAGTCCGGTCCGGGCTCCCGTCCGTACGCGTCGTCAAATTCGTGGCCCGGTGGGGGCTCCTCGAACTCGTGGGCGGACGGATGGGGTTCGCGGGGGAGGGGGACGCGGGGTGGCGGTCGGGTGGCCGTGCGGAGGCGTGAACGGGACCTTCCTGTTCCCAGGGGTTGGCTGGATGTCGCCTACGCGGCATTCGGGTGCCTGTGAGTCCGCACCGATTGATTCCAGCCAATGTCGAGATGATCGATCAGCTTTCGGTCATGGTGTCTCACCAGTCGCACTGCTTGCGTCGCGGCTCTTTTCTGTCAGCGGCAGACAGGTAGTGTGATCGCGCTGCCGGGCCCGGTGGCGACGGGGGGAGACACAGTTGGGCGAGACACTCAGATTCGGAATTCTCGGACCACTCATGGTGACCGTGGGGGAACGGGCGGTTCAGGTCGGGGGTGCCCGGCAACGTACGATTCTGGCCCTTCTGCTCCTGAGCCCGGGGCGTATCGTTCCGGTTGACACCCTCGTGGACGTGGTCTGGAACGGTCGTCCGCCAGCCACCGCCCGGACCCAGGTCGCCATCGTCATCGCGGCCCTGCGCAAGGCCATCAAGAGCGAGGGGGTGGCCGAGGAGGTCATCGTCACGGCGCACCCCGGCTACCTGCTGCGCCCCGACGGGCACGTCCTCGACACCGCCACCTTCACCGGGCTGGTCGCCGAGGCCGAGGAGGCCGTGCGCACGCACCGGCCCGCCGAAGCGGCGCGCTGCTACGCCGAGGCGCTCGCGCTCTGGCGCGGGCCGGCGCTCACCGGCGTCACCGGACAGCTCGTCGAGGACGAGGCGGCCCGGTGGGAAGAGGTGCGCATCAACGCCTACGAGGCGATGACGGGCGTCCAGCTGGAGCTGGGCCGGCACCAGCTGCTGCTGCCCGAACTGGCCGCCGCCGTAAGGGAACACCCGCTGCGCGAGCGGACCCGGTACCACCTGATCCTCGCCCAGTACCGTTCCGGCCGGCGGGCCGAGGCGATGGAGAGCTTCCGGGAGGCGCGGCGCCAGTTCATCGACGAGCTCGGCATGGACCCGGGCCCCGAACTCCAGGAGCTGCACGACGCGATCCTGCGGGACGACCCGTCGCTGGCCTTCGAGCCGCCGGCGGCCGGTGTCTTGGACGGCGTGGACGGCACCGCCGACGCCTTAGGAGCACGCGGGCGCGTCGTGCCCTCCGAACTCCCGCCCGATGTGCCGGGGTTCGCGGGCCGGGGCGCCGAACTGGACTCCCTCGACACCCTCGTGGAGGACCAGGGGGAGGGGGGCCGGGCGCCGACCGTCGGGCTGATCACCGGTGTCGCGGGGGTGGGCAAGACCGGTCTGGCGGTCCGCTGGGCGCACCGTGTTACCGAACAGTACCCCGATGGGCGGCTGTTCGCGGACCTGCGCGGGTATGACGAGCACCACGCCCCGACCACCGCCGGGGACATACTGAGCCGCTTCCTGCGCTCGCTCGGCGTGGAGAGCGACGACGTGCCCAACGGCCTGGAGGACCGGATCGCGCTGTACCGCAGCGTGCTCGCGGAACGCCGGGTGCTGATCGTGCTGGACAACGTACGGACCTTCGCGCAGATCCGTCCGCTGCTGCCCGGCAGCGGCGGCTGCACCGTGCTCGTCACCAGCCGGGAACAGCTGGAGCAGCTGGTGACCTGGCCGCAGCGGGGCCGGGTGCACCTGGGGGTACTGCCCGAGGGGGACGCGGTCGAGCTGCTCGGCCGGATCGTCGGCGAGGCCCGGATACAGGCCGCTCCCGAGGACGCGGCGCGGCTGGCGGAGCTGTGCGACCGGCTGCCGCTGGCGCTGCGCATCGCCGCGGCCCGGCTGGCGTCGAAGCCGCACTGGACGGTGCGCCACCTGGTGACCCGGCTCAACGACGGGCGGCGCCGGCTGGACGAGCTCAGCCAGGGCGAGTCCCAGGTCCGGGCCAGCTTCGAGCTGAGCTACCGGTACCTGCACAAGGACGCCGCCCGGCTCTACCGGCTCCTCGGGCTGCTCGGCGTACCCGACTTCACCGCCTGGGTCGGCGCCGCGCTGCTGGACGGGGACGTCATGGACGCGGAGCGGCTGATAGAGCACCTGGTGGACGCGCAGTTCCTGGAGGTCGTCGGCGTCGACGCCACCGGGCAGCTGCGCTACCGCTTCCAGAACCTGATGCGGCTGTACGCGGAGGAGCTGGCGCGGGAGGAGGAGGACGAAGAGGAGAGGCTGGCGGCTTGCGAGCGGGTGTTCCGTTCCTGTCTGACCATCGCGGAGCAGGCCTTCCGGCGTGAGAAGGGCGGAGACTACGGCACCGTGCGGGGCGACGAACCGCGACGTGACGTCGACTCCGTCCTGATGGAGGAGCTGTTGGCGGCGCCGCTGGAGTGGTTCGAGGCGGAGCGACTGTCCCTGGTGGCGGTCGTCGAGCAGGCGGCTGGACTGGGCATGGACGACCTGGCGTGGGACCTGGTCATGTCCATGGAGGTCCTGTTCGAGTCGCGGAACTACCTGGAAGACTGGCGCCGGTGCAGCGAGTACGCCCTCGAAGTGGCCCGCGACGCCGGCAACCTGCGCGGGTGGGCGGCGATGGAGCAGCAGCTCGGTGTGGTCGAGCTGCGGCTCCGCCGGCTGACCGAGTCCACCGTGCGGCAGGAGAAGGCGCTGGGGCTCTACACGGAAGCGGGTGATTCGCGCGGCAGGGCCCTGGTCCTCAACAACCTCGCCTTCATCGACCGGATCCGGGGCGACTACGACCTGGGGATGAGCCGGCTGCGAGAGGCACTCGAGGTCTTCCGGGCGCAGGACGACCGGACCACCCAGGCCTACGCCCTCCAGTTCATGGCACAGATCGCCCTCGAACAGGGCCAGCCGGAGGTGGCGGTGGAGCTGAGCATGGACTCCCTGCGGGTGTGCGAGGGCATCAAGGGGGGCGGCCGCACGCTGGCCCTGGCCACGCACCGGCTGGCCAGCGCCTACCTGGCGCTGGGGCACCTGGGGGCGGCGGAGGAGAACTTCTCCCGGGTGGTGGACATAGTCAGGGAGAAGTCCGATCTGCTCGGGCTCGCCTACGCGCTGCTCGGGCTCGCCGAGACCAGGCTCAAGGCGGGCGCGGTGGACGGCGCCGAGCGGACGTTCGCGGAGGCCCTGGAGGTGGCCCACCGAACCCGGAGCCCCATGGTCGAGGGGCAGATCCAGCTGGCTCTGGGCGAGGCCTGCCGGCAGTCGGGCCGGCTGGAGGCGGCGGCGACGCACGCGGCCGCCGCACTGGCCATGTTCCAGGGCATCGGCTCTCCGCCCTGGGAGGCGAAGGCGGCGGCTGCGCTGCGCCGGGTGGACGAAGCGGCAGGGGGGCCGGAGGTGCCGGGGGGAGTGGCCGTAACCGGCCAATAACCCGGCGATAAACCGGATCCCTAGCGTCATCGCAGACGAGAAAACTGCCAAGCTGTGGAGTCTGCGATGTCACGTACGACCGGCGCGCCCTCTTTCGCCGTGATACCCGGCGCCCAGGTGCACGAAGTCCTGGACGGCCGTGCGCCCGAAGTGGTCGGACTGATCGAATCCGCCTATCGGGTGCACGGCGAGGGCGGCACGGTCAATCCGCCCTCCTATTTCCTGCGCTTTCCCGACCGGCCCACGTCGCGGATCATCGCGCTCCCGGCCTCCATCGGGGGAGAGGCCCCGGTCGACGGGCTGAAGTGGATTTCCAGCTTCCCCGACAACGTGGCGGCCGGAATTCCGCGCGCCTCCGCCGTGCTGATCCTCAACGACCCCGAGACCGGATATCCGCTGGCCTGCCTGGAGTCCTCCATCATCAGCGCGGCCCGCACCGCCGCCTCCGCCGCGCTGGCGGCCGACCGGCTCAGCCCGGCGGGCCGGCGGCCGCGCCGGATCGGATTCTTCGGCGTCGGCCTGATCGCCCGCTTCATCCACCAGTACCTGGCCGGCACGGGCTGGGAGTTCGACGAGATCGGCGTGCACGACCTGTCCGCCGAGCACTCCGAGGGCTTCGCCGACTACCTGACCCGCTCCGGGGAGCAGGGGCCCGTCACCGTCCACGACAGCGCCGAGAAGCTGATCCGCGGCAGCGACCTGGTCGTCTTCGCGACCGTCGCCGGCACTCCGCACGTCACCGAGCCCGACTGGTTCGGCCACAACCCGCTCGTGCTGCACGTCTCGCTGCGCGACCTGTCGCCCGAGGTGATCCTCTCCGGCTTCAACGTCGTCGACGACGTCGAGCACTGCCTCAAGGCCGACACCTCCCCCCACCTGGCCGAACAGCTCACCCGCAGCCGCGACTTCGTCGACGGGACGCTGTACGACGTGCTCTCCGGGCAGCTGGCCGTCCCCGAGGACAAGCCCGTCTTCTTCTCGCCCTTCGGCCTGGGCGTCCTCGACCTCGCGGTCGGCCGGCACATCCACGACACCCTGCGCGAGCGCGGCGACCTCGCGGTCGTCGAGGACTTCTTCCACGAGATGCGCCGCTACGGCTGAGACCGCCCGGCCCCGCGCACACCCCTCACGCGCCGCCCGCCCGGCGCGACACGGCCGCTCCGCACGGCCCCGAGCCATCCGAGGAAAGTGATTCAGTGACCACACTGCTCGACACCGCCACTCGGGCGCCGGCCGGTCATGGCCGGCGCCCCCTCCCCATCCGGATCGAGGAGACCGTTCTCGACCCGCACCCCCCGATCGAGCTGTACGAGGCCCTGCGGGGGCGGTTCGGGGAGGACGTCTTCCTCCTGGAGTCCCTGGAGAGCCCCGAGTTCGACGGGAACTCCGCCGTCGTGGGCTTCGGCCGCCTCGCCGAGCTGCGCATCCGCGCCGGGCGGATCTCCGCCGCCGGCGTGCCGTCCGTACTGGCCGAGCTGTCCCGGGTCGCCGACGGGCTGGGGCTGGCCGCCGGTCCCGGCGGCGACCGGATCTTCGAACGCCCCGGGCAGGTCTGGGACGTCCTGCGGGCCGTCCAGGCGCGCTTCGACGTCGACAGCACCCGCCCCGAGTACGCCTTCGGCTTCCTCGCCACCATCGGTTACGGCGCCGCCTGGTACATGGAGGAGCTGCCCGTCCGGGAGCACACCGACGAGGGGGCGCCCGACCTGGTCCTGACCCTGTTCCAGGACACCGTCTGGTACGACCTGGACGCCGGGACGGCCGTCCGGCTGGCCGCCCGCAGCGAGGAGTTCGGCCCCGACGGCGGCCCCGCCGCCCGTACCGACCTGGCCGGCATCGTCGAGCGGCTGACCGCCGGGATGGCCGAGCCCGCCGGACGCGTGCCCGACGCCCCCGCCCCGCGCGCCGTCCGCGACAGCACCGACGAGGAGGCCTTCCACGCCAACGTGGAACGCTGCCTGCGGCACATCGGCGTCGGCGACATCTACCAGATCCAGATCGGCCACCGAATCGAGGTCGAGACCGACCTGACCCCGCTCGACGTCTACCGGCGGCTGCGCGGACGCAACCCGTCCCCGTACATGTACCTCGTCCCCCGTGACGGCTCCACCCTGATCGGCGCCAGCCCCGAGGTGCTCTTCCGCACCGAGGGCGACCGCATCGTGATGCGCCCCATCGCCGGCACCACCCCGCGCAGCGGCGACCCCGCCGTGGACGGGCCGCGCGTCGAAGCCCTGCTCGCCAGCGAGAAGGAGCAGGCCGAGCACGTGATGCTGGTCGACCTGTGCCGCAACGACATCGGCCGGGTGTGCCTGCCCACCACCCTCGACGCCCCCCAGCTGATGACGGTCGAGACCTTCAGCCACGTCTTCCACCTGGTCTCCACCGTCGAGGGCAGCCTCGCCCCCGGCGAGGACACCTGGTCCTCGCTGGCCGCGACCTTCCCCGCCGGGACGGTCACCGGCGCCCCCAAGATCCGAGCCATGGAGATCATCTCCGAACTGGAGTGCGAGCCGCGCGACATGTACGCCGGTGCCGTCGGGCTCGTCGACGTACGCGGCTGGTCCCGCCTCGCGCTGTGCATCCGCACGGTCACCCACGACGGAACGGCCTACTCCACCCAGAGCTGCGCCGGCATCGTCGCCGACTCCTCGCCCGCCGCCGAGTGGCGCGAGACCCTGCACAAGATGGGGGCGGCCTACTGGGCGCTCACCGGTGAGGAGCTGCTCCCGTGAAGGTCCTGCTCGTCGACGCCTACGACAGCTTCACCCACATCATCGACCAGTACCTGCGCACCCTCGGCGCCGACACCGAGGTCGTCCGCTCCCGCACGGAGAGCCCCGACGAGCTCGCCGCGCGGCTCCCGGACGCCGTGGTCCTCGGCCCCGGCCCGGGCCACCCCGCCGCATCGGGCCACGTCGAGCTGGTGCACCGCTTCGCCGGACGGGTGCCGCTGCTCGGCATCTGCCTGGGCCACCAGGCCATCGGCCTGGCCTACGGCGGCCGCGTACAGGTGGCGGACCGGCTCAAGCACGGCAAGACCAGCGAGGTGGCCCACGACGGGGCCGGGGTCTTCGCCGGGCTCGGCGCGACCATGACCGCCACCCGCTACCACTCCCTCATCGTCGCCGAACCCCTGCCGCAGGAGCTGCTGGCCACCGCGCACGCCGTCGACGACGGCTACGTGATGGGCCTCCGCCACCGCACCCTCTCCGTCGAAGGGGTGCAGTTCCACCCCGAGTCCATCACCACCATCGGCGGGATGCGGCTCCTGCGGAACTTCCTCACCACCGCACGCCACCGGCCGGCCGGCACCCTCGCCGGGTGACGGAGGAGCATCGAAGGAGCGATCTCGTGGAGCACGTGGATTCCTGGCGGGCCCTGCCCGCAGCACAACAGCCCGAATGGCCCGACGCCGCCGCCCTGGCGGAGGTGCGGGCACGCCTGCGGGAGGCCGTCCCGCTGGTGGTCGCCGCCGAGTGCGAGCAGCTCAAGTACCGGCTCGGCGCCGTCGCCCGGGGCGAGGCCTTCCTCCTCCAGGGCGGGGACTGCGCCGAGACCTTCGCGGACGTCCGCGAGGACTCGGTGCGCCGCAAGGTGCAGACCCTGTTGCAGATGGCGCTGGTCCTCCAGTACGCGGCCTCCGTACCGGTCGTCAAGATCGGCCGGATGGCGGGCCAGTACGCCAAACCCCGCTCCAAGCCCACCGAGACGCGGGGCGGCCTGACCCTGCCGGCCTACCGGGGCGACGCCGTCAACGGCTTCCCCTTCGAGGCGGCCGAGCGCACCCCCGATCCGGACCGGCTGCTGCGCATGCACCAGGCCGCCTCCGGCACGATCAACCTCGTCCGGGCCTTCACCACCGGCGGCTACGCGGACCTGCGCCAGGCGCACGCCTGGAACCAGGACTTCGTGGCCCGCTCGCCCGTCGGGGAGCGCTACGCGGCGCTCGCCACCCAGATCGACCAGGCCCTCAACTTCATGCGGGCCTGCGGCGCCGACGAACGCATCCAGCACGCCGTGGAGTTCTACGTCAGCCACGAGGGCCTGCTCCTGGAGTACGAGGAACCGCTGGTCCGCGAGGACCCGGCGACCGGCCGGCGCTACGCCACCAGCGGGCACATGCTCTGGATCGGGGAACGCACCCGGGACCTGGACGGCGCCCACGTGGAGTTCTTCTCGCGGATCGCCAACCCGGTCGCGGTGAAACTCGGGCCGACGACGGACTCCGACACCGTGTTGCGGCTGATCGACCGGCTCGACCCGGAACGCGAGCCGGGCCGGCTCACCTTCGTCGTCCGGATGGGCGCCGGGCAGGTCCGCGACCGGCTGCCCGAACTGGTGGAGAAGACGGCCGCGGAGGGCGCGCCGGTGGCCTGGGTGAGCGATCCCATGCACGGCAACACCTTCGAGGCGCCGTCCGGCCTCAAGACCCGCCGCTTCGACGACATCGTCGACGAGGTGAAGGGCTTCTTCGAGGTCCACCGCGAGCTCGGGACGCATCCCGGGGGCGTGCACCTGGAATTCACCGGGGGCGACGTCACGGAATGCGTGGGAGGGGGTGAGGAAGTGAGCCTGGACGGACTGAGCGAACGCTACGAGTCCACTTGTGACCCCCGGCTCAACCGCACCCAGTCGCTGGACCTCGCATTCCTGGTCGCCGAGATGTACCGGGAACGCTGAATTCCGGTTATCGCCGTTATCGCGAGGCTCCCACGAGGGCGCCCCGATGAGGTCTCAAGCGGCCCGCCAGTGGCGGTCAAGAGGGTTCCCCAACGTTTGTCATCGCCTTGTGGACCCCTCCTGACCTGCGGGTATATCGTCCTTATCGAAATGGCGCGGCGCCCGAAGACGGAGCGATATCAGCTCGAAGCCGCTCCTTCCTAGTGTTCTTCTCACCGGAACAAAGCGAAGCTCAAGCGGTACTCAACGGGGAGAAGAACAGAGATGCAGACCACGTGGCGCACCCAGGTCAAGCGCATCACCATCGCGATCATCGCCGTCATGACGATCGCGGGTGGCGTGCAGATCGCCGACGAAGGCGCTCCGGCCGGCGGCACCAGCAGCGCCGGCACCGGAGTGACCGCGGACGCCACGACCCCGCAGGCTCCGACCGCGGCCCCCACCCCGTCGCCGTCCGCCACCAAGGACAACGACGAGTGGAGCTGAGCGGCGGGGCCTCGCCCACCACTCACCCGAGGGAGACCCAAGTGACCACCGCCAGACCGGAACCCGCCCGCGAGGCGCGCAGCTGGCCCGCCCTGCTGGAGACCCTGCTCGCCGGCCGTGACCTGGCCCCCGCCGACACGGCCTGGGCCATGGACCGGGTGATGAGCGGGGAAGCCGCCGACGCCCAGCTCGCCGGCTTCCTGGTCGCCCTGCGCGGCAAGGGGGAGACGGTCGGTGAACTGGAGGGCCTGGTACGGGCCATGCTCCACCACGCGGTGCCCCTCGACGTCCCCGGAGCCACGGTCGACGTCGTCGGCACGGGCGGCGACGGGGCCCGTACCGTCAACATCTCGACCATGTCGGCGATCGTCGCGGCCGGCGCCGGCGCCCGGGTGGTCAAGCACGGCAACCGGGCGTCGAGTTCGGCCTCCGGTTCCGCGGACGTACTGGAAGCCCTGGGCGTGCGGCTGCGCCTGGACCCGGCGCGGGTCGCCGCCCTCGTGGACGAGGCGGGGATCACCTTCTGCTTCGCCCCGGACTTCCACCCGTCGATGCGGCACGCCGCCGCGGTCCGCAAGCAGCTGGGGATCCCGACCGTCTTCAACGCCCTCGGGCCGCTGACCAACCCGGCCCGGCCGACCGCCCAGGCGGTCGGCGTCGCCGACGCCCGGCTGCTCCCGCTGATCGCGGGGGTACTGGCCCGCCGGGGCGGCAGCGCCCTGGTGTTCCGCGGGGACGACGGCCTCGACGAGCTCAGCGTCACCACCACCTCGACCGTGCTCAGCGTCGAGGGGGGCAGGGTCCGGGAGGAACCCTTCGACCCCCGCGACGTGGGCATCGCGCCCGCCCCGGTGGACGCGCTGCGCGGCGGGGACGCCGGGCACAACGCCCTGGTGGCCCGGCGGCTGTTCGCCGGCGGGGAGCGCGGCCCGGTACGCGACGCGGTGCTGCTCTCGGCCGCCGCCGCGCTGGCCGCGGCCGAGCCGTCCCGGGGCCGCAACGTCACCGAGCGGCTGCGCGAAGGGGTCGCCGCCGCGGCGGCCTCCCTGGACTCGGGGGCCGCGGAGGCGGTCCTGGAGCGCTGGGTGCGGGCCGCGGCCGGGCACGCCGAGGCACCGCTCGCCGCCGCCGGGCGGTGAGCGGTACGTACGGCAGGACACGCGGACGCGCCGCGGTGCGGCCGGGCCGGTCCCTGGGAGGGGGACGGCCCGGCCGTACCGGCGGCGGCCGGCGTCGCGGGGTCAGGGTTGCAGGGCGGCCGCCTTCGCCGGCAGCCGTACCGGCTCGTGGACCAGCGGCCCCTCGGCGGCGTCGTCGGCCTCCTTTCCCGGGGGTACGCCCCGGCGGATCCAGGACAGGGCCGGCGAGGTGACCGCCGTGGTGAGCAGGGCCATCAGGACCAGCATCGTGAAGAGTTCCGGCCCGATCACCCCCAGCTCCAGGCCCAGGTTCAGCACCACCAGTTCGGTCAGGCCGCGGCAGTTCATCAGCGCCCCGATCGACATCGCGTCCCGCCAGGACTGGCCGGTGGCCCGGGCGGCCGCCGTACTGCCGCCCCACTTGCCGAGGAAGGCGACGACCATGACGGCCGCGGCCCACAGCCACATCACCGGATCGGCGGCGATCAGCCCCACGTCGGTCTTCAGGCCGGTGTTGACGAAGAACAGGGGCAGCAGGATGGGGATGGTGAAGGCCCGCAGCCGGGCCGCGCACAGCTCGATCACCCGGGAACCGCGCGGGGTGATCACCCCGAAGACGAAGGCGCCGAACAGGGCGTGCACGCCGATCTTGTCGGTGGTGAAGGCGGACAGGCACAGCCCGCTGAAGAGCACCACCAGGACGACGGAGTCCACCGTACGGGCGGCCCGTACCGCCCACTTGGCGAGCAGCGGCCGGATCGCGTAGATCATGAACGCCAGGAACAGGGCCGCCAGCGCCGCCGTGGTGACCGCCTCGACGGGGGAGCTGCTGGTGCTGACGGCGACGACCGCGGCCAGCAGGCACCAGGCGGTCACGTCGTCCACCGCCGCGCAGGCCATGGCCAGGGCGCCGATCCGGGTGTTGTAGAGGCCCCGGTCGGTCAGGATCCGGGCGAGCACCGGGAAGGCCGTGATGCTCATGGACACCGCGATGAACAGGACGAACGCGAGCTGCGTGACCCCCTTCGGGGCCATCGTGTCGTACATCAGCAGGGCCAGCCCCGAGCCGAGCAGCAGCGGGAGCGCGATGCTCGCCTGACTGACGCCGATGGCCGTACGGCTGTGCCCGCGCAGGGCCGAGAGGTTGAGCTCCAGGCCCACCAGGAACATGAACGCCAGCAGACCGATGTTTCCGAACGCCCCGGTGAACGGCAGGACCGTCCCGGGGAACAGCCATGCCTGGGCGCCGGGCCACAGCCAGCCGAGCATCGAGGGGCCGAGCAGGATGCCGACGGCGATCTCGCCGACCACCGGCGGCTGACCGAGCCGGCGGAAGAGCATGGCGCCGGCCTTGCACGCGAGGATGACGGCCGGGATCGCGATCAGCAGGTCGGGCAACGGGTCACGGGCGGACACGGGCCGCTCCCTCCGGGGCCGACGGAGTGACGAGCGGGGCGGGTATCGCCGGCAGGGGCGGGGCCGCCGCGGGTGGGCCGGGGACGGCCGTGGCGTCGGTCCAGCGGGCGTATCTGCGCTTGCCGTACAGCAGGGGCTCCTCGCCGTCGTGCAGCGAGACCCGGCTGATCCGGACGAACACGGCGGTGTGGTCTCCGAACTCGACGGCCTGGGTGACCTCCCCGTCGGCGATCGCGTGCGAGGCCTCCGCCAGGTGCGGGCCGCCGGCCCCCAGCGGCAGCCGCCACTCGACGCGCTCGAAACGGTCCGGGGTGCCCGAGGCGAACAGGTCGGAGACGGGCCGGGCGTTCTCGTGGAGCAGGTTGACCGCCACGTGCCCGGTCTCCAGGACGGCCTGGACGGTCGGGCTCCCGGTGCGCAGGCACAGCACCACGGTGGGCGGGGACAGGGCGACGCTGGCGAGCGAGCTGCAGGTCATGCCGCGCGGCTCGGAGTCCGTACCGATCGTGGTGATCACCGAGACGCCGGAGGGGAAGGCCGACATCAGGGGCCTGATGTCGGCTTCCGCCGTGCTGTCGGACAGGCCGGCGGGGGAGGAGGCGGACGGCTTCGAGGTGGCTGTCATGGGTGGGACTCTCCTGGGGCTCTGGGGTGCGGCGCGGGCCCGGAAGCCGGAGGGAGGGGCCGGCTCCGGGCCTGTGCACCGGAAGGGGAGGGCGACGCGTACTAGCCGTGCAGCTTGCGCAGGTAGTCGTACGTGCTGGGGAGGGTGTCGAGGAGGTGGTCCTGCTCCTGCTTGACCTTGCCGAACATGGCCTCGGCGCCGGCCACGGAGTCGGGCTTGTGCGCGAGGATCGGCAGCGGGGCGTCCGGCTCCAGGCCGAGGCCGGCGAACACGCAGTAGTAGCTGCCGTTCGTCCAGAAGTTGCGGAATTCGGCCTCGAAGTTGCCGTAGTACGTGGACTCGTCCGCGATCGGGGAATTGATCGGCAGGCCGGCCTTGTAGGCGGCGATCTTCTCCTGGATGTTCTTCGGGAGCGTCAGCTCCTTGTTCGCCCGCCAGAACGGCGTGTCGTTGCGCGGCGCGTAGTAGAAGTGCGCCTGGATGAAGTCGCGGGTGTCGTCGAACATCACCTCGATCTCGTGGTTGAAGCTGTTCGCCAGCTCCGGGTTGAAGTTGCGGTCCGGGAAGTGCTTGGCGAGCTGGTAGATGGCCGCGGTGATGAAGTAGATGCCGGTGGATTCCAGCGGCTCCAGGAACGCGGAGGAGAGGCCGATGCTCACCACGTTGTTCACCCAGGCGCGGCGGTTGCGGCCGACCCGGAACTTCACGTGGTTGAACTTCGTCGTCTCCGGGTCCAGGCCCCACAGGGCGCTGAATTCCCTGGTCGCCTCCTCCTTCGTCGTGAACTTGCTGGAGTAGACGTAGCCGGAGCCGAAGCGGCCCAGCATCGGGATCTTCCAGGTCCAGCCGGAGGACATCGCGATCGCGGAGGTGTACGGCTCGATGCCGTTCGCCTCGTCGTCGTGCGGTACCGCGGTGGCGACGGCGCTGTCGCACAGCAGGTGGTCGCTCATGTCGATGAACGGCTCTTCCATGGCCTGGTTGATGAGCAGCCCGCGGAAGCCCGAGCAGTCCACGAACAGGTCGGCGTCCAGCACCCGGCCGGCCTTGGTGTGCAGGGCCTTGACGAAGCCGCGCTCGTCCTTCTCCGCGTGCGTCATCTCGTCCTGGACGTGGTTGACGCCCTGCTTCTCGGTGGCGAAGCGGCGCAGGAAGTCGGCGACGAGGGCGGCGTCGAAGTGCCAGGCGTAGCGGGTGGACGGGGTGCCGTCGAGCCACTTCGGGGACTTCTTCGCGTCCATCACCGGGGGCTCGCGGAAGCACGCGTAGTCGAACGGCTCCTCGGTCTGGCCCTCCAGCTTGCGCTTGGCCCAGTAGTGCGACATCGGGACGTTGTCGCTGTCGGGCAGGATGCCGAAGGGGTGGTAGAAGTGGTCCGGGCCGCCGTTCTCCAGCTCACGGGCGTCGGGCTGGCCCTGGCCGCCGGTCCGCCAGTTCACGAACCGCACCGCCATCTTGAAGCTGGCGTTGCACTCCCGCATCCACTCCTCCTCGGCGATGCCGAGGTAGTCGAAGAGGACCTTGTGGAGGTTGGGGACGGTGGCCTCGCCGACACCGATCCGCGGAATCGCCGGCGCCTCCAGGACGGTGATGTCCACGGTTCCCTGGAGCGCCTTCCCGAGATAGGCGGCGGTCATCCAGCCGGCGGTACCGCCGCCCAGGATGACGACTTTCTGAATGCGCGAGTCGGTGCCGGTCATGTAGGGACTCTCTCTTCCGTCTGCATGGGGAGTTCCGTTGTGCGATGGGAAGAGATTCCGGCCGTCGACTATGCGCCACCTATAACCGGCCGTATGGCGTCGATATAGCGGATTGGCCGAATCTCGGTCCCGTTGTATCCGCGCCCCGCAACTCCCAGCAGAGGATGGCTGCATCAGATGCCGTACGACGAAGGGACGAAGGGAATCCTCTCGACAGTGGGAGGAACGCCGCTCATCGAACTGGAGCGTTTGCTGCCGGGCCTCGGCTCGCGGGTGTTCGCGAAGGTGGAGCGGTTCAATCCCGGAGGAAGTATCAAAGACCGCTCGGCACTTTCCATGGTGCTGGCGCGCATCAGGTCGGGGGAACTCGTTCCCGGCAGGTCCACGGTGATCGAGTCCAGTTCCGGAAACCTCGCGATCGGGCTCGCCCAGATCTGCGGCTATTTCGGGCTGCGCTTCATCTGCGTGGTGGACGCCCGCACGACCCGGCAGAACGTCGCGATCCTGCGGGCCTACGGGGCCGAGGTCGAGATCGTCGTCGACCCCGACCCCGCCACCGGCGAACTCCTGCCCGCCCGGCTGCGACGGGTCGCCGACCTCGTCGCCGAGACCCCCGACGCCTACTGGCCCGACCAGTACTCCAACCCGCTCAACCCGGTCGCCCACCAGACCACCATGCGCGAGATCGCCGAGGCCCTCGACGGCCGCGTCGACCAGCTCATCGTGGCCGCCGGCACCAGCGGAACCCTCGGCGGCTGCGCCGAGTACATCCGCCGGCACGGCATGACCACCACCGTCAACGCCGTCGACGCCATCGGCAGCGTGCTCTTCGCCCCGCCCGAGCGGGTCACCCGGCTGATCCCCGGCCACGGCGCCTCCGTCGTGCCCCGGCTGCTGCGCCCCTCGGACGCCGACCGGGTCATCCACGTCGGCGACCTCGACTGCGTCGTGGGCTGCCGGCGCCTCGTCCGCCAGGAGGCGGTCCTCGCCGGCGGCTCCTCAGGGGCCGTGGTCGCCGCGCTCGAACGGATCGCCCCCGACATCATCCCGGGCTCCAACGTGGTGCTCGTCCTGCCCGACGGCGGCGACCGCTACCTGGAGACGATCTACGACGACGCCTGGGTGCACCGCCAGTTCGGCGAGGTCTCCCACCTGTGGAAGGACCCGCAGCCCGCCGTCACCCCGCACCTGGTGGATATAGGCCACGGATAGCGGCCGCTCCCACCATCGAACCATCGCCCCCGCACCATCCCCACCCAACGGAGGAATTCGGATGACCACCCAGATCCCCACCCTCGACGCCGAGCGCAAGGAGCAGATCAAGGAGATCGTCTGCGACATCCTCGAACTCGACCTGGACGAGGTGACCGAGACCAGCCTCTTCAAGGAGGAGCACGACGCGGACTCGCTGCGCACCATCGAGATCCTCGCCTCCCTGGAGCGCGTCTTCGGCATCACCCTGGAGCAGGCCGAGCTCAGCCGCATGGTCAACCTGGTCGGCGTGTACGCCGTGATCGCGGAGGCCGAGGGCAAGTGACCTCCGAGACGGCCGCGACGGGGCGGCGAACCGCCGCCCGGCACCGGGTGGTGATCACGGGTCTCGGTGTCGTGACGAGCATCGGCACGGGCGTCGACGCCTTCGCCGAGGGCCTGCGGGCCGGACGCAGCGGGGCCAAGCCCATCGGCGCGTTCGACACCACCGGCTTCGCCCATTCCAACGCCTGCGAGATCACCGACTTCGAGCCCGAGGCCTGGCTGCGCGAGCTGCCGGCCGACGAGCTCGGCCGGGCCGCCCAGTTCGCGGTCGCCGGGGCCCGCATGGCGGTGGCCGACGGCGGACTCACCGAGGCGGACGTCCGGGCCAGGCGCTCCCTGGTCTCGGTCGGCACCACCGACGGCGAGTCCCGCGACCTGGACCACCTCACCGGCCTCCAGGTCGCCCAGGGAGAGGACACCCTCGACCCGGTCGTCGCCCGGCGGGTCTGGCCGGGCCGGCTCTCCGCCGGCATCGTCCGCGAACTGGGCCTGGAAGACGTCGAGACGGTCACCGTCCCGACCGCCTGCGCCGCCGGGAACTACGCCGTCGGCTACGGCTACGACGCCATCAGCTCCGGAGACGTCGAGATGGCCCTGTGCGGCGGGGCCGACGCCCTGTGCCGCAAGACCTTCACCGGCTTCTACCGGCTCGGCACCATCGCCCCCGACGTGTGCCGGCCCTTCGACGCCGACCGGCAGGGCATCCTCACCGGCGAGGGCGCCGGCATCCTGCTGATGGAGTCCCTGGAATCCGCGCTCGCCCGCGGCGCCCGCATCTACGCCGAGGTGCTCGGGTACGGGCTGTCCTGCGACGCCAGCCACCCGGTCGCCCCCGACCGGGACTCGATCGCCCGCTGCATCACCGCCGCGCACGCCAACGCCGGCATCACCCCCGCCGACGTCGACTTCATCTCCGCGCACGGCACGGGCACCAAGGCCAACGACGTCACCGAGGTCGGCGCGATCCGCCAGGTGTTCGGCGAGGACCTGCCCCGCACCGTCTCCATCAAGTCGATGATCGGCCACACCATGGGCGCCGCCAGCGCCCTGGCCTCGGCGGCCTGCGCCCTCGCCCTGCGCGAGGGGTTCATCCCGCCGACCATCAACCACCGCACCACCGACCCCGAGTGCGGGGTGGACTGCGTACCGAACGAGGCGGTCGAGGCCGACCTCAAGGTCGTGCAGAACAACGGGCTCGCCTTCGGCGGGAACAACGCCGTGCTGGTCCTCGGCCACTGGGAAGACGAGAGGAGCGCCGTCGCATGAGCACGGCAGCGGAACCCCGCGAGCGGCAGCTCGTCATCTCGGGCTGGGCGGTGACCTCCCCCTACGGGCTGGGCCGGCGCTCCTTCGCCGAGGGACTCCTCGCACGGACGGCGGCCACCGCCCCCGTCGACGCCGAGAAGTGGCCCGTCCCGTACGAGGACGCGGGCCTGATCCCCGGCTTCGACATCAAGGAGGTGCTCGGCCGCAAGGGCACCCGCTCCATGGACCGGGCCACCGGCATCGCCGTCGTCACCGTCGGCGAGCTCCTGGAGGACTTCGGCCGGGGCCTGGCCGCCGACCCGGAGAAGACCGGGCTGGTGCTCGGCACCTCCGGCAGCGTCCAGTCCATCATGGACTTCACCAAGGACGCCCTGACGGGGGAGAAGCCCTACCTCGTCGACCCGGCCCGGTTCCCCAACACCGTGATGAACTGCCCGACCGGCCAGAGCGCCATCCGGCACACCCTCAAGGGCCCCAACGTCACCGTCTCCGGCGGCTCCGCCACGGGCCTGCTCGCCCTGAACTACGCATCCCGGCTGCTGCGCGGCGGCCACGCCAACGCCCTGCTGGCCGGCGCGGCCGAGGAGTTCTCCGTCCAGCGGGCCCGCCTGGAGCGGGTCGCCGACCACGGCGGCGCCGAGGCCGGCCCGCTCGGCGAGGGCGCCGCGCTGTTCCTGCTGGAGAGCGGGGACGCCGCCCGCGACGGGGGCCGCCAGGTACTGGCCACCGTCCTCGGCTCCCGCTTCCGGGCCTTCCCCGAGACCGGCCGGGCCGGCTCCGCGCTGGACCGGTGCGTGGCGGAGGTGCTCGCCGACGCGGGCGCCGCCCCCGAGGACGTCGCCCTGGTCGCGCCCGGCACACCGCCCGGGCCGCTGGGCAAGCAGGAGGAGTCCGCGCTCGAATCCGTCGCGGGCGAGCGGATCGCCGTACGCCCCCTCGTCGGCGACGCCACCGCCGCGTCGGCCGCCTTCCAGCTGGCCGCGGTACTGGCCCACGCCGGCGCCGAACCCGCCCTGGTGGACCGGCTCGCCCTGGTCACCGCCATCGACCGGGACGGCACCGTCGGAGCCACCCTGCTGCGGCTCGGCTGAACCCGCCGGGGGGCGCACGCCGACGCGCCCCCCCGCCCGCACCACGTGCACCCACACGCACCAGCGTCCCGAAGAGAGAGGACCCAATCCATGTCCGAGACACCGAGGCCGGTAGCCCTCGTCACCGGCGGCTCCCGCGGCATCGGCCGGGCCGTGGTGGAGATCCTGGCACGGGACGGCCACGACGTGGCCTTCTGCTACCAGTCCAACGAGGAGGCCGCCCGGCTCGCCGCCAAGGCCGCCGAGGCGCTGGGCGCGCGGGTGCTCGCCCGCCGGGTGGACGTCACCGACCGCGAGCAGGTCCGGGCCTTCACCGCCGAGGCCGAGGCGGAACTCGGCCCGGTGGAGGTACTGGTCACCGCCGCCGGCATCGTCCGCGACGGCCACCTGGCGATGATGAAGGACGAGGACTGGGACGCCGTCGTCCGCACCAACCTCGACGGCACCTTCAACTTCGCCAAGGCACTGGCCTTCCCGATGATGAAGCGCCGCCGGGGCACCATCATCACCCTGTCCTCGGTCGCCGCCGCCGGCAACGCCACCCAGAGCAACTACTCGGCCACCAAGGCCGGGATCATCGGCTTCACCAAGGCCCTGGCCAAGGAGTCCGGCCGCAGCGGCCTGCGCGCCAACGCCGTGGCCCCCGGCTTCATCTCCACCGACATGGTCGGCGGCCTGTCCGAGAAGCACGCGAAGGAGATGACGGCCCGCATCCCGCTGCGCCGCTTCGGAGAGCCGCACGAGGTCGCCGAGCTGGTGTCCTTCCTCGCCTCCGACCGCGCCTCCTACATCACCGGACAGGTCTTCCACATCGACGGCGGTCTGGTCGTCTGACCCGCCCGACCACCGGGACCAGCCTGATTCACAGAGGAGTTCGACATGGCCGGCCGTGCCGCCAAACCGCCCCGGTTCTACTTCAACCTGCGCAGCCCCTACAACTTCTTCGCCCTGCACGACATCGAGCGCGAGCACCCCGGGCTGCTCGACCGGGCCGAATGGCGCCCCTTCTGGGAGCCGGACGAGACCAGCGCCCGGCTGCTCGACGAGGCCGGCGGGCAGTTCCCGTACACGCCGATGAGCCGCGCCAAGCAGTTCTACATCCTGCGCGACGTACGCCGCCTCGCCGCCGACCGGGGCCTGGCCCTGACCTGGCCGACCGACCGCTCCCCCTGGTGGGAGCCGGCACACCTGACCTGGTTCCTCGCCTCCGACGCCGGCCTCGGCCGGGAGTGGGTGGAGCGCGCCGGACGGGCCCGCTGGCTGGAGGGCCGCGACATCTGCGACCCGGCCACCGTCGTCGCACTCGCCGCGGAGATCGGCCTGGACCGGGCCGCCGTGGCCGCCGCCACCGACGACCCGGAGCTGCGCGCCCGGGGTGCGGCCGCCCTGATGGACGTGCACCGCGACGGGGTCTTCGGAGTCCCGTACTTCATCCACGGCAGCGAGCCGTACTGGGGCCTGGACCGGGTGGCCGCCTTCGCCGCCTCCTTCGCGGACGCCGCCGGGGACGCCCCCGCCACCGCGCCCGCCGAGAAGGAACTCGCGGCGGTCGGCGCCGGCCGCACCACGGACATGAGCCACGCGGGAGGCTGCGGATGAGCGCGACCACCGTGGAGGCGCTGCCCCTGACCGCGATCCAGCAGTCGATGTGGACGGCCTACCGGGTCTCGCCCGAGGCCTCCGCCTACAACATCGTCATGCCGCTGCGGCTGCGCGGCCGCGTCGACCCCGCCGCCATGGACGCCGCCGTCACCGCCGTCGGCGCCCGCCAGGAACTGCTGCGCTCCGTCTTCACCGAGACCGCCGGCGGCGTCCGCCGCACCGTCAGCGAACAGCCCCTGGTCCGGCTGGAGTTCCGCGACCTCGACGGAGCCGGCGAGGCCGAGCTGCACCGTGCCGCCGAGGAGGCCGGCGCCCGCCCCTTCCGGCTGGAGTCCGGAGCCTTCCGGGTGGTGCTGCTGCGCCGCACCGACGAGGACTGGGCCCTGGTCACCTCCGCCCACCACATCGTCAGCGACTTCACCTCCCGCTGGCTGCTCGTCCGCGACGTCCTCGACGCCTACGAGGGCATCGCGGCCGGCACCGAGCCCGCCTGGCGGCCCATCCCCGGCTCCTACGCCGACCACACCGCCGAGGAACTGCGCTACACCGCCTCCGAGGCGGGGCGCCGGGCCGCCGCGCTGTGGCAGGAATCGGTGGCCGGAGCCGCCGCCGCCGAACTGCCCCTGGACCGGCCCCGGCCCGCCCTGCGCTCCTACCGGGGCGGAACCGTCGTACGGCAGCTCGCGCCGGACACCGCCGCCGGCCTGCCCGCCGCGGCCTCCGCCGCCGGGGTGACGCCCTTCGCGTACCTGCTCTCCGTCTTCCAGGCCCTCACCCACCGCTGGACCGGCCAGGACGCCTTCGTCCTCGGGGTCCCGGCCACCAGCCGGATGGGCCGCGCCCAGCGGGACGTGATCGGCTGCTTCCTCAACACCATGCCGGTCCGCGCCGACTTCGACGCGCGCTCCACCTTCCGCAGCGCCGCCGCCCAGGCCGGCGAGCGGGTCATGCGCGGCATGGTCAACGTGCGCTACCCCTGCGCCCTGGCCTTCCCCCGGGCCACCGTCTTCCGCACCGCGCTGTTCCTGGTCCAGATGGACCGCATGGAGCCGCCCGTGCCCAACGTCCCGCCGGGCGCGGGCGAGGGCCCGTCCGTCCCGTACGCCGGACTGGACATCGCCCTGATCGACGTCCCCCAGCAGGAGGGCCAGCTGGACCTGCTGCTGCGCATCGAGCAGACCCCGGACGGCATCACCGCCGTCTTCTCGTACGACACGGACGTGCTGGACCGCGACACCGTCGCCCGCTTCGCCGACGGCTACGAGCGGATGCTCGCGGCCGCCGTCAAGGAGCCGGACACCCCCGTCGCCGATGTGGACCTGGCCGGCGAGGGCGAGCTGGCGGCCCTCCTCGCGCTGGGCAACGGCGGCGGCGCCCCCGACGGCTTCGGCTCCTTCGACGAGTTCGAGTCCTTCGAGAACGCCTGGGACCACCGGTGAGCCCCGCGATCGCCGTCGTCGGCGCGGGCCTGGGCGGCCTCACCGCCGCCGCCGCCCTCTTCGCCCGAGGCCTGGACGTCACCGTGTACGAGCGCGGCGATACCCTGCGCGAGCAGGGCGTCGGCATGCACCTCGGCCCCAACGGCACCCGGCTGCTGGAGCGCCTCGGCCTCGGCCCGCGTCTGGCCGAACTGGCCGTGCGCCCCGAGGCCCTGGAGGTCCGCGCCTTCCACGACGGCACGCAGATCGCGGTGCAGGAGATGGGCGAGGCCTGGGAGCGGCAGTTCCGCGCCCCCTACCTCACCGTCCACCGCGGCGACCTGCACCGGACGCTGGCCGCGCTGGTCCCGGCGGAGCGGGTGCGCACCGGGAAGGAACTGGTCCGGTACGAGGAGCGCCCCGACGGGGTGCTGCTGGAGTTCGCGGACGGCACCACGGACCGGGCCGGCGTACTGATCGGCGCCGACGGGGTGCACTCGGCGGTGCGCCGCGCCCTGGCCGGCGACGAGACCCCCGTCTACTCGGGGAACAGCGCCCTGCGCGGCCTGGTCGACGCGGCGGACGTACCGTCCCTCGACCCCGCCCGGATGTACATGTTCGCCGGCCCCGGGGCACGGGTGCTGTGCTACCCGGTCTCCGGCGGGCGGCAGTTCACCTACGTGGTCGTGGCGCCGGCGCCCGAGGGCGACGCCGAGTCCTGGACCAGTGCCGGCGACCGGGCCCACCTGGACGCCGCGCTCGCCGGCTGGGCACCCCAGGTCCGCGAGCTGGTCGGCGCGGCGGGCGAGGTGCGCCGCTGGGCCCTGTACGACCGCGCCCCCCTGGAGCGCTGGAGCACCGCCCGCACCACCCTGCTCGGAGACGCCGCCCACCCGATGCTCCCGCACCACGGACAGGGCGCCAACCAGGCCGTCGAGGACGCCGTCGCCCTCGCCGTCTGCCTCGCCGAGGCCGGCCAGGACGCCCCGGGCGTCACCACCGCCCTGGAGCGCTACGAGGCACTCCGCCGCCCGCACACCACCCGGGTGCAGCTCGGCTCCCGCGAGGGCGCCAAGCCCCGCGGCGGACCGGGCGGCGGACCCGGCGGCGGACCCGGCGGCGACGTCCGGGGCGCGGCCGCCGACGTCGGCTGGATCCTCGACCACGACGTGGAGGCCGCCCTGCGCACCCCGGTGACCAGCACGGCCGCCTGAACCGCCCACCCCACCCCCACGGGCCCCCGACGCCATCCGGCGCCGGGGGCCCGTCCCGCGTTCCGGCCCGTATATGCGCTCGATAGGGCATCGATAGCGCCCTCTTCAAGGATGACCACACCTGATCACGCGAAGGGAACAGCGATGACCGAACAGCAGAACGGCACCCACGCGGACGACCGGCAGCCGGAGACCCGCTACCGCGTCGTCCTCAACGACGAGGAGCAGTACTCGATCTGGTGGGCCGAGCGCGAACTCCCCGCCGGATGGACCGCCGAGGGCACCGAGGGCACCCGCGAGGAATGCCTCGCCCGCATCACCGAGGTGTGGACCGACCTGCGCCCCGCGAGCCTGCGCCGGCGGATGTCCGCCGCCTCCGCGGCCTGACACACCCGCACCGCCGGGCCCGTCCCGGTCCGCCAAGGCCTCGGGCACGGCCGACGCCACCCGATCCCGATGAAGGAGAGAACGTGAACGACCGTACGCAGTCGGGATCCGCCCCCGGCCGTCTGCTCCTGCCCGCCCTGTTCAGGGCCCAGGCCGCCCGCACCCCCCAGGCCCCCGCCGTCCTCGACGCCGACGGAACCGCCCTCGGCTACGCCGCCCTGGACCGGCTCGCCTGCCGCTACGCCGCCGCCCTGCGCGCCCGGGGAGTGGCCCCCGGCGACTTCGTCGGCGTCTGCCTGCCGCGCGGCCCCGAACTGGTCGCCGCACTGCTCGGCGTCTGGTTCGCGGGCGCCGGCTACGTCCCGCTCGACCCCAGCCACCCCGAGGCCCGGCTCGCCCTGGTGCTGGAGGACGCCGGCGCTGCCGTCGTCCTCGCCGCGTCCGGCACCGCCGCCCGGCTGCCCGCCGGCACCGCCGTCCTCGACATCGCCGACGCACCGGAGTCCGTACCGGACGCGGAGGCAGCCGCCTTCCCGCTGGCCCCCGACGCCGCCCGGCCCGCGTACGTGCTGCACACCTCCGGCTCCACCGGCCGCCCCAAGGGCGTCCTCGTCCCGCACGGCGGCATCGCCAACCGGGTCCGCTGGCTGGCCCACCGGCACAAGCTCGGCGCCGCCGACCGCTTCCTGCTCAAGACCACCATCGGATTCGACGCCGCCGGCCTCGAACTGTTCTCCCCGCTGATCAGCGGGGGAGCGGTGGCCATCGCCCCCGAGGACGCCGAACGCGACCCCGCCGCCCTGCTGCGCGCCGTCGCCGCGCACGGCGTCACCGTCCTCCAGGGCGTCCCCTCCGTCTACCGGCGCCTGGTCGAACAGTCCGGCTGGGAGGACGCCGGCGCCCTGCGGCTCGTCTTCAGCGCGGGCGAGCCGCTGCACGCCGAACTCTGCCGGGCGCTGGCCGAACTCGCCCCGCGCGCCGAGATCTGGAACACGTACGGACCCACCGAGGCCTCCGTCGACATCACCGAGCACCGCTGGGACCCGGCCCAGCAGACCGGCGCCGTCCCCATCGGCCGGCCCATCGCCCACATGCGGGCCCTCGTCCTCGACCCGGCCGGCCGGCCCGTCCCCGTCGGCGTCCCCGGCGAACTGCACGCCGGCGGCATCGGCCTCGCCCTCGGCTACCAGGGCCGCCCCGACCAGACCGCCGAACGCTTCGTGCCCGACCCGTACGGCGCCCCCGGCGAGCGCCTCTACCGCACCGGCGACCGCGTCCGCTGGCTCGCCGACGGCACCCTGGAGTACCTCGGCCGCCTCGACCACCAGGTCAAGGTCAACGGCGTCCGCATAGAGACCGGCGAGGTCGAGGCCGCCCTCACCGCCCACCCCTGGGTGCGCGCCGCCGTCGCCGCCGCCGTCCCCGACGGCTCGGGCGGACACCGTCTCGTCGCCTGGGTCCAGTCCCGGGGCGAGCGGCTGCGCCCCGAGGAACTGCGCACCTTCCTGCGCCGCGCCCTGCCCGACCCGCTGATCCCGTCCGTCTACGTGCCCGTCGCCGAGTTCCCGCTCACCGCCAACGGCAAGATCGACCGCTCCGCCCTGCCCGAGCCGGCCTCCGCCGCCCGCGCCGACGAGGGCGCGCACGTCCCCGTGCGCACCCCCGCCGAACGGGTCGTCGCCGAGCAGTGGTCGGCCCTCCTCGGCATCCCCGCCGAACGGATCGGCGCCACCAACGACTTCTTCCAGCTCGGCGGCGCCTCCCTGCTCCTCAGCCGGCTCGCCGAGGCCCTGACGGCCGCCGCCGGCACCCGCGTCCCGCTGCGCGCCCTGTTCACCGCCACCACCGTGGAGGCGCAGGCCGCCCTCCTCGCCGACGCCCCCGCCCTGGCCGCCGACGCCCCCGACGCGGACGACACCGTCCGGCCCGTGGAGCGCCCCGAGGAGGGCCTGCCCCTGTCGCCGGGCCAGCAGGGCCTGTGGCTCATGGACCGGATGCGGCCCGGCAGCGCCGAGTGGAACGCCCCCGTCTTCATCACCCTGCCGCACGCCTACGCCGACGAGACCGTCGCCGCCGCCCTGACCGCCCTCGCCGAGCGCCACGAGATCCTGCGCACCCGCTACGTCCTGCGCGGCACCGAGCCCGTGCAGACCGCCGACGCCGAGGCCCGCGTCGAACTGCGCACCACCCGCGCGGAGACCGCGGCCGCCCGGGGCGCCCTGATCGAGGACGAGTTCGGCCGGCCCTTCGACCTGGAGAACGGCCCCGTCTGGCGCGCCCTCTCCGTGCGCGGGGCGGACTCCCTGCACCTCGTGCTGTCCATCCACCACATCGCCTGCGACGGCTGGTCCTCCGTCGTCCTCGAACGGGACCTGCTCGCCCTCGCCGAGGCCGCGCACCACGGCACCGCCGCCGTGCTCCCCGCCCTGCCCGTGCAGTACGCCGACCACGCCGCCCACCAGCGGCGCCGGCTGGCCGGGACCGCCGCCGACGGGGAACTCGCCTACTGGAAGCGGGCCCTGGACGGCATCCTCCCCGTCGACCTGCCCGCCGACCGGCCCCGGCCCGCCGTCCGCGACGGACTCGGCGCCGCCCACGTGTTCACCGTCCCCGCCGAACTGGCCGAGCGGGCCGCCGCCCTCGGACGCGGCCACGGCGCGACCCTCCAGCAGACCCTGCTGACCGTGTTCGGGACCCTCGTGGCCCGGCTCACCGGCCAGTGGGACGTGCCGGTCGGCGTGCCCGTCGCCGGACGCGAGCGGCCGGAGGTCGCCGACGTCGTCGGCTTCTTCCTCAACACCCTGGTGATGCGCTGCGACGCCCCCGCCGACACCGCCTTCACCGACGCCCTCATCCGGGTACGGGACACCGCCCGCGCCGCCTTCGCCCACCAGGACCTGCCCTTCGACCGGCTCGTCGCCGAACTGGACGAGGCCCGCGACCCCGGCCGCACCCCCCTCTACCAGGTCATGTTCGACCTGCACGAGGAGGGCCGCACCGGCACCGCCGCCGGCGGCGACGACCTCGACGCCTTCCGCGGCGCCTGGCGCTCCGCCCGCACCGACCTCACCTTCGTCGTGCAGCGGCAGGCCGACGGCTCCCTCCTCGGCATGGTCGAGTACGCCACCTCCCTCTTCGACGCGGCCACCGTCGAACGGTTCGCGGCCGGCTGGGTACGGCTCCTGGAGTCCGTCACCGCCGACCCCGGCGTACGCCTCGGCCGCGCCGTCCTGCTCCCGGACGCCCTGCGCGGCGAGATCCTCGCCCTGGGCCCCGGCGCGCCCGAGCCCGGCGCCGGCCGGGCCGGCGAAGACGCCGTGCACACCGCGATCGCGGCCGTCGCCCGCCGCTCCCCGGACGAGACCGCCGTCGTCTGCGGCGGCGAGAGCTGGAGCTACGCCCGCCTGGAGCGCCGCGCCGAAGCCTTCGGGCAGCGGCTGCGGGAGCTGGGGGCGGGCCCCGAGACCACCGTCGCCGTGATGCTCGGCCGCACCCCCGACCTGATCGCCGCCTACCTCGGCACCTGGAAGGCCGGCGCCGCCTACGTACCGCTCGACCCGGCGGCCCCCGAGGAGCGCCTCGGCTACGTCCTGCGGGACGCCGGCGTCACCCTGCTCGTCTCCGACCTGGCCGGCGCCACCCGGCTCCGCGGCCACCACGAGGGCCCCTGGCTGGCGGTGGACACCGACGCGCGCCTGGCATCGCCGGGCTCCGCCGCCGCCGACCCCGTCGGGCGGCCCGGGGCCGGGATCGCCGGCTGGGCCCCCAGCGCGGACTTCGCCGCCGCGGCCGGGGCCGCCGCCCTGGCGGCGTGCAGCGACCCCGCGCTCGCCGCCGACGGGCTCGCCTCGTTGACCCGTACCGAAGGACCGGGCGAGCAGCACACCGAGGGGCTGCTGTCCTGGCCCGGCACACCGCCGGAGGCACCGGCGGACCCCGCGCGGCTGGCGTACATCATGTACACCTCCGGCTCCACCGGCCGGCCCAAGGGCGTCGCCGTCGAACACCGCACCCTGCTGGCGATGCTCCGCGCCTCGCAGGCCCACCTGGACTTCGGCCAGGGCCCCGACGACGCCTGGCTGGCCCTGGCCCAGCCCACCTTCGACATCTCCTGCACCGAGCTGCTGATGCCGCTCGTCGCCGGCGGCCGGGTGGTCCTCGCCCAGGAGCGGGACCTCGCCGACCACGCCGCGCAGCTGCGCCTCATCGAGGAGCACGGCGTCAGCCACCTCCAGGTCGCCCCGCCGCACTGGCAGATGCTCATCGACGCGGGCCTGGGCCGGCGCCCGCTCGTCGGCCAGACCGGCGGCGAGCCCTGCCCGCCCGCCCTGGCCCGGGACCTGTCCCGCCGCCTGCTGCGCTTCGTCAACGAGTACGGGCTCACCGAGACCACCATCGCCGCCACCCGCTGGGACGCCCACGACACCGCCACCGCCGTCCCCGTCGGCCGCGCCTACCCGCACGTCACCGCCCGCGTCCTCGACGCGTACCTGGAGCCCGTCCCGTACGGCACCACCGGCGAACTCTGCGTCGGCGGCGCCGGACTGGCCCGCGGCTACCACGGCCGCCCCGACCTGACCGCGGCCGCCTTCGTCCCCGACCCGTACGGAGCCCCCGGCGCCCGCCTCTACCGCACCGGCGACCGGGCCCGGATGTCCGCCGACGGCACCATCGAGTTCGCCGGCCGCGCCGACGGCCAGGCCAAGATCCGCGGCCGCCGCGTGGAGACCGGGGAGGTGCAGGGCGTCCTCGCCGAGCACCTCGGGGTCTCCCAGTGCGCCGTCGTCGTGCACGGCGCCGGCTCCACCGCCGCGCTGATCGGCTACTGGGTCCCGGCCGGGGCCAACCCGCCCGGCGACTCCGAACTCCTCGACCACTGCGCCCGCCGCCTGCCGGACTACATGGTGCCCGCGCTGCTGGTGCCCGTACCGAGGATCCCGCTCACCCGGCACAACAAGGTCGACACGGCGGCCCTGCCCGCGCCCGACCTCGCGGCCGCGCTCTCCGACGAGCCGTACACCGCGCCCGAGGGCCCGGTCGAGGAGATCGTCGCCGAGATCTGGGCCGAGGTCCTCGCCGGGGAGGACGGCTCCACCCGCCGGATCGGCTCCCGCCAGGGCTTCTTCCGGATCGGCGGCAACTCCGTCCTCGCCGCCCGCGTCATCGCCCGCCTCCACGAGGAGTTCGACGTCGAGATGCCGCTGCGCGCCGTCTTCGAGCACCCCACCGTCGCCGGTCTCGCGGCCGCCGTCGAAGAGGCCGTCCGCCTCGAAATCGAGACCCTCGACCACGCCGAACTCGCCATCGCCCACAGGGAGTACCAGCCGTGACCGCACCCACCGCACCCACGCAGGACGAGCTGCGGGCGGAGCTGCTGCGCAGACGGCTCGCCGGACGCGCGGGCCGCGCCGCGGGCGCCCCCGCCCGCACCGGGATCCCGCGCGCCGACCGCGACGCGCCGCTGGCGCTCTCCGCCGGCCAGCGCCAGCTGTGGTTCCTGCACCAGCTCGACCCGGACAGCCCCGAATACCTGCTGCCGCTCGCCCACCGGCTGCGCGGCCCCCTCGACGAGAGCGCCCTGCGCCGCTCCTTCGACGCGCTGGCCGCCCGCCACGAGGTCCTCCGCACCCGCTACCTCCTCGACGGCGGCGAACCCCGCCAGGCCGTCGACCCGGCCGGCCCCGTCGACTACGCCGTCACCGAGGTCACCGGCGTCGCCGAGGCCGACCGGGACGCCGCCGCGGCCGCCTTTGCCCAGGCCCGCGCCACCGAGGTGTTCGACCTGGCCACCCAGGCCCCGCTGCGGGTCCGCCTGCTGCGCCTGGCCGCCGACGACCACGTCCTGGTCGTGGTCATGCACCACATCGCCTGCGACGCCCTGACCCGGCCGCTGCTCCTCGCCGACCTCGCCGCCTGCTACCGGGCCGCGGGCACCGTCACCGGCCCGCTGGACGGCGTACTCCCCGAGCCGCCCGTCCAGTACGCCGACTACGCGGCCTGGATGAACGCCCGCCAGAGCGGCCCCGCCGCCGAGGCCGCCCTCGACTGGTGGCGCGGACAGCTCACCGGCACCGAACCGCTCGGCCTGCCCACCGACCGGCCCCGCCCCTCCGTACGCGGCTGGGCCGGCGCCGTCGCCGAGTTCGACGTGTCCGCCGCCACCGCGGCCCGGCTGCGCACCCTCGCCGAACAGGAGGGCGCCACCCTCTTCATGGTCCTGCTCAGCGCCTACCAGGCACTGCTGGGCCGCTACACGGGCAAGCAGGACGTCAGCGTCGGCACCGCCGTCTCCGGCCGCACCCGCCCCGAACTCCAGCGGATGGCCGGCTACGCCTACAACAGCCTCGTGCTGCGCGGCCGCTGGCAGGGCGACCCCGCCTTCCGCGAGCTGCTCGCCGGCAACCGCACCGCCGTCCTGGACGCCTTCGACCACCAGGACACCCCCTTCGACCGGATCGCCGACGAGCTGGAACCCGAACGGGACCTGTCCACCACCCCGCTCTTCCAGGTGATGTTCGACCTGGCCTCCGGCCAGGGCTCCGACAGCCCCGACCTGCCCGGGCTCACGGTCACTCCGGTCGCCGCCCAGGGCCGGATCGCCCGCTTCGACCTCACCATGCACCTCGCCGAACGCCCCGACGGCTCCCTGCACGGCGCCCTTGAGTACGCCACCGACCTGTTCGAGGCCGCCACCGCCGAGCGGATCACCGGCCACTACGCCGCCCTGCTCGCCGCCGTCGCCGAACACCCCGGCGCCCCCCTGTCCACCCTGGAGTTCCTCGGCGACGCCGAACGCGCCCTGCTCCTCGACGGTCCCGCCGAGCCGGTCGGCGCCCCCGTGGACTCCGCCGCCCTGCGGCCCGTCTTCGAGACCATCGCCGCGCAGGCCGCCGCCACCCCCGGCGCGGTCGCCGTCCGGCACGCCTCCGGCGAGCTCACGTACGCCGAACTCGACGCACGCGCCGACCGGTTCGCCCGCCGCCTCGTCCAGCTCGGCGTACGCCCCGACGACACCGTCGGCGTCCTCCTGGACCGCGGCCCCGACCTCGTCGCCGCGCTCCTGGGCATCTGGCGGGCCGCCGCCGCGTACGTCCCGATCGACCCGGGCTACCCGGACGAGCGCATCGCCTACATGCTCGGCGACACCGGTACCCGCCTCGTCGTCACCCAGTCCGGGCACGCCTCCCGCTTCGAGAACGGGGCCGTGTCCCTCGACGTCGTCGTCGTCGACGACCCCGCCGAGCGGACCGCCCTGGCCACCGCCGAGGCCGAACTGCCCGCCGCGTACGACCTCGACCAGCTCGCCTACGTCATCTACACCTCCGGCTCCACCGGCAAGCCCAAGGGCGTCCTCATCGGTCACCGGGGCCTGGCCAACTACCTCACCTGGACCGCCGGCGCCTACGCATCGGCCGGCACCGGCGGAGCGCCCCTGTTCTCCTCCGTCGCCTTCGACCTCGGCGTCCCCGACCTGTACGCCCCGCTGATGACCGGGCAGAGCGTCCGCCTGCTGCCCCAGGACTTCGACACCGCCGACCTCGGCGCACTGCTCGCGGCCGGGGGACCGTACGCCTTCATCAAGCTCACCCCCGGCCACCTCGACCTGCTCTCCCAGCAGCTCGACCCCGCGCAGGTCCGCGACCTGGCCGGACTGGTCATCGCCGCCGGCGACTCCTTCACTCACCGCCTCGCCGAACGCTGGGCCGCCGCCGCCGGCCCCGACGGCACCCGCCTCGCCGCCGAGTACGGCCCCACCGAGATCACCGTCGGCAACTCCGCGCACTTCCTCGCCGCGGACGGCGCCCCCCACGGCCCCGTCACCACCGAACTCGTCTCCATCGGCCGGGCCATCCCGAACACCACGATGTACGTCCTCGACGAACACCTGCGCCCGCTGCCCCTCGGCGTCCCCGGCGAGGTGTGGATCGGCGGCACCGGCCTGGCCCGCGGCTACGCCGGCCGCCCCGACCTCACCGCCGAACGCTTCCTGCCCGACCCGTACGGCGCCCCCGGCGCCCGCATCTACCGCACCGGCGACCTCGCCCGGGTCCTGCCCGACGGCAGCCTCGACTTCGTCGCCCGCATCGACCACCAGGTCAAACTGCGCGGCTACCGCATCGAACTCGGCGAGATCGAGACCGCCCTCACCGCCCACCCGGGCATCGGCGAGGCCGTCGCCCTCGTCCGCGAGGACACCCCCGGCGACAAGCAGCTCGTCGCCTACCTCGTGCCCGCGCCCGGCGCCGACGAGGCCGCACTGGCCCCCGCCGCCCTCAAGGAGGTCCTCGGCGAGGCCCTGCCCGCCTACATGATCCCCTCCGCCTACCTGCGCCTGGACGCCCTCCCGCTGACCGCCAACGGCAAGCTCGACCGGCGCGCCCTGCCCGCACCCGGCCGCGAGGCCACCGCCGTCGGCGAACACGTCGAGGCCCGCGACGCCGCGGAGGCCTCCATCGCCGCGGTCTGGGCCCAGGTCCTCGGCCTGGAGAAGGTCGGCGTCCACGACAACTACTTCGACCTCGGCGGCGACTCGATCCGCGCCGTCTCCCTCGTCGGCGCCCTGCGCGAGGCCGGCTGGGAGACCAGCGTCCGCGACGTCTTCGAACACCGCACCGTCGCCAGGCTGCGCGCCGCCCTCGGCGACCAGGCCGGCGACGGCTCCGCCGAACGCGAGGACGGCCCGGTCGCCCCCTTCGCCCTGATCTCCGACGAGGACCGGCTCACCCTCCCCGCCGACGTCACCGACGCCTACCCGGTCTCCCGGATCCAGGCCGGCATGCTCGTCGAGATGCACGGCCGCAGCGGCGAGAACCGGTACCACAACATCACCTCCTTCCGGATCCGCGACGCCCTGCCCTTCGACCCCGAGGTCTTCCAGCGCGCCGCCGACCTGATCGTGGAACGCCACGAGGTGATGCGGACCTCCTTCGCCATGGCCGGATACAGCGAGCCGCTCCAGCTGGTCCACGCCGTCGGCACCATCTCGATGCCGTGCGTCTTCGAGGACCTGCGCCACCTGCCGCGCGAGGAACGCGAGTCCACCCTGTGGTCCTTCGCCGACCGCGACCGCGAGGAGCTGTTCGACCTCACCGCCGCCCCCCTCATGCGCATGGCCGTCCACCTCGTCGACGACGAGAGCTGGTGGCTGTCCATCACCGAGTGCCACCCCGTCATCGAGGGCTGGAGCTACCACTCCCAGCTGATGGAGCTGCTCCGCGCCTACAACGCGATGCGCACCGGCGGCGAACCCGAACCGGCGCCGCCCGTCCCGGCCGTGCGCTACGCCGACTTCATCGCCGGCGAACTGCGCTCCCTGGCCGGCACCGAGGACCGCGACTACTGGCGCGAACTCGTCGACGGCCACGAGAAGTTCACCATCCCCACCGGCTGGGCCGGCGACCCGCACGGCAGGGACGAGCGCTACCGCATCGACATCTCCCTCGCGGAGGCCGAGCCGGGCCTGCGCGCCCTCGCCTCGGCCGCGCAGGTCCCGTACAAGAGCGTCCTGCACGCCGCGCACAGCAAGGTCCTGTCCCTGCTGACCCGGGCCGGGGCCTTCCGCGGCGGGATGGTCGCCGACGCCCGGCCCGAGGAGGCCGGCGCCGAGCGGGTCTCCGGCATGTACCTCAACTCCGTGCCCTTCCCGTACCGCAAGGGCGCCGCGACCTGGGGCGAGCTCGCCCAGGAGGTGTTCGCCCGCGAGGTGTCGCTGTGGCCGCACCGCCGCTACCCGATGCCCGCCATGCGCGTGCCCGGCGGCGAGAGCCACCTCATCGACGTGCTCTTCCACTACCTGGACTTCCACCAGGTCGACGTGGAGCTCATCGACATCATGGCCAGCCGCGACGACAGCCCCAACGAGTTCCCGCTCGTCGTCGGCACCCCGGTGCGCGGCCACATGTCCCTCGCCTCCCGGACGCGGACCCTCTCCAAGGCCAACGCCGAGCGGCTCGCCGGGCTCTACAAGGCGGTGCTCGCCGAGATGGCCCGCACCGGGGCCGACGGCGACGCGACCGGCGCCTTCCCCAGCACCTACGAGAAGGCCCGCCTGGCCGCCCCGCCGCTGCCGCACCCCGAGACCCCGGTGGACGTCCTCGCCGGCTTCGAGGCGCAGGCCGCCCGCACCCCGTGGGCCACCGCCCTCACCGGCACGGGCACCCCCGGCACCTCGTACGCGGAGCTCGACGAGCGGGCCAACCGCATCGCCCGCCGGCTGCGCGCCCTCGGCGCCGGCCCCGAGACCCGGGTCGCCGTGCTGCTGGACCGGGGGCCCGAGCTGGTCGCCGCCCTCCTCGGCGTGTGGAAGGCCGGCGCCGCCCAGCTGCCGGTCGACCCCTGCACCCCGGACACCCGCATCGCCGGGCTCGGCTTCGAACTGGCCCTCACCGGCGCCGCGTACGCCGGCCGCTTCGACGGGATCCTGCCGGGGGAGCGGGTACTGACCACCGACGCGGTCTCCCACGAGGGCGACGGCAGCCCGCTGGGCCTGGACCTCGACCCGGACCGGCTGGCCTACGTCCTGCACACCTCCGGCTCCACCGGCACCCCGAAGGGCGTCGAGGTCAGCCACCGCGCCCTCGCCCACTACCTCGACTGGGCCGTACGCGCCTACGCCGAGGCGGGCACCGGCGGCGCCCCCTGGTTCACCTCGGTCGGATTCGACCTGGGCATGCCCGCCCTGTACGCGCCGCTGCTGACCGGACAGCCGGTCCACTTGCTGCCGCAGCACTGGCAGCCGGGGGAGTTCGGGCCGCTCCTGCTGGCCGGAGCCCCGTACTCCTTCGTCGGGCTGACCCCCGGCCACCTCCAGCTGCTGGAGGCGCAGCTGACCGACAGCGAGCTCGGCGGCCTCGCCGGGATCACCGTCTGCGCCGGCGACGCCTACCCGACCGCGCAGGCCGAGCGGGTCTCGGCCCGGATCGCCGCGGCGGGCGGCCGGATGCTGCTCGGCGCCGAGTACGGCCCCACCGAGGCCACCGTCGCCGCGACCTTCGGGTACGTCCGCCCCAACACCGGGCGCACCCTGGTCCCGCTGGGCTCCCACCTCCCCGGCGTGCTGCTGCGGATCCTCGACGAGCGGCTGCGGCCCGTGCCCGACGGCATCGCCGGCGAGGTCTGGCTCGGCGGCGAGGGGCTGGCCCGGGGCTACGCGGGACAGCCCGCGCTCACCGCCGAATCGTTCCTGCCCGACCCGTACGGGCTGCCCGGCACCCGCCTCTACCGCACCGGCGACCTGGCCCGCCTGCTGCCCGGCGGGGTCCTGGAGTTCACCGGCCGCGCCGACGAGCAGGTCAAGATCCGCGGACACCGCGTCGAACCCGGCGAGGCCGAAGCCGCCCTCACCGCCGACCCGGCCGTCCGCGAGGCGCTCGTCGCCCCCGTGGACGCCGCCGACGGCGGGAAGCGGCTCGCCGCCTGGGTGGTCCCCGCCGACGGGGCGCCCGTCGAGGTCCCGGCCCTGCGCGACCGGCTGCGCACCGTCCTGCCGGCCGCCGTCATCCCGGCCACCGTCACCGTCGTCGCACAGCTCCCGCTGACCGCGAACGGCAAGCGCGACAAGGCCGCCCTGGCCTCCCGCCAGGCCACCGCGACCCCGATGCCCTACACCGCCCCCCGCACCGACCTGGAGAAGGTGCTCGCCGAGGTCTGGTCCGAGGTCCTCGGCATCGAACAGGTCGGCGTCCACGACGACTTCCGCGACCTCGGCGGCGACTCGCTGCTCGTGGCCCCGCTGCTCGTCACCGCACGCCGGCACGGACTGGCCCTCGACCTGGCCACCGCGCTCCGCAACCACACGGTCGCCCAGACCGCCACCGCGCTCGAAGCCGCCGCCCGCCAGGACGGCGCACCCCACCCCCGGAAGGGCTGATCCGATGGACCGCCACACCACCGACCGGCAGGGCCGCCACCCCGCCCGCCACCTGATCTCCATCGACGACCTCACCGACCGGGAGCTGCGCCGGATCGTCGCCCGGGGCGCCGAGTTCTCGGCCGGCACCGCCACCGGCTCCGACGCCCTCGACGGCCTCGTCGCCGGGATCTACTTCGCCAAGACCTCCACCCGCACCCGCACCGCCTTCTCCTCCGGGGCGCTGCGCGTCGGCGCCCGCATCGTCGCCTACGGCCCCGGCGACCTCCAGCTGAACACCGGGGAGTCCGTCGAGGACACCGGCCGCGTCCTGTCCGGGATGCTCGACGTCCTCGTCGCCCGCACCGCCGGCCCCGAGGCCGAACTGCGCGGCTGGGCCTCCCAGGACCGGATGGCCGTCGTCAACGCCATGAGCGCCGAGGAACACCCCACCCAGGCCCTCACCGACCTCACCACCCTGCTGCGCCACTTCGGCCGGATCGAGGGCCTGCGCGTCCTCTACGTCGGCGAGGGCAACAACACCGCCGCCGCCCTGGCCCTGGCCCTGACCCGCTTCCCCGGCGTCCACTTCGAGCTGCGCACCCCGCCCGGCTACGGGCTGCTGCCGTCCATCACCCGGCGGGCGCTGGCCCAGGCCGAGCGCACGGGCGCCGTGCTGGAGGAGCGCCACGACATGGACGCGCTGCCCGAGGGCTTCGACGTCGTCTACACGACGCGCTGGCAGACCACGGGCACCGAGAAGCCCGACGCGAACTGGCGGGAGATCTTCGCCCCGTTCCAGGTCACCGCGGGCCTGTGGGAGGCCAGTCCGCTCGCCGTCTTCATGCACGACCTGCCCGCCCACCGGGGCGAGGAGGTCACCGCGGAGGTGCTGGACGGGCCGATGAGCATCGCCTTCGCCCAGGCCGCCAACAAGATGCACAGCGCGATGGCGGTACTGGAGTACACCCGCTCCGGCCCGGAAACGGGCGCGGACGACCTGGCCGGGCCGCGTCCCGTCCTGGCCGTACGGTGACCCCGCCGCCGAAGACGGCGACGGACCCGGCGGTCCTCCCGTGGCACCTGGCCGAAAAGGCCTCCGCAGCCGCGAGCGCCTCCGGCGCCGGGAGCACGGGGGAGGGCGGCACCGCCCCTGCCGTCGTGGAACCCTCCGCCGGGGCAGCGGCCGACGGCCGGGCCACGGCCGGAGCCGAGGGCGCGGCCGAGGCCGGAGCCGAAGCGAGCGCCGGAGCCGAAGCAGGCACCGGAGCCCGGCCCGGGGACGGAGTCCCCGCCGGGGCGGGAAGCGGGGACCCCGCCGGAGGCGAGGAGGCGCCGGCGGCCGTTCCGCTGCGCCGGAACCGGGACTTCTCGCTGCTCTGGGGCGGCGCCGGGCTGTCGCTGCTCGCCGGGCGGGCCACCGCCGTGGCCTACCCGCTCACCGTGCTGTGGCTCACCGGCTCGCCCGGCGACGCCGGCCTGGTCGGCACCGCCCTCCTCCTCCCGCAGCTCCTCGTCCAGCTCCCCGGCGGCGCCCTCGTCGACCGCTGGGACCGGCGCCGGATCATGCTCGGCGCCGGCCTCGGCCAGGCCCTGGTCGCCGGAGCCGTGGCGGCGCTGCTGCTCAGCGGCCACGTCTGGCTCTGGGCCCTGCTGGCCGCCGCCTTCGTGGAGGGCACGCTCGGCGTCCTGCACCAGCTCGCGGAGCGGGCCGCCGTCCCCGCCGTCGTCCCCGCCGAGCAGCTCCCCGCCGCCCTCACCGGGAACGAGGCGCGGACCAGGGGCGCGGCCATCGCCGGCCAGCCCCTGGGCAGCGGCCTGGTCGCCCTCGGCGCCTCCTTCCCCTACGTGGCGGCGCTCGTCGGCCAACTCGCCTCCGTCGCGCTGCTGTTCGGGGTCCGGGGCAAGCTCCAGACCGAGCGCACGGGCCCGCGCCCCGACCTCCTCGCGGACGTCAAGGAGGGCCTGGTCTGGATGTGGCGCCAGCACTTCCTGCGCGCCGTCATGGCCGCCGTGGCCGTCTCCAACCTGCTCTTCCAGGGCCTCAACCTCGCGGTGATGACCGGGATCCAGGAGAACCACGGCTCCCAGTTCGAGATCGGCCTCGTCCTCTCGCTGAGCGGCGTCGGCGGGCTCGTCGGCGCCATCACCGGCGGCTGGTGGTCCACCCGGTTCTCGCTGCGCGCCCTGGTCCTCGGCGGCCTTGCCGTCTGGACCGCGCTCATGGTGCCCGTCGCGGTCCTGCGCGACCCCTTCGCCCTCGGTGCCCTGTTCGCGGCCAGCGGCTACGTCGGCGGCGTCTTCAACGTCGCCGGCGGGGTCTTCATGGTCCGCGTCGCCCCCGACCGGATGCGGGGCAGGGCCAACTCCCTCGCCATGCTGGTCGGCGGCGGGGCCATGGCCGCCGGGCCCGTCGCCGCCGGCTTCGCCCTGGAGGCGTACGGGCCCACCCGTACCGTCCTCGGCCTCAGCGCGGCCATGGGCCTCACCACGCTCGTCGCGCTGCTCTCGCCCGCCCTGCGCCGCAACCCGCTCGACGCGTAGCCGCGTAGCCGCGCAGGCCGTCCCGTACCGCTCCCCGTACCCGCGCAGGCCCCCTCCCAGGGGGCCTGCGCGGTCGTTTTCCCGGGGCTCGCACGGACGTACGGGACGTATAGAGCGGCCGTAGAGGGCCACGGAAAAGTACAGGTCATCGCAGTCCCCCGAATGCCCGTCCGCATCCGCGCCAGACCCTGAAGGAGCACGACATGCCGCTCAACTCCATGGACCGGAGGAGCGTCCTGCGGACCGCCATCGGCGTCGCCGGAGCCGCCGCCGCCGTCGGCCTCGTCGGTGCCGCGCCGGCCGCCGCCCACGGCCACGGCCACGGCCGCCCCCGCCCGGAGCTGCCCGAGGTCGAGGGCCTGGTGGGCGACCGCTGGGCGAGCGAGTTCTGGTACGACTACGACGAGATGTCGTACTACAACCCGAACGAGGGGATGAAGGCCGCGGTCGCGGCGATCACCGCCCCCTTCGGCGGGTTCACCAAGTCGTACGACGCCTGGGTCGCCACCCGCAAGGGCGGCCGCTACCCGCGCAGCTGGATGGAGATCATCCAGCCGAACCGCGCCCACTTCGAGCTGCTCTCCCGCGAGCAGCGCAAGGTCTACGACAAGTGGTACGGCCGCGACCCGAAGGGTCTCGTCTTCGCCTTCCAGGAGTTCGGCCAGGGCACCCTGTTCGACCCGCGCCGCCCCGCCGGCAACAAGGTCCACATGATGAACTACACGCCGCCGACCCCCACCCAGGCGTACCACCGCTGGCACGCCTACCTGCAGTCCTTCCAGCTGCTGAACATCGACCGCCGGTTCTGGGCGCACATCAACCGCCTCACCGGCATGGCCTGGGAGCTCCAGTCGATCGGCAAGCCGGTCAACGACGCCAACGACAACAAGCACCTGCCGAAGCACGTGGTCAACAAGGTCACCGCCAAGTGGCTGTGCCGCTCCGACGCCAAGGTCACCGCGGCCTTCGACGTCTGGCCCTACCCGGCCGACATGTACGCCAAGTGACCTCCCCCCGGGGCCCGTCCGCCGTACCGGACGGGCCCCGGACCCGCACGCGCCGGCCCCCACACCCGGCCGCCCCCACACCCGGCCCCCCGCATTCCTTACGGCTCAGGAGGATTGGCACACCATGCGAGACACGACCGGATCAGCACCCCGAATCGGCGTCTGGATGGTCGGCGCGCGAGGCTCGGTCGCCACGGCCGCCATCGCCGGCGCCGCGGCCATCGTGGCCGGTGCCGCCTCCCCCGTCGGGTGCGTCACCGAAACCCCCCCTTTCGCGGACGCGCCCCTCCCGGCCCTCGCCGACCTGGTGTTCGGCGGACACGACGTCGTCGGCACCCCGCTGTCGGCGAGGGCCGGACAGCTCGTGGACGCGGGAGTGCTGCCCGCTTCCGTCCTGCGGGCGCTCGACACCCCGCTGGCCGCCGCCGAACTGGAGATCCGCGACGGATCCCCCCGCCCCGGCGAGACCCAGTCCGAGACCGCCGCCCGCCTCGCCGAGGACATGGCCTCCTTCCGCGACCGGCACGCCCTGGAGCAGGTCGTCGTGGTCAACGTCTCCTCCACGGAGCCGCTGCCCGAGCCCGACCCGGCCTTCCTGGACCTCGCCGCCCTCGAAGCGGGCCTCGCCGCCGGCTCGGTCACCCTGCCCGCCAGCTCCCTCTACGCCTACGCCGCCTTCACCGCCGGCTTCTCCTACGTCAACTTCACCCCCTCGGCGGGCGCGGCACTGCCCGCCCTGGAGGAACTGGCCCGGCTGCGCCGCGTCCCGCACGCCGGCCGCGACGGCAAGACCGGCGAGACCCTCGTCAAGAGCGCCCTCGCGCCCATGTTCACCCAGCGCGCGCTGCGCCTGCGGTCCTGGTCCGGCACCAACCTCCTCGGCGGCGGCGACGGCGCGACCCTCGCCGACCCGGCGGCGGCCCGATCCAAGACCGAGTCGAAGCAGCGCAGCCTCGAGGAGACCGTCGGCCACGCCGTCGAGGGACAGGTCCACATCGACAACGTCCCCGAGATGGGCGAGTGGAAGACCGCCTGGGACCACATCTCCTTCGAGGGCTTCCTCGGCGTCCGGATGACCATGCAGTTCACCTGGCAGGGCTGCGACTCCGCGCTGGCCGCCCCGCTGGTCCTGGACCTCGTACGGCTCACCGCGCTGGCCGGCCGGCGCGGCGAGGCGGGGGCGCTGCCCGCCCTCGGCTTCTTCTTCAAGGACCCGGCCGGCTCCGCCGAGCACAACCTCACCCTCCAGTACGAGACCCTGCGCGCCTGGGCCACCGCCCCGGCAGCCGCCGCACCGTCCCGCACGGACCCGCTGACCGGGGCCCGGCCGTGACCCCGGCAGCCGGCCCGGCCGCCGGTCCCGTCGCGCGCCCGGCCGCGACGGCCCCCGCGGCCGGGCGGCCCCGCCCCGGCGCCGCCCCCGCCGGGCCGCTGCGCCTGCCGCCCTTCCCCGGGCGGGCCTTCCGCGCCCGGCGCACCCTGCGCGCCTACGCCGAGCTGCTCCGCGCGCCCGCCGCCATCACCGTCCCCGGCGACGTCCTCGCCGGGGCGCTGGCCGCCGGGCGCGGTGCCGGACCCCGCACCCTGGGCCTGGCCGGCTCCTCCGTCTGCCTCTACTGGGCCGGCATGGCCCTCAACGACTGGGCCGACCGGGAGCAGGACGCCGTCGAGCGGCCCGAACGGCCCCTGCCGTCCGGCCGGATCAGCCCCCGTGCCGCCCTGGCCACCGCCGGCGCGCTCACCGCCGCCGGCCTGGGCGCGGCCGCCCTCGCGGGCGGGGCCCGTACCGTCCTGCGCCGCACGCTGCCGCTGGCCGCCGCCGTCTGGGCCTACGACCTCGGAGCCAAGAACACCCCCCTCGGCCCCGCCGTCATGGCCGCGGCCCGGGGCCTGGACGTCCTGCACGGCACCGGCCCCGGACCGGCCCGCCCGGCCCTCGTGCCCGCGGCCGCCGTCGCCGGCCACACCCTGGCCCTGACCCGGCTCAGCCGCCACGAGGTCGCCGGGGCCCCGCCCGTCGAGGCGGCCCTGACCGCGCTGGGCTCCGCCGCCGCGGCCGCCGGCACCCTCACCCGTGCCGCCGGAGCCGTACAGGGCGCCGCCCTCGCCCTGTACGGCGCCGGCTACGGCCCCGCCCTCGCCCGGGCGGTGCGCCGCCCCGCCGCGCCCGAGGTGCGGCGGGCCGTCGGCGCCGGCATCCACGCCCTCCTGCCCCTCCAGGCCGCCCTGGCCGCCCGGGCCGGAGCACCCCGGCTCGCCCTCCCGCTCGCCGCGGCCCTGCCGCTGGTGCGCCGGCTCTCCCGGAAGGTCTCCCCGACATGAGCGCCCCCGCCGCGCTCCGGTTCTCGTACGGCACCAACGGCCTCGCCGACCACCGGCTCGGCGACGCCCTGCGGCTCCTCGCCGACCTCGGCTACGAGGGCGTCGCGCTGACCCTGGACCACCAGCACCTCGACCCGTACGCGCCCGGACTCGCCGCCCGCCTCAACGGGATCCGGCGCGCCCTGGACGACACCGGCCTGGACGTCGTGATCGAGACCGGCGCCCGCTACCTCCTCGACCCGCGCCGCAAGCACCGGCCCACCCTGCTGTCCGCCGCACCGGAGGGCCGCGCGCTCCGCCTCGACCTGCTGCGCCGCGCCGTCGGCATCGGAGCGGTCCTGGGCGCCGGGGCCGTGCACTTCTGGAGCGGTACGCCCGACCCGGACACCACCCGCGAACAGGCCTGGCGGCGGCTGGTCGACGGCTGCGCCGAGACCCTCGGCCACGCCGAGGCCGCCGGCGTCGACCTGGCCTTCGAACCCGAGCCGGGCATGCTCGTCGCCGACCTCGCCGGCTACCGCAGGCTGCTGGCCGACCTCGGCCGGCCGGACCGCTTCCGGCTCACCCTGGACCTCGGGCACTGCCGGTGCCTGGAGCCCTGGCCCGTCGCCGAATGCGTGGCCCTGGCCGCCGACCGCCTCGCCCACGTCCAGATCGAGGACATGCGCCGGGGCACGCACGAGCACCTCCCCTTCGGCGAGGGGGAGATCGACTTCCCGCCCGTCCTGCGCGCCCTCGCCGACACCGGCTACCAGGGGCTCGTCTCCGTCGAACTCCCGCGCCACAGCCACGCCGGAGCCGACTCCGCCCGCCACAGCATCGCCTTCCTGCACGCGGCCGCCGGCCGGCGCCCGCAGCAGCGGACCCACCAGAAGGAGGCCGTACCGGTATGACCGCCCCCACCCTCGCCCCGCCCGCCGCCACCCTCGCGGACCGCGCCGTGCACGACGCGCTGACCCTGCGCACCCTGCGGGAGTCCCTGCGTTCCGTCCTCGGCCAGGAGCACCGCGTCCGGCTCACGGCCGCCCTCGAAGCCGTCGCGGCCGAAGGCCCCGCCGCCCTCGACCGCCGCTTCCCGGCCGCCGGACGCGAGTACGGCCGCGGCCCCCTGCCCGGCTGGTCCGACTGGGCCGTCGAGGACGCCGTACGCACCCTCCTGCTGCTCGCCCTGACCCGCTACGGCACCACCGGCGCGGCCCTGGCCGAGGAAGCCGCCGGCCGGTACGTCCACGGCGACGCCGCCGAACGCCGCGGCGTCCTGCGCGCCCTGCCGTTCCTGCCAGTCGGCGACCGCGCCGTGCACCTCACCGACGACGCCGTGCGCACCAACGACAACCGGCTCATCGCCGCCGCCCTCGGCCCCTACGCCCGCGCCCACCTGGACCAGTACCGCTGGCGGCAGGCCGTCCTCAAGTGCCTGTTCACCGGCATCCCGCTGGCCAAGGTCGCCGGACTGCGCGAACGCCGCGACGCCGAACTGGCGCGGATGGCGCACGGCTTCGCCGCCGAGCGGCGCGCCGCCGACCGTCCCGTGCCCGCCGACCTGTGGTCCGTGGCGACCCTCGACAACTGACCCGACCCACCCCTCACCGGAGCCCCGCCATGCGCATCTTCGACCCGCACATCCACATGACGTCCCGCACCACGGACGACTACAGGGCCATGCACGCCGCCGGCGTGCGCGCGCTGGTCGAGCCCGCGTTCTGGCTGGGACAGCCCCGGACCTCCCCCGCCAGCTTCACCGACTACTTCGACGCGCTGCTCGGCTGGGAGCCGTACCGCGCAGCCCAGTTCGGCATCAGCCACCACTGCACGATCGGCCTCAACCCCAAGGAGGCCAACGACCCGCGCTGCACCCCCGTCCTGGACCTGCTGCCCCGCTACCTCGCCAAGGACGGGGTCGTCGCCGTCGGCGAGATCGGCTACGACACCGTCACCGAGGCCGAGGACCACGCCTTCGCCGTCCAGCTCGCCCTCGCCGTCGAGTTCGGCCTCCCCGCCCTCGTCCACACCCCGCACCGCGACAAGGCCGGCGGCACCGAACGCTCCCTCGCCGTGATCCGCGAATCGGGCATCGACCCCGGCCACGTCGTCCTCGACCACCTCAACGAGGTCACCGTCCGCGAGGTCCGCGACTCCGGCTGCTGGATGGGCTTCTCCATCTACCCCGACACCAAGATGACCCCGGACCGCATGGTCGCCATCCTCAAGGAGCACGGCACCGAGCGGATGCTCGTCAACTCCGCCGCCGACTGGGGCCACAGCGACCCGCTGCTCACCCGCGCCACCGCCGAGGCCATGCTCGCCGCCGGCTTCGACGAGGACGACGTGGACCGCGTGCTGTGGCGCAACCCGGTGGCCTTCTACGCGCAGTCGGGCCGCCTCGGCCTCGACGGCGCTGCGGTCTTCGCAGGGGGGGATGTCCAGGCCGCCGGCCTGTACGCGGGCAACTCCATCGCCCGCGGCGGAAACTGATCAGGAAAGAGGAACGCCTGATGCGCTTCCGCCACCCGGACGGCACCGCCGTCCACCTCGCCTACTGCACCAACGTGCACCCGGCCGAGACCCTGGAGGGGATCACCGCCCAGCTCGACACGTACGCCGCGCCCGTCCGCCGGGCCACCGGCGAACCCGTCGTCGGTCTCGGCCTGTGGCTGCCCGTGGACGCCGCCGCGGCCCTCGCCGCCGACCCGTCCACCGTCACCCGGCTGCGCGGCGAGCTCACGGCCCGCGGCCTGGAGACGGTGACCCTCAACGGCTTCCCCTACCGGGGCTTCCACGCCCCCGTGGTCAAGCGGGCCGTGTACTACCCGGACTGGTCCGAACCCGCCCGGCTCGAGTACACCCTGAACCTGGCCCGGATCCTGGCGCAACTGCTGCCCGCCGACGCCGAACGGGGCTCGGTCTCCACCCTGCCGCTGGCCTGGCGCACCGCCTGGTCGCGCACCCGGACGGCCGCCGCCGCCCGCCACCTCGACGCGCTCGCCGCCGGCCTCGCCCGGATCGAGGCGGAGACCGGCCGGACCGTGCGCGTCGCCGTCGAACCCGAGCCGGGCTGCGTCGCCGAGACCACCGACCAGGCCATCGAGGTGCTGGCCGGCGTCGACCACGACCGGATCGGGCTCTGCCTGGACGCCTGCCACCTGGCCGTCGCCCACGAGGAGCCCGCCACCGCCGTCGGCCGGCTCCTCGCGGCCGGGCTCCAGGTGGTCAAGCTCCAGGCCTCCAGCGCGCTGGAGGCCGCCGACCCGCAGGACCCCCGGGTACGGGAGGCCCTGGCCGCCTTCGCCGAACCGCGCTTCCTGCACCAGACCCGCGAGGCCGGGCCCGACGGCACCGGACTCCACGGCTCCGACGACCTCGGGCCCGCCCTGGCCGGGGCGCTGCCCGGCAAGGCGCCCTGGCGGATCCACTACCACGTGCCCCTGCACGAGGAGCCGGCCCCGCCGCTGTCCTCCACCGGGCCGGTGCTGCGGGACACCCTGCGCACCCTGTTCGGCGGGGACCACGCCGTCACCGACCACATCGAGGTCGAGACCTACACCTGGTCGGTGCTGCCCGAGGACGCGAGGCCCGTCGGGGAGGCCGGCCTCGCCCGGGGCATCGCCGCCGAACTCACCTGGACGGCGCGGGAGCTGACCGCGCTCGGCCTGACCCCGGCCGTTCCGGCCGGGGAGAAGGAGCACGGATCATGACCCCCTCCGTCCGGCGGAAGAAGACCGCCGTCCTGTGCACCGTCGGCCTCACGCCCCGGCTGCTGCCGCACATGCCCAACGTACGGGCCATCGGCGAGCAGGGCTTCGCCGCCCCGCTCGACACGGTGTTCCCCGCCGTCACCGCGACCGTCCAGGCCACCCTCACCACCGGTACCCTGCCGCGCGAACACGGGGCCGTCGGCAACGGCTGGTACTTCCGCGACCACGGCGAAGTGATGATGTGGCGCCAGCACAACGCCCTCGTCCGGGGCGAGAAGGTCTGGCACGCCGCCCGCCGCCACGACCCGGACCACACCACCGCCTACCTGTGCTGGTGGTGGGCGATGGGCGCGGACGCCGACACCGTGCTGACCCCGCGCCCCGTCTACCACTACGACGGCCGCAAGGCCCCCGACTGCTACACCGTCCCGGCCGCCCTGCGTGACGAACTGACGGCCGCCCAGGGTGAGTTCCCCCTCTTCAACTACTGGGGACCGACCGCCTCGCTGACCTCCACCCGGTGGATCGCCGGCGCCGCCCGGCACGTCGCGGACACCCGCGACCCCGACCTGTCCTTCATCTACGTCCCGCACCTGGACTACGACCTCCAGCGGTTCGGCCCGGACGGCCCCGAGGCCGTGCGGGCCGCCCGCGAGGCCGACGCCGCCCTCGGGCCGCTCCTCGCCGAGCTGCGCGAACGCGGCACCACCGTCGTCGCGCTCAGCGAGTACGGCATCTCACCGGTCAGCCGGCCCGTGGACATCAACCGGGCGCTGCGCCGCGAGGGCCTGCTGTCGGTCTACACCCAGCGCGGGATGGAGTACCTCGACCCGTACACCTCCCGGGCCTTCGCCGTCGCCGACCACCAGGCCGCCCACGTCTACGTGGCCGACCCGGCCGACATCCCGCGCGTGCGGGACGTGCTGAAGTCCCTGGACGGGGTCGACGAGATCTGGGACCGGACCCAGCAGGCCGACTACGGCATCGACCACCCCAACTCCGGCGAGCTCGTCGCGGTGTCGGAGCCCGACGCCTGGTTCACGTACTACTACTGGCTCGACGACCGGCGCGCCCCGGACTTCGCGCGCGGCGTCGAGATCCACCGCAAACCGGGCTACGACCCGGCCGAGCTGTTCTTCGACCCCGCCGATCCGGCGGCCAAGGCGAAGGCGGCCCTCGCGGTGCTGAAGAAGAAGGCGGGGATGCGCGCACCGCTCCAGGTGGTGCCGCTCGACCCGGGCTGCGTCCGGGGCAGCCACGGACGCCTGCCCGGCGACGACCGGGACGCGCCCGTGCTGCTCTGCTCGGACCCGTCCCAGGAACGGCCCCGCTACCACGCCACCGAGGTGAAGGACCTGCTCCTGCGCCTCGGCGGACTGACCTGACAACGCCCTCAAGGGGGGAGAGGAGGACCCGATGACGAGCCAGACCCTGACCGCCGTGCGCGGCCGCATCGACCACACCGCCACGACCGGTGTACTGCCCGTGCCCGGATCGGCCGCACGGGAGGCCGCGAGACTGCGCGCCACGGGCGAGGCGCACGTGTGGTGGTGGCCGCTCGGGGACCGGGTGGACCAGGGCGACTTCGACCTGCTCGACGAGGTCGAGCAGGTACGCGCCCGGCGCTACCGCGCCGAGAAGGACGCCGCCGCCTTCGTCCGGACCCGGGCCGGCGCCCGGCGCGCGATCGGCGCGCTGCTGGGGGTGGACGCCCGTACGGTGGCCCTCGGCCGCCGCGTCTGCCCGGGCTGCGGTGACCTGGAACACGGCCCGCCGGCCGTGGCGAGCCCCGCCGTCGGGCTCGCGGTGAGCCTGACGCGCACCGGCGGCTGCGGGGTGCTGGCCCTGCACGCGGGGGACTGGATCGGGGTGGACGTCGAGGCGCTGCGGCCCGTGGAGTCCGGCTCCCTGGCCAGTGTGGTGCTCGCGCCCGCCGAGCACGCCTACATCCTGTCGCTGCCCGCCGGGCCGGAGCGGACCGCCGCCTTCCACCGGGTGTGGACCCGCAAGGAGGCCGTGCTCAAGGGGGTCGGGCTGGGCCTGCTCGGCATCGACCTCAACGCCCTGGACGTCACCCCCGGCATACCGGGGCCGGTCGAGGTGGAGCACGGCTACCAGGGCGAGGTGAGCCGCTGGCAGATCGACGACCTCGACCTGGACGGCAACTGGTCCGCCTCCCTGGCCCGCCCGGTCGACGGTTCCCCCCTGGGCCCGGTCCTCCGCCACCGCCCGTCCTGACCCCACCGGGGCCCGCCTCCACGGGGCGTCCCCCGCCAGAACGGCCGGGACCGCCCCGCCCGCCCCGGCCGGGGCCGCCTCCCGCCCCGTCCGGGACCGCCCCATCCGCCCCGTCCGGGACCGCCTCCCGGCCGGGGCGGTGTCCACTTCCAGGCTGCGGGCCCGGATCCCTCCCGCGTGGGGTCCGGGCCCGGTACGGCCGACCTCCCCGCACGGAGGACCGACTTCTTCCGGAGCTCCCCATGGCCCAGTCCGCCACCCGCACCGCCCCCGCCCCCGCCGGCACACCCGCTCCCGCCCGGCCGGGGCCCCCGCACACGCCCGCGCCCGGGGCCGCCGCCGTGACCGGCGGGCTGCTCGTCGTCGCCCTGCTGCTGTGCGCGGGCCCCCTCGCCGGCGGTGCCGTCCAGGAGTTCCTCGACCGGATGGCCGGGGTCTTCGCGCTGGTCGCCCTCTCCGGCTCCGTGATGCTGGGCCTCGCCACCGTCTTCCGGGACGTGCTCACCCCCGCCCGGCGGCAGTTCGCCCAGCTCCTGCACCGCGCGGCCGGGCTGGCCGGCGTCGGCTTCCTCCTCGTCCACATCGGCGTCAAGGTCGCCGGGGACCGCATCGGCGCCGTCGACGCCGTGCTCGGCTGGGGGAGCGGGGACCTCCTCGTCGACCTCGGCACCCTGGCCGCCCAGCTGTTCGTGCTCGCCCTGCTCACCGGCCTGTGGCGGGGTGTCTTCGCCACCCGCCGCTGGATCCGCCCGTTCCGGCTCCTCCACGGCCTCGCGTACGCCGGCTGGGCCGCCGGGCTGCTCCACGGACTCGGCGCCGGACGCGCCCCCTCCGCCTGGGTCGTCGTCAGCTACGCGCTCTGCGCGGCGGCCACACTCGCCGCCCTCGCGTACCGCCTCACCCGCGGACGCCGCACCCGCTGAACCGGCCCGCGGCCCACCGGCCCCACCGGCCACGCCGACCCCACCGCACCAGCCCCGGACCGCACGGTTCCGGCCGAAGGGCACCGCCCCCGGCCGGAAACGCGCGCCCGGGGCCTTTCGCGTAGAGGGAATATAGACCCGCCCTCAAGGATCGGCGTGTTGCATCCGCCGACTTGGGCGGATGGGGCTGCTGACATACCCCCCTCAAACGCATGGGAAGGACTGGTCGCGCATGCGGACCCAGACGAACAGCCTCCGTGGGCAGAGCAGCACCGGATCCCCCGGGTTCGCGCTGCGCCTGGACGGGGTCGTGAAGGAGTACGGGAAGAGCGGGCGCGGCGTGCGCGCGCTGGACGGAGTCTCGGTCGGCATCGAGCGCGGCTCGTTCACGGCCGTCATGGGACCCTCCGGTTCCGGCAAGTCGACCTTCCTGCACTGCGCGGCCGGCCTCGACAAGCCGTCCAGCGGCAAGGCCTTCATCGGCGACACCGAGCTCGGGGGTATGAACGAGACCCAGCTGACGAAGCTGCGCCGCGAGCGCATCGGCTTCGTCTTCCAGGCCTTCAACCTCATCCCTGCCCTGTCGGTGCGCCAGAACGTGGAACTGCCGCTGCGCCTGGCCGGCGAGCGCCTCGACCCGGCCTGGCTGGAGGAGATCCTGAACCGGGTGGGCCTGGGCGGCCGCGCCACCCACCGGCCCGCCGAACTCTCCGGCGGCCAGCAGCAGCGCGTCGCGATCGCCCGTGCCCTGATCACCCGCCCCGACGTCATCTTCGGCGACGAGCCCACCGGCGCCCTCGACACGGTGACCGCGAAGGAGATCCTCTCCCTGCTGCGCTCCTGCGTCGACGAGACCGGCCAGACCGTGGTCATGGTCACCCACGACCCGGTCGCCGCCTCCTACGCCGACACCGTCCTCTTCCTCGCCGACGGCCGCATCGCCGACCGGATGCAGGCCCCCACCGCCGACCGCGTCGCCGACCGCATGACCCACCTGGGAGCGTGGGCCTGATGCTGCGTTACGCACTGCAGACCCTGCGCGCCCGCAAGGGCGGCTTCATCGGGGCCTTCCTCGCCCTCTTCTGCGCGGCCGCGCTCGTCACGGCCTGCGGGATCCTCCTGGAGACGGGGCTGAGGGGCGTCATCGGCACCGAGCGCTACGCCGGTGCCCCGGTGATCGTCGGCGGTGACCAGAACGTCCACCAGGTCACCGTCAAGAACAAGGGGGACAAGACCAAGACCAAGGAGAAGGAGAAGCCGCTCGGCGAGCGGGTCTGGCTGCCCGCCGAGACCGCGAACACCCTCGGTTCGCTGCCCGGTGTCCAGGCCGCGCTGCCCGAGATCACCTTCCCGGCGTACGCGGTCAGCCCCAAGGGACAGGTCGTCCCGGGCGTCGACGGCAAGCCCTCGTACGGCCACTCCTGGACCTCCGCGGCCCTGACCCCCTTCACCCTGGCCGAGGGCGCGGCCCCGGCCGGAGCCGACGAGGTCGTCGTCGACCGGGAGCTCGCCCGCCGGGCCGGCATCAAGCCCGGCACCGAGCTGACCGTCCAGGCCACCGGCTCCCCGCGCACGTACCGCGTCAGCGGCATCGCGGCCCCCGCCGGGGGCGACCTGGAGCAGCAGACCTCGCTGTTCTTCTCGGACGCCGAGGCCGAGCGGCTCTCGGGCCGCGCCGGACAGGTCGCGGCGGTCGGCGTGCTGGCCAAGCCCGGCGTGTCCACCGCGGACCTCGCCGCGCAGGTCAAGAAGGCCCTCGACGGCACCACCGCCCAGGTCGTCACCGGCGGCGACCGCGGCCCGGTCGAGTTCCTCGACGCGGCCAAGGCCCGCATCAAGCTGGTCTCCATGGGCGGTGCCATCGGCGGCACCTCGCTGCTCGTCGCGATCCTGGTGGTCGTCGGTACCTTCGCCCTGTCCATCCAGCAGCGCTACCGCGAACTGGCCCTGCTGCGCGCCATCGCGGCCACGCCCAAGCAGGTCCGCCAGCTCATCGGCCGCGAGGCCCTGATCGTCGGCGCCCTCGCCGGCGTGCTCGGCTCGGTCACCGGCCTGCCCATCGCCTACTGGCTGCACGGCAAGTTCGTCGGCTTCAAGGCGATCCCCGACACGCTCGAAGTCACCTTCAGCGTCTTCCCGTTCTTCGCGGCGATCGGCGCGGCCCTGCTGGGCGCCTGGGCGGCCGCGCGGATCTCGGCCCGCCGTACCGCCCGCATCCGCCCCGCCGAAGCCCTGTCCGAGGCGGCCATGGAGCAGCGGAACTTCGCCTGGGGCCGGCTCGGCGCCGGCGCCGCGTTCCTGGCGGGCGGGATCGTCCTGCTGGCGGTCCTGTCGGTGCTGCGCAGCGAGCCGGCGTCCACGCCGGTGACCTTCCTGTCGGTCGTGGTGCTCGCGGTGGCGGTCTCGCTGCTCGGCCCGCTGATCGCCCGGATCGCGGTCGCGGTCCTCGGGGTCCCGCTCCGGGCCTCCCGGGTCGGGGGCTACCTGGCCACCGCCAACGCCCGCGCCAACACCAAGCGGCTCTCGGCCGCGGTCACCCCGCTGGCCCTGCTGATCGGCATGGCCTGCACGGTGTTCTTCGTCCAGACCACCATGGGCGCGGCGGCCACCGCCCAGGCGAAGGCCGGCAACAAGGCCGACTGGGTCGTCGGTTCGGCCGGTCCCGGCGTGCCCGCGCAGGCCGCGGACAGCCTCCGCCGGGTGGCGGGCGTGACGGCGGTGACCGAGGTCGTACGCACCTCCGTGCGCGTCGGCCTGGAGAAGTACCCGGCGCAGGGCGTGTCCACCGAGGGCCTGACCCGCACCTGGGACCCGGGCGTCAGCGCCGGCACCCTGGACGGCTTCGGAGCGCAGTCCGTCGCCCTCAGCGACGTCGCGGCCGACAACCTGGGCAAGAAGCCGGGGGACAAGCTGAAGCTGACCCTCGGCGACGGCACCGAGACCGAGCTGACCGTCGCGGCCGTCTACGACCGCGGGCTCGGCTTCGGCGACCTGACGATGTCCCACGAACTGGTCGTCAAGCACGTCGACAACCCGCTGGCCTCCTCGCTGCTGGTCAAGACCGCCGCCGAGGGCGGGCCCGGCCGTGCCGAACTGCAGAAGGCCGTGGGCGCCCTGCCCGGCGTCGGCGTCCTCGACCGGAACCAGGTCGAGGACCTCCAGGCCGAGGTCCAGCAGTCCAACGCCGAGGTCAACTACGTGGCGATGGGCCTGATCATCGCCTTCACCGCGATCGCCGTGGTCAACACGCTGGCCATGTCGGTCTCCGACCGGATCCGCGAGTTCGCCCTGCTCCAGCTCGTCGGCACCACCCGCCGCCAGGTGATGGGCATGCTCCGCATCGAGTCCGCCCTGGTGGTGCTCATCTCCGCCGTGCTCGGCACGGGCATCGCCTTCGCGGTGCTCACCGCCTTCAGCATCGGGATGACCGGCTCCGCGTCCCCGTCCATCGACCCCTGGATGTACCTCGGGGTGCTGGGCTTCGCCGCGGTGCTCACCGCCCTGGCCACGCTGGTCCCGGGCCGGCTCGCACTGGCGGGCCGCCCCGCGGACGTCATCGGCTCGCGCCAGTAGTGCCGCGAACGGCCGGAGGGCCGGCCCCCTGGTGGGGGCCGGCCCTCCGGCCTTCGGTGCGTGCGGGCCGGCGGTCAGTTGAGCACCGCCCCGCCGCCCTTGCGGTCCACCCGGCTGCGCCGGTGGTCCAGGTGTGCGTAGACCCGGTGCAGCCAGCGGTCCTGGCCGTCGTATCGAGGGGTGAAGGAGGTCCTGCCGTGCACCGCGAGCCGGTTGTCCACCACCGCGAGGTCACCGACCCGCAGCGCCAGCGCCGACATCGTCCGCATGAGCGCCTCGCGGAGCTCGGCCATGGCGGCCGCGGCCCCGTCGTCGAGCGGGTGCGTCGCGGCGAAGTCCACCAGGACGTTCGGGTCCTCGGGGTCCCCGACCAGGAGGGGATGTGCCGGAGTGACGGAGTTCAGGTCGCCGAACGACGGCGGCGGCTCGGTGAGGAACCGGGGCGCGGCCAGGACCGCGACCGTTTCCTCGGAAAGCAGCGGAAGGGCCCGCCGGATCGAGGACGTGCACAGCTTCGCATCGCCGGTCGCATCCTCACGCACGCACAGCAATCCCACGTAATCGGGCTTGTTGTCATGGAATGCGTTTTCGACGTGGAGTTCCAGGAGAACCGATCCTGCATTGCTCTGCGAATTCTCGCTCCCCGGCACCGGGACCACGTTCTGGACCAGGGCGCCGGTCTTCTCGCTGCGATAGGCGATGACCTCGCCGAGCTGGAGCATCGCCGCCGTGACCAGAGCGGACGCGACGGCCGGCACCCGCTCCACGGAACCGGCCGTGGTCGGCGTCTCCGGCAGCGGGTCGTTCGCCACCACCGGGACGTTGCGCAGCAGCAGGACCGCGTCGGGGCCGGCGTCGTGACGGAACCGGCGCAGCTCGGTGAGGATGCGGCGGGGCAGCAGGGCGGAGGCGTCGCGGACGCTGTCCAGCCAGGCCGGATCGTCGATCAAGGCCGGGCCGGACTCGAGCAGCCGGGTGGCCAGCGCGGTCAGTTCGTCGCGCTCGGCGTCCGTGAGGGTGATCGCGTCCGGGGCCGCGGCGGTGGCGGAAAGGGTGAGGGTGTGCTCTCGCGTCCTTGGCATGAAAAATTCCTCGGGGTAGATGAGCCTTGACCCGAGTCAGTTTCCGGACGCGCCCTATCACATTCCTATGGAAAACACTCCCGAACGGCCGGTGGAAATAGGTATAGGCGGGACATAGTTGCCCGCCGAATGCTTATGGGGCGGCTTTGTCCCCGGTCAACCGGCCGGACCGCCGCAGTTTCCGCACCGTTCGACGGGGGAGAAGAAGGGAGGATTTCATGGCACTAAGGGAAGAGGGCCCCGCCCACGGCGCGGCGATGTCCGCCGCCGGCGCCCTCGGCGCCCAGGGGGAGGCCCACGTCTGGTGGTGGCGTCCGCCGGAGCAGACCGATCCGGCCGATCTGCCGCTGCTGGACACCGAGGAGTTCCGGCGGGCGCTGTCCCTGCCTGCGGAACGCGACGCCGCGGCCTTCGTCCGCTCCCGCGCCGCGGCCCGCCGGGCGCTCGGGGAACTGTTCGCCCTCGGACCCCGCGACATCGCCCTCGGCCGGGACAACTGTCCCGGCTGCGGCGACGGGAGCCACGGTCCGCCCCGGCTCGTCGTCCCGCCGGTGCCGCTCGTCCTCAGCATGAGCCGGACGAACGGCTGCGGGGTCTTCGCCCTCGGCGCCGGCGCCGCGATCGGGATCGACGCCGAGGCGCTGCGCCCCGTACGGGGTTCGGCGACCACCGATCCGGACCTGACCCCCGCGGAGCGGGCCCACCTGGGCGCCCTGCCGCCCGGCCCGGAGCGGGACGCGGCCTTCCACCGCATCTGGACCAGGAAGGAGGCCGTGGTCAAGGCCACCGGCCTCGGACTGTCCGGCGTCGAACTGGGCCTGCTGGAAACCCATCCGGCCCGCACCGGCCCGGTACGGGTCACCCACACCCACCGCGGCCGTACCACCGCCTGGACCGTCGAGGACCTCCAGGTCTTCGAGGGCGTCGCGGTGGCACTGGCCCGGCCGGCGGGACCCGCCGCGCACGGCCCGGTCCACCACCACACCGACCGCACGACCGCCCCCTGAAACCGCCACGCCCCCGCCCCGCCCGCCCCGTCCCGCTCTGCTCCGTTCCGCCCGCCCCGGTTCCGCCTCAGCGAAAGGCCCGTAGCGCCATGACCATCGAGTCCTTCTTCCCCGTCGAAGAGCTGATCGCCGACAACGCCCGCAACGGCCGCCCGGCCACCCAAGTCCCGTCCGTGGAGGCGCCGTTCGACGCGCCGGGCCAGCTGCTGGGCCTGACCTCCCAGGACCTCGACGCGTACTTCGCTCAGATCGCGGAGGCCGTCGAGCAGGACGACCCGGGCCCGGCCGCGCGCGGCGGCTGGGAGGAGCGGGAGCGGCTGCGCTGCTCCACGTGGGTCCGGCGGGTCTACGAACACCCGCTCTCGCCGGCCGTGTTCGCGCTCCCGGTCACCCGGCTCATCCGCGAGGTCCAGCGCGGCCAGGCCGCCGAGCTCGCGTTCCGCATCGACGTGGGCCGGGCCCGGGCGAAGGCGGCGAAGCCCTCCGCCGAGGTGCGGGCCACGGCCGCCGTCGCGTCCGCGTGGGCCATCGCCGCCGACGCCTTCTCCCAGTCGCCCCGGCCGCCGCGCGAGCGGGTCGTCGGCGACGTGTGGACGATCGTGCGGGAGACCATCGAGCCGGCCCTGCGGCCGGGCGGCGGCTTCCCGCCGCGCTCCCACAGCTCCTGGTGAGCGCCGCCCGGTAGCCGCCCGGCCCACCCGGCGGCCCGCACGGTCACCGCAGCGCGGAGGGGAAGGCGTCACGCGTGGTCAGCGAGGCCGCCAGCAGCCGCACCAGGTCGTTGCACCGGTACAGCGGCCTGCCCTGGGCGTCCAGCCCGGACAGCTCCATCAGGGCGCAGTCCACCAGGGCGTCCAGGGCCGCTTCCGCCTCCTCCTCCGCGGAGCCCAGCACGAGCGCCGCGTACTGGGCGGAGAACGGCTCCCCGTCCCAGTCGGCGAGCCCGGTCAGCGTCGCCAGCTCCGCGCCGCCCACCCGGCGCACACAGTGCACCAGCGATTCGCGCACGCTCACGTCCCCGTAGGCCAGCTCTCCCAGCCGGGCGTCCGGATCGGCGAGCCGGGCCGCCAGCCGGGCCACCGGCCAGTGCGGCCGCGCCGCGAGCCGGGCCCCGGTCACCGACAGGGCCAGCGGCAGCCCCGCGCAGTACGCCACCAGGTCGTCGGCCGCGTCCGGGTCCGCCTCCAGCCGGTCCCGGCCGACCAGCGAGGCCAGCAGCTCCATCGCCTCGTCGTCGTCGACCGGGGCCAGCGCGGTCGTGTCCGCGCCCGCCACCCGCGCCAGCCGGGCCTGACTGGTGATCAGCACCGCCGACTCCGGGCCGCCCGGCAGCAGCGGCGCGACCTGCCGGTCACCCACCGCGCCGTCCAGGACGAGCAGCAGCCGGGCGCCCGAGGTCCGGGTCCGGTACAGCCGCACCAGCTCCTCCAGGTCCTGCGCGGCGGCGGCCGGCGGGGGTTCCCCGAGGGCGCGCAGCAGCCGCACCAGCACCTCGGCGGGCTCCTTCGGGGCGCCGTCGGGATGGCAGAGCTCCACGTACAGCTGCCCGTCGGGGAAGCGCGCGGCGCAGTCCTGGGCCGCGCGCACCGCGAGCGCCGTCTTGCCCACCCCGGCCATGCCGGTGATCAGCAGCCGGCGCGGGCGGCCGTCCTCGCGGGTCAGCCGCTCGCGCAGCGCGGCCAGTTCGGCCCGGCGGCCGGTGAACTCCCCGTACGGCGCCGGCAGCGTCGAGGGCGCCGTACGGCCCGCGACGGCAGCGGGAGCGGCGGCCGCCGGGGCGCCCTCCGCGGCGGACACCGCGGGAGCGGCCGAGGCCAGGCCCAGGCCACCGCCGAGCACCGCCTGGTAGGTGGATCCGAGCGCCTCGCCCGGATCCACCCCCAGCTGGTCGGCGAGGACCGCGCGCCCCTCGTAGTAGGTGTGCAGCGCGTCGGCCTGCCGCCCGCAGCGGTACAGGGCCGTCATCAGCTGGGCGCGCAGCCGCTCCCGTACGGGGTGCTCGGCGACCAGCCCGGTCAGTTCGGCGGTGACCTGCTCGTGCCGGCCGACGGCCAGGTCGGCCTCGATCCGGCTCTCCAGCGCGATCATCCGCGCCTCTTCCAGCGGGGGCAGTTCGGCCTCGATCATCTGCTCGGTCGCGTTGGCCAGCGCGGTTCCCCGCCACAGGTCCAGCGCGTCGCGCAGCAGCGCCCCGGCCTCCTCGAAGCGCCGCTCGGCGAGGGCCTCGCGGCCCAGCCGGTCGAGCCGGGCGAACTCGGTCAGGTCGATCCACGCCCCGGGCGCCCGCAGTACGTAGCCGGGCTGGCGCCGGACGATCTCGATCTCCTCGCCGAGGTGCTTGCGCAGCCTCGACATGTACGTGTAGATCTGCGCGCTGGCCGTGGCCGGCGGGTCCCACCCCCACAGCAGCGCGCTGAGCCGGGCATCGGAGACCACGCGTCCCTCGGACAGCAGCAGCGCGGCGAGCACCGTGTGCACCTTCGAACCGGAGAGCGGGATCGTAGCGCCGCCTCCCCGTTTGGCCTCGATCGGCCCGAGCAGCCGGAAGTCCATGCGGCACCCCCTTCTGGTGTGAGCGTCCGTTCTGGATTCCAGAAGCTATGCGGGGGCCTTATTGGCGGGTTATCGCTCGGCGTGCCCCTCCCGTACCGCGGTGATATCCGCAGGCCAGGAGGGGTTGTGGGGTTCACACGGGCAGGCCCGTGGGGTCCTTGACGCGCTTCATGATGATCTGGGAGTTGACCTCGGTGACCCCCGAGAGCGCCGTCAGCCGCTCGATCCACAGGCGCTCGTACGCCCGCAGGTCGGCGACCGCGATGCGCAGCAGACAGCCGGGGCTGCCGAAGAGGCGGTAGGCCTCGACGACGTCGGGGATGTCCTGGAGCGCCGCCTCGAAGGCCTCGACGGCGTCCCGGTCCCGGCGGACCTCCACCGACACCAGCACCTCGAACCCGCGGCCCACGGCCTCCGGGTCGATCACCGCCCGGTACCCCTGGATCACCCCGTCCTGCTCCAGCTGCCGCACCCGGCGCATGCAGGGGGAAGGGGTCAGGCCCACGCGCTGGGCGAGCTCCTGGTTGCTGAGGCGTCCGTCGCGCTGGAGCTCGCGCAAGATTTCACGGTCAATCGCGTCCATCGCGCAATTATCCATCAGGCTGTGTTACAGCTCCGCTCAAACGCGCAATCGCATTGCGCGTAGATCTCACTATCATTGCCCCCTCCAGAAAATCTGTACGAAGGAAGGGTGGCCATGGGGCGCATCGTCGTCATCAGCACCGGCGGGACGATAGCCAGCCGGTGGACGGGCGCGGGCTTCGCCGCCGAGGCGGACGGCCGCGAGGTCATGGCCACCGCGCCGCTGCCCGAGGGCGTCACCGTCGAGGTCGTCGACCTGTTCAGCGTGAACAGCCCCCGCCTCACCACCGCCCACCAGCTGACCCTGCTGCGCACCGTCCACGAGGTCCTCGCCGACCCCGACGTCGACGGCATCGTCGTCACCCACGGCACCGACACCCTGGAGGAGTCGGCCTTCCTCGTCGACCTGCACCACCACGACGCGCGCAGCGTCGTCTTCACCGGCTCGCAGCTCCCCATGGGCTCCGCCGACGGGGACGGCCCCGGCAACCTCTACGACGCCCTGCTCACCGCCGCCACCACGCGCGGACTGGGCGTCCTGATCACCTTCGCCGGCCGGGTGCACGCGGCGCGCGGCACCGTGAAGACCCAGGCCGTGGCCCTGGACGCGTTCGCGGACCCCTCGAAGGAACTCCTCGGCAAGATCGGCTTCGGCAAGGTCGCCGTCCTCCGCCGGCCCGAGCGCCCCGCCCCCCTCGCCCTCCCGGCGATGCCGGAGCTGCCGCCGCGCGTCGACATGGTGATGCACCACGCCGACGCCGACCCGCTGCTGCTGAACGCCGCCGTCGAGGCGGGCGCCCAGGGCATCGTCCTCATCGGCACCGGCGCCGGCAACGCCACCCCCGAGATCGTCGAAGCCGTACGCGCCGCCGTCGCCCGGGGCGTCCTCGTCGCCCTGACCACGCGCGTCGCGGCCGGCCCGGTCACCGAGATCTACACGCACGGCGGCGCGGTGGACCTCGTCGCCGCCGGAGCCGTCCCGACCGGCACGCTCCGCGCCGGCCAGGCCCGCATCGCCGTCCTCGCGGCGCTCCTGTCGGCCACCGACCCCGCCGCCCGCACCCAGGCCCTGTACGCGGCCCTCGGCACGCCGGACCCGGTACTCGTCGACGCGTAGGTCTCCGGCTCCCCCCGGCGGCCCGCCGCCGGGGGACTTCCCGGACACGGCCTCAGGAGCCCGCGAACGCCCCGAGGATGCGGTCCGCCGCCGAGGTCGGGGTCACCGTACCGGCGCGGACGGCCGCTTCCAGGCCGGGGGCCAGCTCCCGTACCGCCGGATCCGAGCGGAGCCGGTCCAGCAGTTCGTCGCGGACCATCGACCAGGTCCACTCCACCTGCTGCGCCGCCCGCTTCGCCGCCAGCCGGCCGCCCGTCTCCAGGACGGTCCGGTGCTGCTCCAGACGGTTCCAGACCTCGTCCAGGCCCGTCGACTCCCGCGCGCTGCACGTCAGCACCGGCGGGGTCCACGCCGCGTCCGCCGGGTGCATCAGGCGCAGCGCGCCCGACAGTTCGCGGGCGGCGGCCTTCGCGTCGCGCTCGTGCGGGCCGTCCGCCTTGTTCACCGCGAGGACGTCCGCCAGTTCCAGGACGCCCTTCTTGATGCCCTGGAGCTGGTCGCCCGTACGGGCCAGGGACAGGAGGAGGAAGGAGTCGACCATGCCGGCGACCGTGGTCTCCGACTGGCCCACTCCGACCGTCTCCACCAGCACCACGTCGTAGCCCGCCGCCTCCATGACGATCATCGACTCGCGCGTGGCCTTCGCCACCCCGCCCAGGGTGCCGGCCGACGGGGAAGGGCGTACGAAGGCCGCCGGGTCCACGGCCAGGCGCTCCATCCGGGTCTTGTCACCCAGGATGGAGCCGCCCGTACGCGTGGAGGAGGGGTCGACCGCCAGGACGGCGACCCGGTGCCCGAGGCCCGTCAGCATCGAGCCGAACGCGTCGATGAAGGTCGACTTGCCCACCCCCGGCACCCCGCTGATGCCGATCCGGCGCGCCTTCCCGGTATGGGGGAGGAGCTCCGTCAACAGCCGCTGCGCCAGGGCCCGGTGGTCCGCCCGGGTGGACTCGACGAGGGTGATGGCGCGCGCGATGTGCGCGCGCTTCCCGTCGAGCACGCCCTTCACGTACCCATCGATGTCGATCTTCGGGGGCATACCCGGCGCCGCCTACAGCTCGTGGCCCAGATCCGCGGCCAGCCGCGTCACCAGGTCGTGGGCCGCGTCCGGGATGACCGTGCCCGGCGGGAACACCGCCGTCGCGCCCATCTCCAGCAGCGTCGGGACATCGGCCGGCGGGATCACCCCGCCCACCACGATCATGATGTCCTCGCGGCCCTCCTCCGCCAGCTGCTCGCGCAGCGCCGGAACGAGGGTCAGGTGGCCGGCCGCCAGCGACGAGACGCCCACCACGTGGACGTCCGCCTCGACGGCCTGGCGGGCCACCTCCGCGGGGGTCTGGAACAGCGGGCCGACGTCCACGTCGAAGCCCAGGTCGGCGAAGGCGGTCGCGATCACCTTCTGGCCGCGGTCGTGGCCGTCCTGGCCCATCTTGGCGACCAGGATGCGCGGACGACGGCCCTCCGCCTCCTCGAACCGGTCGACCAGCGCACGGGTGCGCTCCACGGACGGGGACTCGCCTGCCTCGGTGCGGTACACACCCGAGATCGTACGGATCTGGCTCGCGTGCCGCCCGTACACCTTCTCCAGTGCGTCCGAGATCTCACCCACGGTCGCCTTCGCCCGCGCCGCGTCCACCGCCAGCGCGAGGAGGTTGCCCTCCAGGCCCTGGCCGGCGCCGCGTTCGGCGGCGTTCGTCAGCGCGCGCAGCGCGTCCTGCGTACGCGCCTCGTCGCGCTCGTCGCGCAGCCGCCGCAGCTTGGCGACCTGCTGGGCGCGCACCGAGGAGTTGTCGACGACGAGGACGTCGATCTGCTCGTCGTTCTCCACCCGGTACTTGTTCACGCCGATCACCGGCTGGCGTCCGGAGTCGATCCGCGCCTGCGTACGCGCGGCGGCCTCCTCCACGCGCAGCTTCGGGATGCCCGCGTCGATGGCCTGCGCCATGCCGCCGGCCGCCTCGACCTCCTGGATGTGCTGCCAGGCCCGCCGCGCCAGGTCGTACGTCAGCTTCTCCACGTACGCGCTGCCGCCCCACGGGTCGATCGACCGGCAGGTCCCCGACTCCTGCTGGAGCAGCAGCTGGGTGTTGCGGGCGATGCGCGCCGAGAAGTCCGTCGGCAGCGCCAGGGCCTCGTCGAGGGCGTTGGTGTGCAGCGACTGGGTGTGGCCCTGGGTCGCAGCCATCGCCTCGATGCACGTGCGCGTGACGTTGTTGAACACGTCCTGCGCCGTCAGCGACCAGCCCGAGGTCTGCGAATGCGTGCGCAGGGAGAGGGACTTGCCGTTCTTCGGGTCGAACTGCTTCACCAGCTTCGCCCACAGCAGGCGCGCGGCGCGCAGCTTCGCGACCTCCATGAAGAAGTTCATGCCGATCGCCCAGAAGAACGACAGGCGCGGCGCGAACGCGTCCACGTCCAGCCCGGCGCCCTGCCCGGCGCGCAGGTACTCCACACCGTCCGCGAGGGTGTACGCCAGCTCCAGGTCGGCGGTGGCCCCCGCCTCCTGGATGTGGTACCCGGAAATGGAGATCGAGTTGTAGCGCGGCATCTTCTGCGAGGTGAAGGAGAAGATGTCCGAGATGATCCGCATCGAGGGCTTCGGCGGATAGATGTAGGTGTTGCGGACCATGAACTCCTTGAGGATGTCGTTCTGGATGGTCCCGGCGAGCTTGTCGGGGGAGACGCCCTGCTCCTCCGCCGCCACGATGTACAGCGCGAGGACCGGCAGGACCGCGCCGTTCATCGTCATCGACACCGACATCTTGTCGAGGGGGATCCCGTCGAACAGCTGCCGCATGTCGTAGATCGAGTCGATCGCGACGCCCGCCATGCCGACGTCGCCCGTCACGCGCGGGTGGTCGCTGTCGTAGCCCCGGTGCGTCGGCAGGTCGAAGGCCACCGACAGGCCCTTCTGGCCGGACGCGAGGTTGCGCCGGTAGAAGGCGTTGGACTCCTCGGCCGTGGAGAAGCCGGCGTACTGCCGGATCGTCCAGGGCTGGTTCACGTACATCGTCGGGTACGGGCCGCGCAGGTACGGGGCCACGCCCGGGTAGGTCTGGAGGAAGTCCAGGCCCTCCAGGTCCCGGCCCGTGTACAGCGGCCGCACGCCGATGCCCTCGGGGGTCTCCCACAGCAGGTCGGCGGGGGTGGTGCCGGTGGACTCCTTGACGGCGGCCCGCCACTGTTCCTCGGAGGCGCCGCGCGGGGCCGCGCCGAGGGCGAGCCCGGAGAAGTCGGGGATGCTGCTCACTGCGCGACTCCCATGCGGTCGAGTACGGAGGAGAGCACGGCGACCGCGTCGCAGCCGGCGAAGACGTACTCGTCCACGGTGCCGGGCGAGGTGCCGGGCTTGCCGGCGAGGAACACGGTCGTCGCGCCGGCCCCGCGCAGGGCGGCGGCCACCGCCCCGGCCTGCTCCTCGTACAGGGCGTCGCTGGAACACAGCACCGCCACGCCGTCCGCGCCGCTCGCCGCGTACGCCCCGGCCGCGTTGTCCGCGCTCACGGAGACGGGGTCGTGCACCGGCTCGATGCCGCCCGCCTGGAAGAGGTTCGAGGCGAAGGTGGCCCGCGCGGTGTGCGCGGAGGCCGGGCCGAGGGCGGCGAGGAAGATCCGCGGCCGGGCGCCGGTCGTCTCCAGGTGCGCGTCACTGCGGGCGCGCAGCGCCTCGTACGCCTCGTCGCGCCGCACCCGCGGCAGACCGCCGGACGGGGCGGCGGGGGCCGGCTCGCGGACCAGGGGCTTCTCGGACAGCAGGGGGAACTCGCTGACGCCGGTGACCGGCTCGCGGCGGGTGGCCAGCTTCTTCGAGCGGGCCGCCCACGTGGCCGCGAGCCGCTCCGCGACCAGCCCGGAGCGCAGCGCGGCGGCCAGGCCGCCCGCGCGCTCGACGGTCTGGAAGAACTCCCAGGCCGCGTGGGCGAGTTCGTCGGTGAGCTGCTCCACGTAGTACGAGCCGCCCGCCGGGTCGATCACCCGGGCCAGGTGCGACTCCTCCAGGAGGACGGTCGAGGTGTTGCGGGAGATGCGGCGCGCGAAGGCGTCCGGCAGGCCCAGCTCGCTGTCGAAGGGGAGCACGGTGACGGAGTCCGCGCCGCCCACGCCCGCCGCCATGCAGGCGACGGTGGTCCGCAGCATGTTCACCCACGGGTCGCGCCGGGTCATCATCACCGGCGAGGTGACGGCGTGCTGCCGCTGCGCGCCCGCCTCCGGGGTCCCACAGGCCTCGGCGATCCGGGCCCACAGACGCCGGGCGGCACGCAGCTTGGCGATGGTGAGGAACTGGTCGGCGGTCGCCGCGTAGCGGAACTCCAGCTGGCGGAAGGCCGCTTCGGTGCCGAGGCCGGCCGTCGGGCCGGTGCCGGCCGTGGAGTCGGTCAGCGCGCGGAGGTAGGCGACGCCCGTCGCCAGGGACAGGCCGAGCTCCTCGGCCGCCGAGCCGCCGGCCTCGTGGTACGGCAGGGCGTCGACGGTCAGCGCCCGCACGCCCGGCCAGGACGCGGCCGCCTCACGGGCGAGCGCCACGGCGGGCGCCGGGTCCAGGGCCTCGCCGGTACGGGCCTCGTGGCCCAGCGGGTCGATGCCGAGCGAGGCGCGGGCCGCGTCGGGGCTCGTGCCGCGCTCGGTATACAGGTCGAGCAACGCCCGCGCGGCGTCGGCGTATTCGGCGCCCGCGTCGAGGGCGACCGGCGCCAGGTCGAGGTAGACCCCGTCCAGGGCCCGGCCCAGGCCCGCGACCGGGATGCCGTGACGGCCGACGGTCAGCCACAGGGAGGTGGTGCCGTTCTCCAGGTCGGCGAGGGCCGCCTCGTTGACCCGTACCGGATCACTGCCCGCGATGCGCTGGCGTACGTCCCAGCCCGAGGCGCTGGTGCCCGCGGGGGTGCCGCCGCGGACGAAGGGCGCGAACCCCGGGAAACCGGTGTCCGGGCCGCCGTCCGCGTCGGGGCGCGCCGTGTACAGCGGGCGGGTGATGAGCCCGCTCTCGAGCTTGGTGGACAGTGCTGCTTCCGCTGCCTCGCCGGTCACTTCCTTGCCGGACTTGCGCAGTACGCCCTCGACGAGGCGTTGCCACTGCTCATGTGTCGCGTCAGGAAACTCGGCGGCCAGGGAGAGCCCGTCGTCAGGCAGGACCGTCATGGCTCGAATGCTAGGGGTGGCTACTCGACGGTTACCAGAACCATCGGATGTGATCTCCCCCTCTCAGATGAGCCGTGGGCCGGCGGTCCGCGGGCGGCCGGCCGCGTCGGCGCGATCCGGCCCCGCCGGCGTCCGAGAGCGCGGGGGCCGGGGGCGGAGCTCCCTGGAGCGGCGCCGGGGGCGGAGTCCCCGGGGCAACGGGCGAAGGGCGGGGCTCGCCCCCCCACGCGGCGGACCGCGCAGGGGCGCGGCGTGGCGGCCGCGTTGCGGGGCCGTGAAATCCGGCCAGGTGTTTTCGGCCGCCCGGCGGGGTGAAACCGCAGGTCAGGGCCGGGGTGCGGGGTCTATGCCGGGGTGCCCGGGAGGGGTTGACCCGGTCCGGGGGCGCTGACAGGCTCCGCCCCATGACCGCGAACGCGCACCTCGCCCCGCGGCTCCGCACCTCCGGCCCCTGTACCGCGCCGGGCGCGTGTCCGGGCCGTTGTCCGGCCCTCCTCGGGGCCTGACCCCCGAGCACCGCCGCACCCGGGCCCGCCGCCGTTCCGCGGCCCCCCGCGTTTCCCGGTTCCCGCTTCCCCTTGCCCCGGCCCCGCCGCGCCCGGCGACGACGCGGCCCGGCCGGCCGTCGCCGGTGCGCCCCGCCGAGGGAGGGGCGCACCGGTTTCCTCCGCCACCGTCACCCGTCCGAGGAGTCCCCATGACCACCACCACCGCCCCCGTCACCCCCGTCACCCCCGTCACCACCGTCAAGAAGATCGGCGGCCGCATCGGCGCCGAGATCGGGGGCGTCCGCCTCGACGGCGACCTCGCCCCCCAGACCGTCGCCGAGATCCGGGCCGCCCTGCTCGCCCACAAGGTCGTCTTCCTCCGCGACCAGGACCACCTCGACGAGGCCGGCCACGAGGCCTTCGCCCGCCTCCTCGGCACACCCGTCGCGCACCCCACCGTCCCCTCCGCCGACGGCCGGTACGCCCTCGGCATCGACTCCCACCACGGCGCCCGGGCCAACCAGTGGCACACCGACGTGACGTTCGTCCCCGCCTACCCGGCCTTCTCCGTCCTGCGGGCCGTCACCATTCCCCCGTACGGCGGCGACACCCTCTGGGCCAACACCGCCACCGCCTACTCCCACCTCCCCGAGCCGCTGCGGGCGCTCGCCGACGGGCTGCGCGCCGTGCACTCCAACGCGTACGACTACGCCGCCCTCCAGCCCGACGCGGTCCCCGAGGCCCTCGCCCAGTACCGCGAGGTCTTCACCTCCACCACGTTCCTCACCGAGCACCCGCTGGTCCGCGTCCACCCCGAGACCGGTGAGCGGACCCTGCTCCTCGGCAACTTCGTCCAGCGGATCCAGGGGCTGACCGGGCGGGACTCGCGGGCCCTGGTGGAGCTCTTCCAGGCGCACGTCGAGCGCCCCGAGAACACCGTCCGCTGGCAGTGGCGGGCCGGTGACGTCGCGATCTGGGACAACCGGGCCACCCAGCACTACGGCGTCGACGACTCCGACGACCACGAGCGCACCCTGCGCCGCGTCACCGTCGACGGCGACGTTCCGGTCGGGCCCGACGGAGAGCCCTCGCGCCTGATCAGCCCCGAGAGCGTTCCCGAGCCCTCCTTCGGCATCGCGTCCGGGGCCTCGGCCTCCGCCTGACCCCCACGCCCGAGAACGGAGCACCCCGTGCCGCCCAAGCTGCTCGCCCTCACCGGCAGCCCCTCCGCCCACTCCCGCACCGACGTCGTCGCCGACCACGTGCTGCGGCGCCTGGCCCACGCCGGGTTCGACACCGCCCGCCTCCCCGTACGCACCCTCCCCGCCGCCGACCTGTTGTCCGCCCGGCGCGGCGAGCCGGAGATCCGCCGCGCCCTGGAAGCCGTCGCCGAAGCCGACGGGCTGATCGTCGCGACCCCGGTCTACAAGGCCTCGTACACCGGGCTCCTGAAGGCCTTCCTCGACCTGCTCCCGCAGGACGGCCTGGCCGGGAAGACCGTACTGCCGCTGGCCACCGGCGGCAGCCTCGCCCACGTACTGACCATCGACTACGCCCTGCGCCCGGTGCTCGCCGCCCTCGGCGCCCGGCACGTCACCGCCGGGCGGTTCGTCCTCGACTCCTCCGTCGAACGGGGCGACGGCCCCGACCGGCTGCGCCCCGAGGCGGAGCTGGACCTCTACCAGGCCGTCGACGAGTTCGCCGACGCGCTTCCCTTCCTCACCGCTGCTTCGTAGACCAAGGACTCTCGCCATGCCCGCAGCACCCACCACGGCCACCCGTTCCCGGCGCCAGTTCCTCACCCTGCTCGGCATCTCGGCGGCCGCGGTGAGCTGCGGCACGGCCACCGCCACCGGAGGCGGCGCCCGCCGCTCCGGAAGCCAGGTCACCACCCTCAAGTACCAGGGCAACGTCGGCGCCGTCACGCTCCCCGAGCTGGCCGCCGACCTCGGGTACCTCGGCGACCTCAAGCTGGAATGGGTCGGCAACACCATCAGCGGCCCGCAGGACATCCAGTCCGCCGCCACCGGCCAGATCCACTTCGGCGGCGCCTTCAACGGGGCGATTGTCAAGCTCGCCTCCGGCAAGGCCCCCATCACTTCCGTCATCTCCTACTACGGAGTCGACCAGGACGCCTTCAGCGGCTACTACGTGCTGGAGGACAGCCCGATCCGCTCCGCCCGCGACCTGCCCGGCAAGAAGGTCGGCATGAACACCCTGGGCGCGCACTCCCAGGCCCTCCTCGACATCTACCTGAGCCGCAACGGGATCCCCGAGGCCGATGCCGCGAAGGTCGAGGCGCTCGTCGTGCCGCCCGTCAACACCGAGCAGGCACTGCGCCAGAAACAGATCGAGGTCGGCGTGCTGGGCGGCGTACTGCGGGACAAGGCGCTGGCGTCCGGCGGGATCAGACCGCTGTTCAGCGACTACGACCTGCTCGGCAGGTTCAGTGCCGGCTCCTACGTGATGACCAGGCGGTTCGTGCAGGAGAACCCGGACACCGTCCGCACCTTCGTCACCGGAGTCGGCAAGGCCGTCGAATGGTCGCGCAGCACCCCGCGCGAGGAGGTCGTCGCCCGCCAGACCGAGATCGTCAGGAAGCGCGGCCGCAACGAGGACACCGCCACCCTCCGGTACTGGCGCTCCTACGGGGTCGCCGGGCAGTACGGGCGGATCGAGGACAAGGAGTTCCAGCTCTGGCTGGACTGGCTCGGCGAGCGGGGCGAGATCAAACCGGGCCGGCTCAAGGCCGCTGATCTGTACACCAACGAGTTCAACGGCCAGGGGAAGGGCTGAACCGGCATGACCAAGATCGTGTTCGAGTCCGTGACCAAGACGTTCCCGGTCAAGGGGGGCGGGGCAGGCAGCGGGTTCACCGCGCTCGACGGCATCGACCTGGAGATCGGGGCGGGGGAGTTCCTGGTCGTCGTCGGCCCCAGCGGCTGCGGCAAGTCCACCCTCCTCGACCTCCTCGGCGGCCTCACCCGGCCCACCTCAGGACGCATCCTGCTCGACGGCGAGCCCGTCAGCGGCCCGGGCCTGGACCGGGGCATCGTCTTCCAGCAGTACGCGCTGCTGCCCTGGCGCACCGCGCTCGGCAACGTCGAGTTCGGCCTGGAGGCCACCGGCGTCCCGTGCCGTGAACGCGCGGAACGGGCCCGGGAGTTCCTGGACCTGGTCGGTCTCACCGGTTTCGAGGACCGGCACCCCCACGAGCTGTCCGGCGGCATGCGCCAGCGGGTCGCGATCGCACGCTCGCTGGCGTACGACCCGGACGTGCTGCTGATGGACGAGCCCTTCGCCGCGCTGGACGCGCAGACCCGCGAGTCCCTCCAGGACGAGCTGCGGGGCATCTGGCAGCGCACCGGCAAGACGGTGGTGTTCATCACGCACGGCATCGAGGAGGCCGTGTACCTCGGGCAGCGGGTGGCCGTCCTCACCTCCCGCCCCGGCCGCGTCAAGGAGGTGGTCCCGGTCTCCCTCGGCGACCGCCTCACCGGGGCGACGGGCGAGGACCTGCGCTCCAGCCCGGAGTTCGCCCGACAGCGCCACGAGATCTGGAGCCTGCTCCACGACGAGGTGGCCCGCGCCCGGCAACTGGAGAAGGAAGAGGCCTCCGCATGAGCACCGACACCGGCATCCCCGCTCCCACCCTGACCGCGCCGCCCGCCCCCGGGCCGGCGGTACGCGAACCCGCGCGCCCGGCACCGGAACCGGCACCGGCCCCGTCCCCGCCCGCCCCGGCGGCCGCGGCGAAGCCCGCCCCGGCGGGGGCCGTACTGCGGTGGCTGCGGGCCGGCCTGCTCCGCTCGGCGGCGATCCTCGCCCTGCTCGCGCTCTGGGAGGCGGCGCCCCGGCTCGGCCTCGTCGACGCCACCTTCCTGCCGCCGGTCAGCGAGGTGGCCCGGGCCTGGTGGGAGCTGCTCGGCGACGGCCGGCTGGGCGAGCACACCCGGGCCAGCCTCGCCCGCTCCTTCGGCGGCTTCGCCATCGCCGTCGTCGTGGCGGTCCCGCTCGGCCTGCTGATCGGCTGGTACCGGCCCGTCGCCGCCTTCCTCGGCCCGCTGCTGGAGCTGTTCCGCAACACGGCGGCCCTCGCCCTGCTGCCGGTCTTCGTCCTGCTCCTCGGCATCGGGGAGACCTCGAAGGTGTCGATCGTCGTCTACGCCTGCGTCTGGCCGATCCTGCTCAACACCATCAGCGCCGTCGGCAACGCCGACCCCACCCTGGTCCGGCTGGCCCGGTCGATGGACCTGTCGACCCCCCGGCTCTTCCAGAAGGTGATCCTCCCGGCCTCCGTACCGGCCGTCTTCACCGGCATCCGCCTGGCCGGCGCCGTGTCGATCCTGGTCCTGGTGGCCGCCGAGATGATCGGCGCCAAGGCGGGGCTCGGCTACCTGATCAACGCCTCGCAGTTCAACTTCGCCATTCCGCAGATGTACGCGGGGATCATCACGATCTCGGCGATCGGCGTGGCCTTCAACCAGGTCCTGGTAGCGGTCGAACGCCGCCTCAGCCTCTGGCGCGTCCCCGCCTGAACCGGGCCCGCCCCCGCCCGGCCCGAACCGGGCCCCGCGCCCGCCCCCGCCCGAAGCGGGCCCCGCGCCCGCCCCGCCCGCACACCCGACCCAGGGAACAGACATGCCCGCACCCGCGCCCCGCACCCTCCACCTCAACGCCTTCCTGATGAACGCCGGCCACCACGACGCCGCCTGGCGGCACCCGGCCGGCAGCCCCGAACGCGTCACCGACCTGCGCTACTTCCAGGAGCTGGCCCGTACCGCCGAGCGCGGACGGCTGGACTCGATCTTCTTCGCGGACGGCCTGGCCCTGTGGGGCAAGGCCCGGTACAACGCGCTGGGCGGCTTCGAACCGCTCACCCTGCTCTCCGCCATCGCCGCCGTCACCGAACACGTCGGACTGATCGCCACCGTCTCCACCACCTTCAACGAGCCCTACGACCTGGCCCGGAAGTTCGCCTCCCTCGACCACATCAGCGGCGGCCGGGCCGGCTGGAACATCGTCACCTCCGGCACCCTCGACGAGGCCCGCAACTTCAACCGCGAGGAGCACCTGGAGCACGGCCTGCGCTACGACCGCGCCCGCGAGTTCCTCGACGTCGCCACCAAGCTCTGGGACAGCTGGGAGGACGACGCGATCGTCCTGGACAAGGAGCGCGGCGTCTACGCCGACACCGACAAGCTCCACCCCGCCGCGCACAAGGGCGAGTACTTCGGCGTCGCGGGACCGCTCAACGTGCCCCGCTCCCCGCAGGGGTACCCGCTGCTCGTGCAGGCCGGCTCGTCCGAGTCCGGCAAGGAGTTCGCGGCCCGGTACGCGGAAGCCGTCTTCACCGCGCAGCAGACCCTCGCCGACGGGCAGACCTTCTACAAGGACCTCAAGTCCCGCCTCGCCCGGTACGGCCGCACCGAGGAGGAACTGCTCGTCCTGCCCGGGATCGCCCCCGTCATCGGCGCCACCGAGGCCGAGGCGAAGGCCCTGGAGCGCGAGCTCACCGACCTCCAGGTCCCCGAGTACGGGCTCGCCCAGCTGTCCGGGATGCTCGGCACCGACCTGACCGGCGCCGACCTCGACGGCCCGCTGCCCGCGCTCCCCGAGGAGCGGGAGATCAACGGCAACAAGAGCCGCTTCACGCTCGTCGCCGAGATCGCCCGCCGCGACGGGCTGACCCTGCGCGAGCTGATCGCCCGGCTCGGCGCGGGCCGCGGCCACCGCGTCTTCGCGGGCACGCCCGAGCAGATCGCGGACCAGCTGGAGGAGTGGTTCACCCGGGGCGCCGCCGACGGCTTCAACATCATGGCCCCCGTGCTGCCCGCCGGCCTCACCGACTTCGTGGACCAGGTCGTGCCGATCCTCCAGGACCGGGGCCTGTTCCGCACCGAGTACACAGGACGCACCCTGCGCGAGCACTACGGCCTGGCGCGGCCCGTGAACCGGTACACCCGGTAAGGAGGGAGAGGGGGGAGGGAGGGGCGGGGGGGGGGGGGGGGGGGGGGGGAGGGGGGGGGGGGGGGGTGGGGGGGGGGGGGGACCCCTGTGTGGGGGGAAACCGTCCACG
>NZ_JBWKEE010000004.1:250095-410442 GCF_056435605.1 Streptomyces sp. NPDC043896
CGCCCCCCCTTCCCTCCTCCACCCGCCACCCCGCCCCCCCGGGGAGAGGGGGGGGGGGGGGGGGCCCCCCCCCCCCCCCCCCCCGCCCCCCCCCCCCCCCCCCCCCCCCCCCCGCGTCCGGCCCCGCCTCCGGGGCCGGGCCCCGCTCAGACCGTGAGGACGATCTTGCCCTTGGTGCCGCCCGCGGCGCTCAGCTCCCAGGCCCGCGCCGCCTCCTCCAGCGGCAGTACGTGCCCGACGTTCACGGTCAGCCGGCCCGCGTCGGCGAGCTCCCCGAGGGCGGTGAGGTCGGCGCTGGAGGCCCGCGCCCAGATGTGCTTGGCGCCCTTGTCGCCCGCGTCGTTGTCGGCGACGGAGACCACCGGGCCGCCCGGCCGGACGACCGACTGGAGCATCTCGACGCCGCCCTCGCCGTAGAAGTCGAGCCCGACGTCCACGCCTTCCGGGGCCAGTTCCCGGATCCGGTCCTCGACGCCGTCCCCGTACAGCACCGGCTCGGCGCCCAGTCCGCGCAGGTAGTCGTGGTGGCGCGCGCCGGCCGTGCCGATGACCCGCGCCCCGAGCGAGACCGCGATCTGCACGCCGAGCGAGCCGACACCGCCGGCGGCCGAGTGGATGACCACGGTCCGCCCGGCCGCGACCCCGGCGCGGGTGACCGCCTGGTAGGAGGTGAGCCCGGCGAGCGGCAGGCCGGCCGCCTGCTCGAAGGTCAGGGTGCGGGGCTTGCGCGCGAGGGTGCGTACGGGGGCGGAGACCAGCTCGGCGTAAGTGCCCAGCTGTACCCACTCCTTGCGGACGTAGCCGTAGACCTCGTCGCCGACCGCGTAGTCGTCCGTGTCGGGGCCGACGGCCTCGACGACTCCGGCGACGTCCCAGCCGGGGATGACGGGGTGGCGGACCTCCAGGACGTGCCCGAGGAAGCCGGCGGCCAGTTTCCAGTCCACGGGGTTGACCCCGGCGGCCTTGACCCGGATGAGGACCTCTCCGGGTCCGACCTTGGGCTCGGGCACGTCAACGAGCTCCAGGGCGGTGGGGGTTCCGTAGGTGCTGTAGGTGATTGCCTTCATGTACAGCACAACGAACCAGCCGGTGAATGGAATTCCGCTTCGCGTGCGGGCTCCAGCGGTTCTCTAGGCGGGCAGCGAGTTGCGGTGCGAACGCCGCCGGGCGGCGCTGAGCAGGGCCTGGATCTGGGCGCCCGCCTGGTCGACGTCGTCGAGGACGGAGGGGAAGGGGAGCCGCACGTCGCGGTGGCCGGTCCGCTCCTCCAGGCGCAGGGTGATCCCGTACCGGTCCAGGGCGAGCGGCAGCGCGCGGACGACGGCGGCCGAGGGGGCGGGGCGCACCAGCCGCAGCAGCAGCGTGACCAGTTCGGGGTGGTCGTCGAGGAGGTGGGTGAGCATGCCCGCCTCGTAGTCGGCCAGCGGATCGGGCCAGGCGGAGTCCAGTTCGTCCAGCCCGATGTACGAGGTTCCGCGCGCGGTCTCCAGGACCGCCTGGCCGTACTCCACGCAGGTGCTGCTCCCCGGGGCGGGTTCCTCGCCGGTCCAGGGGGTCAGGAGGCGGCCGAGGACGGTGACGCGGGCGCGGACCCGGTCGCGTACGGGCGTCGGGGCGATGTCGGTGAACTCCAGCCGGATGGCGGGCAGTCCGTCGTTCGGCAGTGCGGCGGGGTGTCCGGCCAGGGGCGCGGCGGGGTGCAGGTGCAGCCGGCCGAGCACGTCGCCGCCGTCCAGCCGGCGGACCTCGTGGCGCACCCCGTCGACGACCACCGTCATCGAGTGGGCGGCGGCGAGGACGGAGCGGACCAGTTCGGCCTCGGTGGGCCGGGCGGGGGACGGGGCGGCGGGGGCACCGGGCAGGCGCATGCGGATCTCTCCCTCATCGGAGATTGACTTAGGTATGCCTAACCTAACCTATCTGTGGGTCGGGCAGTACCCCGCGTGCCAGCCGGCCGAGGGTTTCGGCGATCCGCGCGGGCGGGAAGCCGAGGGTGTGCCGCTGGAGCTGGTAGACCTCCGGGGCCAGCGGACTCAGCAGCGCGTCCACGCTGACGTCCGGATCCTCGGCGCCGGCCTCCACGAGCAGCCCCCGGACGTGCTCGCGCCAGTACCGGTACGTACCGCCCGCGAACCGGGCCGGGCCCGGCCCGATGCCCAGCGCCAGCGGGAGGTGCCGCTCCAGGTGCTCCAGGGCGGCCGAGTAGAAGGCCGCCAGCCGCTGCGCCGGGGGAGCGCCGGGCCCCAACGGCGGCGGACCGAACGCGAGCCGCTCCCGCAGGACCCGCTCGTGCTCCTCCAGGAGCGCGGCGGCGACGGAGGAGGGGTCGGGGAAGCGGCGGTACAGGGTGGCCCGGCCGACGCCCGCCGCCTTGGCTATGTGGTCCATCGTCACGCTGCGCGGATCCCGCTCGCCGAACAACTGCTCCGCGGCGGCGAGGATCTGCACCCGGTTGCGGATCGCGTCCTCGCGCCGCGGCGGCTGCGGTGACCTCCGTCCGGCCCCCTGCGTGCCCTGCCGGGCGGGACCGGCACCCGCGATGTCGCGTAGCGTGCGCACCTCGTCGCCATTGGTCATGGCGGCGACCCTACGTGCTTCGTGTCGGTGTTGGGCTGAACGGGTGAAACACGAGAGGATGGGGGGATGCACATGAAGCGCACGGCCGAGGCGGCCCGGTGAGCAGGTACGACGTCACCGACGAGCAGTGGGAGGGACTCGCGCAGGTGGTACCCCTGCGCAGTCGCAACGAATGGCCCTCCCGGGTGGACCACCGCACCATCCCCAAGGCCCCCGGAGCGGCCGCGGCGGAACAGCGGCGCTTCGTGGTGATCCGGGTTCAGGTCTTCGCCGACGCACGGGAGGTGGCGGAGTACCTGATCGCGCAGATCCCCGTACTGCTGGACCTCACCGGGGCGGACAGCGAAGTGGCCAAGCGGATCCTCGACTTCAGCAGCGGCGTGGTCTTCGGCCTCGGCAGCGGGATGCACCGCGTCGACCGCAACGTCTTCCTGCTGGCGCCGGTCGGGACCGAGGTCGAGGGGATCGCGGCCGCGGCCGTCCCCCGATCGTAGGAAGGTCGCGGCGAGGGAACGGTTCGGCGTGCCCCCGGGCGGCCCGGCGGACCGTACCGTCCGGCCATGGACGCCACCCTCGACGCCACCCCCGCCGCGCCGCTCGACGCCACCCGGCCCGCCGCACCCGTCGGCCCCGCCGCCCCGACGGTCGCACCGCCGCGCGCGGGCGGCGCGGCCGGCGCCGCGTTACGCGCGCACGCCGGGGACGGGACCGGCCCCGTCGGCCCCGCCGGCCCAGGCCCCGAAGCCTCCGCCGGCCCGGGCCCCGAAGCCTCCGCCGGCCGCCCCGGTACGCCGCCGCCCGCCGCCGGGGCCGCCCCCTCCGGCGGTGGCCGGGGCGGGGCGGGACCGGCCCGGCCCGCCGTGACCGAGCTGCGGCTGTCCGCCTTCGGGACGCACCGCTCGGCCGTGTTCCCGCTGGGCCCCGTCACCCTGTTCACCGGCCCCAGCGGCAGCGGCAAGTCCCAGGCCCTGGCCGCCTACGAGGCCCTGGCCGGGCTCGCCTCCGGGGCCACCCTGCGCGAGGTCTTCCCCGACCCGCCGGCCCGGGTGCCCGAGGGGGCCCTCCCCGACCGGGGCCGGCGCGGCTTCCGCATCGGCTGCACGGTCGACGGCCCGTGCGGCCCCGTCCGGCTCGACCTCGCCGTCCAGGCCGAGCCGGTGCTGCGCATCGCCGGGGAACGGCTCTCCCAGGACGGCCGGATCCTGCTCACCACCGCCCTGCGCGACCCGCGCCGCAGCACCCTGGAGGCCGCCTGGTTCACCGGCGGCACCGTCGGCGTGACCCGCGCCCCGCTGCCCGACGACCGGCTCGGTACCGGCCTGCTCCCGCTGCGCGTCGCCGGGTCCACCGCAGGGCAGCGCCGGGTGCTGGCCGCCGCCGAGCAGGTGGTGGTCGCGCTGCGCTCGGTGTTCCCCTGCGACCCCCGCCCCGGACGGATGCGAGCGCCCGTCCCGCCCGGGGAGGGCCGGCTGCGGACCGACTGCGGCAACCTGGCCGATGTCCTGCGCCGGACCCGTCACGAATGCGGCACCCGCCACGCCCTGCTCGCCGCGGCCGCGCGCACCGGCTGCGCGGGGGCGGTGGCGGGGCTGGACGTCCGGGCGCCCGCCGACGGCTCCGGGCTCGTGACCGCCGTACTGGACCGCGGCCCCGGCCGCCCCGCCACCGGACTGGACCGCCTCGGCGCGGGCGAGCTGCGCTTCCTGGCGCTGGCGCTCGTCCTGCTCACCGGACCCGGGGTGCTGGCCGTGGACCCGGCCGCCGAGCTGCTCTCCGCGCGCCAGGCCCTGACCGTCCTCGCCGACGGCCTCGACCGCGGTCTGGACCGGCGGCAGACCGCCGAACTGCTGCGCCTGGCCCTGCTGTCCGGCTCCCGCGGGCACATCCGGCTGGTGGCCTCGGTCGGCGAGGACGCCGCGGGAACCGGACGGGGGATCCCCGGCGTCTCAGTGGTAGACCTGTCCCCATGAGCGAGGCAGCACCCGCGGACGACTCCGCACCCACGCAGGACGGGCCCGGCCGACCCGCACGACCGCAAGGCGAACGGCTGTACCAACTCCAGCGACGGCTGGCCGATTTCGCGGCCGCCCGGGACTGGGCCCCGTACCACACGCCCAAGAACCTGGCCGTGGCCCTGAGCGTGGAGGCCTCCGAACTGGTCGAGATCTTCCAGTGGCTGACGCCGGAACAGTCGGCGGCGGTCATGGAAAGGCCCGAAAGCGCACACAGAGTGGCCGACGAGGTCGCCGACGTGATGGCGTATCTGCTGCAGTTCTGTGAGGTTCTCGGGGTGGATGTGCTGGATGCGCTGGCCGCGAAGATCGAGCGGAACGAGCACCGCTTCCCGGTAACCGGTACTTCGACACCAGATCGTCACTCTTCGGAGTGATGGCGTCTTCCACAACCATGTTTGTGTCCACAGATTTCCGAATACCCCTGGCTTTACTGGCTCGTTGCCTTCACTCTGGGTAGTGGAGAACGGCGGGATGTCGTGCGGACGGGGGACGGCATATGGATGCGGTACGGCTCATCGCGGCCGGCCGGCACGCGCTGGCACGGAGCGGGGAGGCATGGGACATCGTGGGCGAGGCCTGGCAGGCCCAGGCGCTCGCACAGGGCATGGGGAGCTGGCTGGCGGTCACCGGGCCGCCGGAGCTGAGAGCGGAGGCACGGGGACTGGGGGAATCCGGAGGCAGAGGGTGCGGGGTCATGGACCGGGCGGCGCTGCGCGGCGAGGGCAGACCGCCCGAACAGCCGCCGAGGGCGGCGCAGCTGAGCGGCGTGGCCGACGTACGGCAGGCACTGCTCGGGCTCCAGGAGCTGCTCGGCGAGGTCGGCATAGCCCTCGTCGGGGTGGCCTGCGCGACGGATGACGAGGGCCTGTACTGGCAGTGCATAGAGTCGATCGACGCGGCGGACGAGTCGAGCGACCGGGTGCGGGCCCTGCTCCGCCGGATGGCGGCCGTACGGGAACGGGGTTCGGCGTCGGGGGTGAGCTGATCCGGAGCCGGAGCCGGAGCCGGAGCCGGAGCAGCGGCGCGGGAGCGGCAGGGAGTGACGGGCGGGTGGCCCGGGGGTCCCGCCGGGGGCGACGGGACCCGGCGCGGTCAGAAGGTCCGGTCGGCGTGCCGGTCGGAGCGGAACTCGCCCTCGGTGGCGCGGCCGCCCGGGGCCGTCGGCGCGGTCGGGGCGGTGCGGTCCGCGGAGTGCTGGAGGTCGGCGTCGAGCTGGGAGAGGTCGGCGTTCAGCGCCGCCATCAGCTCCTCCATCTGCTGCAGCAGGCCCTTCGGCGTGCCGCCCTGGGCGGGTGCCGCGGACTCCTGGCGTGCGTGGTCGTGTGCTGCCTGTCCGGTCTGTCCTGGATGCTCGGGCACGGACTCGTGGGACATGGCGGCCTCCTCGGCCCTGGCCCTTCCGGTGCGGAAGGGGGCGGTGGACGCATCGGCGGGAGGCCGCCGGCGCGCGGGCCGGGCGGTCCGGCTCCGTCCGAGCCAACGATCCCCATCGGCGCTGGTCACTGGCGGGGCGGGGGGTGGACCTCCCGGTTGACGCAGATTCACCCGGCAGGGGTCGGAAGGGCAGGATGGGGAGCATGGATCTCCGCATCTTCACCGAACCGCAGCAGGGTGCCAGTTACGACACCCTCCTGACGGTCGCCAAGGCCACCGAGGACCTCGGCTTCGACGCGTTCTTCCGTTCGGACCACTACCTCCGGATGGGCTCCGCCGACGGCCTGCCCGGCCCCACCGACGCCTGGATCACCCTCGCCGGCCTGGCCCGCGAGACGAAGCGGATCCGCCTGGGCACCCTGATGACGGCCGGCACCTTCCGGCTGCCCGGCGTCCTCGCGATCCAGGTGGCGCAGGTCGACCAGATGTCCGGCGGCCGGGTGGAACTCGGGCTGGGCGCGGGCTGGTTCGAGGAGGAGCACAAGGCGTACGGGATCCCCTTCCCGGCCGAGCGGATGGCACGGCTGGAAGAGCAGCTGGCCATCGTCACCGGCTTGTGGGCCACCCCGCCCGGGGCCGCCTTCGACTACCGGGGCGTCCACTACCAGGTGGAGAACTCCCCGGCGCTGCCCAAGCCGGCCCAGGCCAAGGTGCCCGTCCTCATCGGCGGACACGGCGCGCGGCGCACCCCGCGCCTGGCCGCCCGGTACGCGGACGAGTTCAACATGCCGTTCGCGTCGGTCGAGGACAGCCGGCGGCAGTTCGCGCGGGTCCGCGAGGCGGCCGCCGAGGCCGGGCGCAAGGCGGACGAGCTCGTCTACTCCAACGCCCTGGTGGTGTGCGTGGGCAAGGACGACGCCGAGGTCGCCCGGCGGGCCGCGGCCATCGGCCGCGAGGTCGACGAGCTGAAGGCCAACGGTCTGGCCGGTTCACCGGACGAGGTCGTCGAGAAGCTCGGCACCTACGGCTCCATCGGCTCCTCGCGCGTCTACCTCCAGCTCCTCGACCTCGGCGACCTGGACCACCTGGAGCTGATCTCCGCCCGCGTCCTGTCCCAGCTCGTCTAGGAGGCCGTGCGCCGTGCCCCGTGCGACCGGCCCGCTCGCCGACGCCCTCGCCCGCAGGACCGTGCTCCTGGACGGCGGTCTGAGCAACCAGCTCGCCGACCAGGGCTGCGACCTGTCCGGGGGGATGTGGACGGGCCGGGTCCTCGCCGAGCGCCCCGGCCAGGTGGAAGCCGCCCACACGGCGTACGCGCGGGCCGGCGCCGAGGTGCTGATCACCGCGAGCTACCAGGTGGGCCACGATCCCGGCCTGCTGGAGCGGAGCGTGCGGGTGGCGGACCGCGCGGCGCGGGCCGCCGGGCACGAGGTCTGGGTGGCCGCCTCGGTCGGCCCGTACGGGGCGCTGCTGGCGGACGGCTCGGAGTACCGCGGCCGGTACGGGCTCACGGTGGCGGAGCTGGCCGCCTTCCACCGGCCCCGGACCACGGCGCTGCTGGCGGCCGGCCCGGACGTCCTGGCCCTGGAGACCGTCCCGGACGTGCGGGAGGCCGAGGCCCTGCTGCGGGTCCTGGCCGGGACGGGGGCCCGTGCCTGGCTCACGTACACGGTCGCGGGCGGCCGGACCCGGGCCGGGCAGCCCCTCGCCGAGGCCTTCGCCCTGGCGGCCGCCGCCCCCGAGGTGATCGCGGTGGGCGTCAACTGCTGCGACCCCGCCGACGTGCTGCCCGCCCTGGAGGCCGCCGCCTCCGTCACCGTCAAGCCGCTGGTCGCCTACCCCAACGACGGCTCCGTCTGGGACGCGGCCGCCGGGACCTGGAACGCCCCCGCCGTCCCCGCCCCCTGGCCCGTCGGGGCCTGGCGGGCGGCCGGTGCCCGCCTCGTCGGCGGCTGCTGCCGCATCGGGCCGGACCGCATCGCCGCCCTCGCCCCGCACCTGCCCTGACCGGCCCGGACCGCCCCGCCGCGGCAAAGGCAAGGACCTGCGGCTGACTGTCACTCGATCGAGTGAACAGTCTTTCTGGTCGGCTCCCGCTGGGATAGGCAGGAGAGATGAAGCGCACCAGCAGGACGGGCGCCGCCGCCAGGCGCCGCATCACCCGCTCCAGGGCGTGCGGGGAGAAGAAGCAGTTCGCGAACGGGGCCGCGGCGGAACACGCCGCCAGCGAGATGAACCGGATCCAGCCGTGGCAGCACGAGCGCGTCGCGTACCTGTGCCCCTACAGCGGCACCGAGCCGCACTGGCACATCGGGCGCCCGATGAACATCCCCAAGCAGCGCTGACGTGACGCCCGGGGCCGTCCCCGGCGGGCCGTGGCCGAAACACCCCCGGGGGCGGCGCGGCCGCCGTACCTCGGTCGGACCCGCTCGTTGTTCAGGGTCAGACATCCCCTACGGGCGAGAGGAACCCCCATGGGACGCAGGAAGCCCAACAAGCCGGGGCGCAGCCGCCAGGCGGTCTACACCCTCCAGCAGTTGCAGCCCCCCGGCTACGACGAGTGGATCAGGGTCGACCCGAAGTCCGCCGGCGCGGAGGCCGACGACCCGCGCCTGACCCCCGACGCCGCCGACCTCGTACGGCGCCTCGGGCGCCTGCGCGCGTACTACCCCGGCCGGATCCCCGTCCAGGCCGTGCACCTCGACGTCGCCATCGACGAGGGCACCATCCTGCTGCGCCAGGGCGACATGGTCGCGCCGCTGCCGGTCGCCGTCGCCGCCGAGATGCTCGGCGCCGACCCGTCCGGCGACCAGGTCCGCAGCAGCCTGCACGAACTGCACGCCTACGGGGGCGTCCTCGTCGACACCGAGACCGAGGCCACCCTGCTGCGGATCGTCGCCCAGCGCCCCGAACGCCCCGGCGACCCCTGGGTGTTCGCGGACACCCCGGAGGACACGCTGGTGCCGAAGGTCTGCGTCCCCGCCCACCCCGGCGACATCAGCCCCGACGAGTTCGCGGCCCTGGCCTTCATCAGGTCCCACATGGCCGTGGGGACCGAGGCCGACCCGGAGGAGTTCGCCGGACACGAGGGCATCGGATCCGCCGAGCGGGCCCGCGAACTCTTCGACGCCGTCGCCGACCTCGCCGGGGTCAAGGGCTGCTCCGCCTGCCCGTCGGGCCACATCTGCACCCGCGATCCCGACGCGTCCGACGACTGACTCCCGTGACCACGCGCTCGGCGACCGTCCGTCCGGGGGACGCGGAAATTCGTTCGCCCGGACGACCTCGCCGAGGTCATGCTGGAGCGCATGTTCCTGACGATCAGCACCACCGGCACGACGGAGAATCCGGCCACTGACCTGGGGTTCCTGCTGCACAAGCATCCCGGGAGGACGCAGGCCTTCTCCACCTCGCACGGCACCGCCCACGTGTTCTACCCCGAGGCCACGGCCGAGCGGTGCACCGCGGCGCTGCTGCTCGAGGTGGACCCCGTCGCGCTCGTGCGGCGGGGCCGGGGCAAGGGACGGGGCGGGGCGCCCGACGCCGCGCTCGCCCAGTACGTCAACGACCGCCCGTACGCGGCCTCCTCGCTGCTCGCCGTCGCGCTCGGCGCCGTCTTCCGCACCGCCCTCAAGGGCCAGTGCGCCCTGCGGCCGGAACTGCCCGGGCGGCCGCGCCCGCTGCGGATCGAGATCCCGGCGCTGCCCGCCCGGGGCGGCACCGGCCTGGTGTCCCGCCTGTTCGGCCCGCTGGGCTGGGACCGGGTGGACAGCGAGCCGGTCGTACTCGACGAGCGCTTCCCCGAATGGGGCGACAGCCGCTACGTGCGGCTCGTCCTGGAGGGCGAGGCCAGGCTGGAGGACGCCCTGCGCCAGCTGTACGTCCTGCTGCCGGTGCTCGACGACGCCAAGCACTACTGGATCGCCCCCGACGAGGTCGACAAGCTGCTGCGCGCCGGAGAGGGCTGGCTGGCCGGGCACCCCGAGCACGTGCTCATCACCGCCCGCTACCTGGCCCGGCGCAAGGAGCTCACCCGCGACGCCATGGAGCGCCTCGAACTGGCCCGGCTGGCCGAGGCCGACGGGAGCGAGGCCGAGGAGCTCGACAACGCGGTGGACGGAGCCGACCACGCGGTGGACGGAGCCGACGGCTCCGCCGCCGACGGCCGGGACCCCGCTCCGGAGCGGGCCGTGCCGCTCGCCGTGCGCCGGCGCGAGGCGATCCTCGGTGCCCTGCGCGAGGCCGGCGCCCAGCGGGTGCTCGACCTCGGCTGCGGCGAGGGACACCTGGTCCAGGCCCTGCTCAAGGATCCGGCGTACACCGAGATCACCGGTGTCGACGTCTCCGTCCGGGCGCTGGCCATCGCCGCCAGGCGGCTGCGGCTGGAGCGGATGGGGGAGCGCCAGAGTTCCCGCGTCCGGCTGCTCCAGGGCTCGCTCGCCTACACCGACAAGCGGCTGGCCGGCTACGACGCGGCCGTGCTGAGCGAGGTGATCGAGCACCTGGACCTGCCCCGGCTGCCCGCGCTCGAATACGCCGTCTTCGCCTCGGCCCGCCCCCGCACGGTCCTCGTGACCACCCCGAACGTCGAGTACAACGTCCGCTGGGAGTCCCTGCCCGCCGGACACGTCCGCCACCGCGACCACCGCTTCGAGTGGACCCGCGAGGAGTTCCGTGCCTGGGCCGCCCGCGTCGCCGCCCGGTACGGCTACACCGTCACCCACGCACCCGTCGGCGACGAGGACCCCGAGGTCGGACCGCCGACCCAGATGGCCGTCTTCACCGCCGCCACCGAGACCCCGAAGGAGGGCGAGGCAGCATGACCACCCCCACCACCCCGGCCGCCCCGGCCACCGGGCGCGCGGCCCGCCGCGTCCTGCCCGTCACCGACCTGTCCCTCGTCGTCCTCATCGGCGCCACCGGATCGGGCAAGTCCACCTTCGCCCGCAAGCACTTCAAGCCCACCGAGATCCTCTCCTCGGACTTCTGCCGGGGCCTGGTCGCCGACGACGAGAACGACCAGAGCGCCAGCAAGGACGCCTTCGAGGTCCTGCACCACATCGCCGGCAAGCGGCTGGCCGCCGGACGCCTCACCGTCGTGGACGCCACCAGCGTGCAGCGGGAGGCCCGCGCCGAGCTGGTCCGCCTGGCCCGTGAGCACGACGTCCTGCCCATCGCGATCGTCCTCGACATGCCCGAGGCGGTCTGCGCCGAACGCAACGCCGCCCGCCCCGACCGGGCCGGGCTGCCGCGCCGGGTCGTCCAGCGGCACCGCTCCGAACTGCGGCGCTCGCTGCGCGGGCTGGAACGCGAGGGCTTCCGCAAGGTGCACGTCCTGCGCACCGTCGAGGAGGCGGACTCCGCCGAAGTGGTGCTGGAGAAGCGCTTCAACGACCTCACCCACCTCACCGGCCCCTTCGACGTCATCGGCGACATCCACGGATGCTCCTCCGAGCTGGAGACCCTGCTCGCCAAGCTCGGCTACGAGGACGGCGTCCACCCCGCCGGCCGCACCGCGGTCTTCGTCGGCGACCTCGTCGACCGCGGCCCCGACAGCCCCGGCGTGCTGCGCCGGGTCATGGGGATGGTCACGTCCGGCAACGCCCTGTGCGTGCCCGGGAACCACGAGAACAAGCTCGGCCGTTACCTCAAGGGCTCCAAGGTCCAGCAGACCCACGGCCTCGCCGAGACCGTGGAGCAGCTCTCCCGCGAGAGCGACGAGTTCGTGAAGGAGGTCAGGGAGTTCATCGCCGGCCTGGTCAGCCACTACGTCCTCGACGGCGGCAAGCTGGTCGTCTGCCACGCCGGGCTGCCCGAGAAGTACCACGGCCGCACCTCCGGCCGGGTCCGCTCGCACGCCCTCTACGGCGAGACCACCGGCGAGACCGACGAGTTCGGCCTGCCCGTGCGCTACCCGTGGGCCGAGGACTACCGGGGCAAGGCGGTCGTGGTCTACGGCCACACCCCCGTCCCGGACACCACCTGGATCAACAACACCATCTGCCTCGACACCGGCGCCGTCTTCGGCGGCCGGATGACCGCCCTGCGCTGGCCCGAGCGCGAACTGGTCGACGTGCCCGCCGAGAAGGTCTGGTACGAACCGGTCAAGCCGCTCGCCGCCGAGGTGCCGGGCGGCCACGAGGGGCGCCCGCTCGACCTGGCCGACGTCCACGGCCGCCGCGTGGTGGACACCCGCCACCTGGGCAACGTCGGCGTCCGCGAGGAGAACGCGGCCGCCGCCCTGGAGGTCATGAGCCGCTTCGCGGTGGACCCCCGGCTGCTGCCGTACCTGCCGCCCACCATGGCGCCGACGGCCACCTCCCGGGAGGAGGGCTGGCTGGAGCACCCCGCCGAGGCCTTCGCCCAGTACCGGGACGACGGCATCGGCCGGGTCGTGTGCGAGGAGAAGCACATGGGATCCCGCGCCACCGTCCTGCTGTGCCGGGACGCCGCCGCGGCCCGCGAGCGGTTCGGGGCCGACGACGGAGCCACCGGCTCCGTCTACACCCGCACCGGCCGGCCGTTCTTCCCGGATCCGGAGCTCACCGAGGAGTTCCTCGCGCGGCTGCGCGCCGCGGCCGACGGGGCGGGGCTGTGGGAGGAACTCGGCACCGAGTGGCTGCTGTTCGACGGTGAGCTGCTGCCCTGGTCCCTGAAGTCCACGGGGCTGCTGCGCAACCAGTACGCGGCCGTGGGCGCCGCCTCCCGCGCCGTCCTCCCGGACGCCGTCGCCGCCCTGGAGGCGGCCGCGGCCCGGGGCGTGGACACCGGAGCCCTGCTGGAGCGCCAGCGCGGGCGGGCCGCCGACGCCGCCGCCTTCACCGAGGCGTACCGGCGCTACTGCTGGACCACCGACGGGCTGGACGGCGTACGGTTCGCGCCGTTCCAGCTGCTGGCGGCGGCCGGGCGGTCCCTGGCGGCCGTACCGCACGACGAACAGCTGGCCTGGCTGGACCGCCTCGCCGACGCCGACGGGCGGGCCCCCGCGCCGCTGCTGCGCCGCACCCGCCGGGTGTACGTGGACACCGGCGACGCGGACTCCGTCCGGGCGGGCACCGACTGGTGGCTGGAGCTCACCGCCGCCGGCGGCGAGGGCATGGTCGTCAAGCCGCTCCAGGCGTACGCCCGGGACGGCAAGGGCCGGCTGGTCCAGCCGGGGCTGAAGGTCCGCGGGCGCGAGTACCTGCGGATCATCTACGGTCCGGAGTACGCGCGTCCGGATCAGCTGGAGCGGCTGCGCCAGAGGTTCCTCGGGCACAAGCGCTCGCTCGCCCTGCGCGAGTACGCGCTCGGGCTGGAGGCGCTGGACCGGCTGGCGGCGGGGGAACCGCTGTGGCGGGTCCACGAGCCGGTCTTCGCCGTGCTGGCCCTGGAGTCGGAGCCGGTCGACCCGAGGCTGTGAGCCGGCCCGGGGTGACCCGGGCCGGTGGGGCGCGGCGTGGAGGGGCGGTGTGGAGGGGCGGTATGGAGGGGCGGTGTGGAGGCCCGGTGTAAAGGGGCGGCGTAAAGCGGTGGCCCCCGTACGGCCTCGAATTAGGTCGTATGGGGGAACTTTCGCCCGGAAGCCCCGGGAAAGCGGCGGCGGGATCGTTCATCCAGGGCAGCGGAGTGTCCGCGACCCAGGAAGGACGGAACGTCACCTATGAAGATGACCGCGCGCGGAAGCATTGCGGCGCTCATGACCTGTATGGCAGCGGCCGGCGCGGCCTCCCCGGCCGTGGCGGACGCGGTCCCGGTGGGTGTCCCGCTGGAGGCGGTGGAGACCACGCTGGGCGTGCCGGCCCCGCAGCTGGCGACCGGGGTGCCGGTGCCGCTCGTGGGCGCCCCGGAGGCGCCCCGGTTCCACCAGGGCGACCTGCTGCCGTCCCCGCTGCTGCCGGCGGTCCCGATCGCCGCCGACCTCGGGGCCACCCGGGTCGCCTCCACGGTCCCCAACCTGCTGGGCGAGCCGGAGACCGACGGAGAGGGCTTCCTGGAGTCCCCGGCGACCACCCTGCTCACCAGCACGCCCGGCGCGGTCGCCCGTGCCCCGCTGACGATGCCGGACGCGGGGAACAAGGGCGTCCCGAACCTGGCCGTCCCGGACCTGGGCCTGGCCGCCCCGAACGTGATCGGCACCCCGACGGCACTTCTCGGCCTCCGCTGAGCCGGGATATCCGACGCGAGGTCAAAAAGCCGTCCGGTCTGGGAACGTGTACGGCATGGGATTCCATGTCGACTCCGAGACCGGGCGGCTGCGCCGCGTCATCCTCCACCGGCCCGACCTGGAGCTGAAGCGGCTCACACCAAGCAACAAGGACGCCCTGCTCTTCGACGACGTGCTGTGGGTGCGCCGGGCCCGCCAGGAGCACGACGGCTTCGCGGACGTGCTCCGCGACCGGGGCGTCGCCGTCCACCTCTTCGGCGACCTGCTCCGCGAGGTCCTCGACATCACCGAGGCGCGGCACCTCGTACTGGACCGGGTCTTCGACGAGAAGGAGTACGGGCCGCTCGCCACCGACCACCTGCGCTCGGTCTTCGACGGGCTGTCCTCGGCCGATCTCGCGACGGCACTGGTCGGCGGGATGACCAAGCGGGAGTTCCTGGAGCAGCACGCCGAGCCGGTGTCGGTGCGCTTCCACGCCCTGGACACGGACGGCTTCCTGCTGGGGCCGCTGCCCAACCACCTCTTCACCCGCGACACCTCGGCCTGGATCTACGACGGGGTGTCGATCAACGCCATGCGCTGGCCCGCCCGGCGGCGCGAGACGGTGCACTTCGAGGCGATCTACCGGCACCACCCGCTCTTCACCGGCTCCGGTCCCTTCCACTACTGGTCGCAGGGCCAGGCGGACTACCCGTCGACCATCGAGGGCGGGGACGTCCTGGTCATCGGCAACGGCGCCGTGCTGATCGGGATGAGCGAGCGGACCACCCCGCAGGCGGTGGAGATGCTGGCCCGCGGCCTGTTCGCGGCCGGTTCGGCGACGGTCATCGTGGCCCTGGACATGCCCAAGAGCCGGGCGTTCATGCACCTGGACACGGTGATGACGATGGTCGACGCAGATACGTTCACCCAGTACGCCGGGCTCGGCATGCTGCGCTCCTACACGATCCGGCCGGGCGACGGCCCGAGCGAGCTTCGGGTCAGCGACCATCCGCCGGAGCACATGCACCGGGCCATCGCCTCCGCCCTCGGCCTGGAGAGGGTGCGGGTGCTCACCGCCCGGCAGGACGTGCACTCGGCGGAGCGCGAGCAGTGGGACGACGGGTGCAACGTGCTCGCCGTGGAGCCGGGGGTGGTGGTCGCGTACGAGCGGAACGTCACCACCAACACCCATCTGCGCAAGGAGGGCATCGAGGTGATCGAGATCCCCGGCAGCGAGCTGGGGCGCGGACGGGGCGGGCCGCGCTGCATGAGCTGCCCCGTGGAGCGGGACGCCGTGTGACGTGATCCACGTTCCGTATATCAATGCAGAGGATCGTATAGACTTCCACCATCCCCTGTCAGCGCCACACTGGAGCGTCCCCATGGCCACCGACCTCTTCGGCCGCAGTTTCCTCAAGGAGCTCGACTTCACCGCCGCCGAGTTCCGCGGCCTGGTCGAGCTCGCGGCCGAACTCAAGGCGGCCAAGCGGGCCGGGACCGAGCAGCGCGGGCTCCAGGGGAAGAACATCGCGCTGATCTTCGAGAAGACCTCCACGCGCACCCGCTGCGCCTTCGAGGTCGCCGCCGCCGACCAGGGTGCCCATACCGTCTACCTCGACCCCTCCGGCTCCCAGATGGGGCACAAGGAGTCCGTCCGGGACACGGCGCGGGTGCTCGGCCGGATGTTCGACGGCATCGAGTACCGGGGCGACAGTCAGCAGGCCGTCGAGGACCTGGCCGCGCACTCCGGCGTGCCCGTCTTCAACGGCCTCACGGACGACTGGCACCCCACCCAGATGCTCGCCGACGTGCTCACCATGACCGAGCACTGCGCCAAGCCGCTGGAGCGCATCTCCTTCGCCTACCTGGGCGACGCCCGTTTCAACATGGGCAACTCCTACCTGGTGACCGGTGCGCTGCTGGGCATGGACGTGCGCATCGTCGCGCCGGAGGCCTACTGGCCGGCCGCGGACGTCGTGGCGCGGGCCCGGGAGCTGGCGGCGGTCAGCGGGGCCCGGATCACCCTGACGGAGGAGGTCGCGGAGGGCGTGGCGCAGGCCGACTTCGTGGCCACGGACGTGTGGGTCTCCATGGGCGAGCCCAAGGAGGTCTGGGACGAGCGGATCGGGGCCCTCGCCCCGTACGCCGTCACCATGGACGTGCTGCGCGCCACCGGGAACCCGGACGTGAAGTTCATGCACTGCCTGCCCGCCTACCACGACCTGGGCACGAAGGTGGCCCGGGAGGTCCACGAGCGGCACGGGCTGGACTCGCTGGAGGTCACGGACGAGGTGTTCGAGTCCCAGCACTCCGTCGTCTTCGACGAGGCCGAGAACCGGCTGCACACCATCAAGGCCGTGCTCGTCGCGACCCTCGCGAAGCCCGCCGCATAGTCATACGCGGCCGGGCGGCCGGGCCTTCGGGGGCGGGCCCGGGGGCCGTCCCCGGCTCCGGGCGGGCGCCGGCGGTCAGGCGGTGGCCGCCGACCCGTCCGGGAGGGTGAACCAGACCGCCTTCCCGCGCGGGGTCGGCCGGTGGCCGCAGGCGGAGCTGAGGGCCCGGATCAGCAGCAGCCCGCGGCCGTGCTCCAGCCAGGGATCGGGATGGGGCCCGGTGTGTCCGGGGGTCAGGTCGCCGGGCGGCTGCGGATCGCCGTCGTGCACCTCGACCTGGCAGCCGCCCGCCAGCAGTTCCACGACCAGCTCGATCGGGTCCCCCTCGGCCGTGTGCTCCACGGCGTTGGCCACCAGTTCGGCGGTCAGCAGCTCCGCGGTGTCGCTGTCGGCGCCGCACCGGCCGAGGCCGTTGAAAGCGCTGCGGATCAGGGCGCGGGCCATCGGGACGGCGGCGGTCGTGTGCGGGAGGGCGATCCGCCAGGCGGAGGCGTCGTGCACGGCGGGTCCGTCCTTCCGTGAGGGGGCGTGGGGGAAGTCCTACATTCAACGATACGAAGCGGAGTGGAGGCTCCGTAGGGCACCCCGGTGCAACGGCGCGGGACCAGGGCCGGAGCCGCTCGGGACCTACGCCTCCTGCGCCGCCGCCCGGGGTGTCACCCGGCGCGAACTTGTCGCGTTTCTCTGACGGCGGTCACGATTCGGTGATAGCTTCGTCGGTGTGAGCCCCTTCACCGGTTCCACCCCAGAGACCGGACGGTGGCGCCACCTGCGGGTGACCCGGCAGGACGGCGTGGCCACCGTCACCCTCGACCGCCCCGAGAAGCTGAACGCGCTCACCTTCGGCGCCTACGCCGACCTGCGCGATCTGCTCGCCGAACTCTCCCGCACCCGATCCGTGCGCGCCCTCGTCCTCGCCGGCGAGGGCCGCGGCTTCTGCTCCGGCGGGGACGTGGACGAGATCATCGGCGCCACCCTCGCCATGGACACCGCCCAGCTCCTCGACTTCAACCGGATGACCGGCCAGGTGGTCCGCGCGATCCGCGAATGCCCCTTCCCGGTGATCGCCGCCGTGCACGGGGTGGCCGCCGGAGCCGGAGCCGTCCTCGCCCTCGCCGCCGACTTCCGGATCGCCGACCCCTCCGCCCGCTTCGCCTTCCTCTTCACCCGGGTCGGCCTCTCCGGCGGGGACATGGGCGCCGCCTACCTCCTGCCCCGGGTCGTCGGCCTCGGCCACGCCACCCGGCTGCTGATGCTCGGAGAGCCCGTACGCGCCGCGGAGGCCGAGCGGATCGGCCTGCTCAGCGAACTCGTCGACGAGGGCAAGGCCGACGCCCGGGCCGCCGAACTGGCCGCCCGCCTCGCCGCCGGCCCCGCCCTCGCCCACGCCCAGACCAAGGCCCTGCTCACCGCCGAGCTGGACATGCCCCTGGCCGCCTCCGTGGAACTGGACGCCAACACCCAGGCCCTGCTGATGAACGGCCAGGACTACGCCGAGTTCCACGCGGCCTTCACCGCCAAGCGGCCCCCGGAGTGGAAGGGCAGGTAGCCGCATGTCCGCGAGCGCCATGAGGACGGCCGTCGTCGGCGGCGGCCCCGGCGGCCTCTACGCCGCCGCACTGCTCGCCCGCCGGGGACACACCGTGGACCTCTGGGAACGCAACGCCCCCGACGACACCTTCGGCTTCGGAGTGGTGCTCTCCGACGAGACCCTCGGCGGCATCGAACGGGCCGACACCGTCGTCCACGCCGCCCTCGCCGCCGAGTTCGTGCGCTGGGACGACGTGGACGTCGTCCACCGCGGCCGGCTGCTCACCTCCGGCGGTCACGGCTTCGCCGCCCTCGGCCGCCGCCGGCTGCTGGAGATCCTGCACGAACGCTGCGCCGGCCTCGGCGTCCGCCTCCGCTTCCGCACCGAGGCCCCCGACGCCTTCGCCCTGGCCGACGCGTACGACCTGGTGGTCGCCGCCGACGGGGTGCACAGCGCGACCCGCGCGCGCGGCGCCGACCGGTTCCGGCCCACCGAGACACCCGGGCGGTGCCGGTACGTCTGGCTCGCCGCCGACTTCGCCTTCGACGCCTTCCGCTTCGAGATCGCCGAGACCGAGCACGGAGTCATGCAGCTGCACGGCTACCCGTACGCGGCCGACTCCTCCACGGTGATCGTGGAGATGCGCGAGGAGGTGTGGCGGGCGGCGGGCCTCGACCTGTGCGACGAGACCGAATCGGCGTCCCGCTGCGCCAAGACCTTCGCCGAGGCCCTGCACGGCCGGCCGCTCCACGGCAACCGCTCGGCGTGGACCCGCTTCCGCACCGTCGTCAACGAGCACTGGTCGCACGGCAACGTGGTGCTGCTCGGCGACGCCGCGCACACCGCGCACTTCTCCATCGGCTCCGGCACCAAACTCGCCGTCGAGGACGCCCTCGCCCTCGCCGAAGCCCTCGACCGGCACCCGGACGTCCCCACCGCCCTCACCGCCTACGAGGAGGAACGGCGCCCGGCGGTGGCCAGCACCCAGCGCGCCGCCGCCGCCAGCCGGCGCTGGTTCGAGGACCTCGCCGGGTACGTGGACCAGCCCGCCCGGCAGTTCGCCTTCAACCTGCTCACCCGCAGCCGCCGCGTCACCCACGGCAACCTGCGGCTGCGCGACGAACGGTTCACCCGCGCGGTGGAACGCGACTTCGGCTGCCCCGAGGACGCCGACGGGACGGGAACCCCGCCCATGTTCACCCCGTTCACCCTGCGGGGCCTCACCCTGCGCAACCGCGTCGTGGTCTCGCCGATGGACGTGTACTCGGCCCGGGAGGGCGTCCCCGGCGACTTCCACCTCGTCCACCTGGGCGGACGCGCCCTCGGCGGAGCCGGGCTGGTCATGACGGAGATGGTGTGCGTCAGCGCCGAAGGCCGCATCACCCCCGGCTGCGCCGGCCTGTGGACGGCGGAGCAGGCGGCCGCCTGGAAACGCGTCGCCGACTTCGTCCACACCTCCGCACCCGGTACGGCCCTCGGCGTCCAGCTCGGCCACTCCGGCCGCAAGGGCTCCACCCGCCTGATGTGGGAGGGGATCGACGAACCGCTCCCGGACGGCAACTGGCCCCTGGTCGCCGCCTCCGCGCTGCCCTACAAGGCCGGGGTCTCCGCCGTCCCGCGCGCCCTGGAGGCCGCCGACCTCGCCGCGATCCGCTCCGACTTCGCGGCCGCCGCCGTACGGGCCGCCGACTGCGGCTTCGACCTGCTCGAACTGCACTGCGCCCACGGCTACCTGCTGTCCGGGTTCCTGTCACCGCTCACCAACCACCGCGAAGACGCCTACGGCGGCCCCCTGGAGAACCGGCTGCGCTTCCCCCTGGAGGTCTTCGACGCGGTCCGCGAGGTCTGGCCCCAGGACCGCCCCATGACGGTCCGCCTCTCGGCCACCGACTGGGCTCCCGGCGGCACCACGCCCGAGGACGCCGAGCGGATCGCGGCCGCCTTCGCCGCCCACGGTGCCGACGCCGTCGACGTGTCCACCGGCCAGGTGGTGTCCGACGAGACCCCCGAATACGGGCGCTCCTACCAGACCCCCTACGCCGACCGGATCCGCAACGCACTGGGGATCCCCGTCATCGCCGTCGGCGCCATCTCCTCCTGGGACGACGTCAACTCCGTCCTGCTGGCGGGCCGCGCCGACCTCTGCGCGCTGGGCCGCCCGCACCTGTACGACCCGCACTGGACGCTGCACGCGGCCGCCGAACAGGGGTACGAGGGCCCCGGCGCGCCCTGGCCCGACCCGTACCGGGCGGGCAGCCGGAAGCCGCCGACCGGGAAGGGGTAGGCCGGCGCCTCGCGGCGGCCCGCCCGGTGCCTGGTGCCTGGTGCCCGATGCCCGCGGCCCGCCCGGTGCCCACGGCCCGGGGTCAGACCGCCTCCAGTACGACGCGGTCCTCTACCGGGGCGTAGCCGAGGCGCTGGTAGATCCCGTTGCTGGTGGGGTTGGCCAGGTCGGTGAAGAGCAGCACCTGCTCCGCGCCGGCCGCGTACGCCGCCCCGCTCGCCGCGTGCGTCACCCCGGCGGCGTAACCGCGGCCCCGGTCGGCGGGCGGCGTGTAGACGGGGCCGATGCGGGAGGCGGAGCCGATCGGGCGGGAGAAGCCGGCGAGCGACACCGGCCGGCCGTCGTGTTCCCAGAGCAGGAACCCGCCGTAGGAGAGCCGGTCGCGCAGGGCGGCCTCGGAGGGGGTGGCGGGGATCCCGCACTCCCGGTCGAAGGCCTCGACCCACTCCAGCAGCAGCGGCAGGTCCGCCTCGGTGGCGCGCCGGGCCCGGCCCTCGGGGGCGGGGTCGGGAGCGGCCAGGGTGCCCAGCCGGTAGAGGCGGAGCTCCTCGGCGACGCGGGTCGGCGTCCCCCAGGCCGCCGCCAGCTCGGTGGCGTCGGCGCGGCGGGCGTTGAAGCCGGTGACGCGGGTGCGCAGCGGTTCGGTGCCGAGGGCGCCGCCCAGTTCGCGGACCGCCTCGGCGGGCACCGCCCCGAGCAGCAGCGGGAAGGGCGGGGTGCACAGCAGGGCCCCGGCCACGGAGCCGTCGGCCGCCGTCCACCAGCCGAAGACGGGGTCGGTGGGGCCGAATGCCCTCGGGCCGCGCCGCTGCAGCGCGTCGATGACGGTCAGCAGGGTGGTGTTGACGACGGGATGCGCGGCCACGGCGGGGCGCGCGGCGTCCAGATAGGCCGCCAGGTCAGTGCTGAAGGTCCATGTCATGCCCCATCGTGACCGGGCGTGGGCGGCGGCCGCACCGGGTTTTCCCGGGGCGCGTCCGGGGCGGCGGGCGCTCCCCCGGGCGGGGGAGGAGATCCCCCCGCGTGGGGGAGGGGCGGGGGGCGGGGCGCTGGGATCTTGGGAGGACGAACGGGAAAGGGGCCCCGCCGGCCGTGGCGGGCGGGGCCGTGGGACGAGGAGGAACCACCATGAGCAGGTACACCGCGCCGGTGACGCCGTACCCCGCCGCCGGGGCCCGCCGGGGCGTGCGGCCGCTACGGCTGGACGAAGCGGGCGCCCGTGTCGCGCAGCCGGGAGTGGAGCTCGGCGAAGACCGCCGCGGACCGGTCGCCCGGCCAGTCCGCCGGGAGCAGTTCGCGCGGCAGGCCCGGATCGGCGTACGGGAGCCGGCGCCAGCTGTCCAGGGCCGGCAGGTAGGTCCGGTAGGCGGCCTCCGGGCCGGGCTCGGGACCCGAGTGGAGGGCGCGCAGGGCCGGCTCGTGCAGGTCGAGGAACTCCTCGTGCTGCTTGGCCAGCGCCGCCAGGTCCCACCAGCGGGCCACCGCCTCGGCGGTGGGGGCGAAACCGGCGTGGGCCCCCTGGAAGAGCTCGACGTAGGGCGTCAGGTGCAGCCGCTCCAGGGTGTTCCGGGTCTCCCGGGCCACCTGGGCCGGGGCGATCCAGACCCCCGGGGCCACCGAGCCGAAGCCGAGCCGGGCCAGCCGCGAGCGCAGCAGGTGCCGCTTGTGCCGCTCCTGCTCGGGCACGGAGAAGACCGCGACCAGCCACTCCCGCGACACGGCGTCGGCGCCGTAGATCCGCCGGTCGCCGTCCTCCAGCAGCAGCCGGGCCTCCTCCGAGAGCGCGTAGGCGGCCGAGCCGTCCGCGGACTTCGCGGGCTCCAGGAAGCCGCGCCGCTTCAGCCGGGACACCGAGGAGCGGACGGAGGGCGCGTCGACCCCGGCCGCGCCCAGCAGGCGGACCAGTGCCGACACCGGGACGGGCCCGTCGAAGGACCGCCCGTAGGCTCCGTAGAACGTGACGATCAGAGATCGCGGGGTGTGCTGCTCGACCACGGCTTCACTTTAGATCGCGGAGCCGGAAGCGCTGAAGCTTGCCGGTGGCGGTGCGGGGCAGGGAGGGCAGGAAGACGAAGGAGCGCGGGCACTTGTGCGGGGCCAGCTCCCCCTTCATGAAGGTCCGCAGGTCCTCCTCGGTGAGCACCACCCCGTCCCGCAGGACGGTGTAGGCCACCACGACCTGCCCGCGCCGTTCGTCGGTGCGTCCGACCACCGCCGCCTCCACCACGTCGGGGTGGCGCAGCAGGGCCTCCTCCACCTCGGGTCCGGCGATGTTGTAGCCCGAGGAGATGATCATGTCGTCGGCGCGGGCGACGTAGCGGAAGTAGCCGTCGGGGTCGCGGACGTAGGTGTCCCCGGTCAGGTTCCAGCCGTCGCGGACGTACTCGCCCTGCCGGGGGTCGGCCAGGTAGCGGCAGCCCACCGGTCCGCGTACCGCCAGCAGGCCCGGCTCGTTGTCGGCTACGGGCCGTCCTGAGGGGTCCACCACCCGCGCCTCCCAGCCGGGCACCACCCGGCCGGTGGTGCCGGGGCGGATGTCGCCGTCGGCGGCGGAGATGAAGATGTGCAGCAGCTCGGTGGCCCCGATGCCGTTGATGATCCGCAGTCCGGTGCGCTCGTGCCAGGCGTGCCAGGTCGCGGCGGGCAGGTTCTCGCCGGCCGAGACGCAGCGGCGCAGTGCCGACAGGTCGTAGGCGCCCGTGTCGTAGGGGCCCAGGGTGTCCAGCATCGACCGGTAGGCGGTGGGCGCGGTGAACAGCACCGTGACCCGGTGTTCGGCGAGGGCGGGCAGCAGCACCCGGGGCGTGGCCTGTTCCAGCAGCAGCGCGCTGGCGCCGGCGCGCAGCGGGAAGACGACCAGTCCGCCGAGGCCGAAGGTGAACCCGAGTGGCGGACTGCCGGCGAACACGTCGTCGGGGCGCGGGCGCAGGACGGTGCGGGAGAAGGTGTCGGCGACGGCGAGGAGGTCGCGGTGGAAGTGCATGCACCCTTTCGGGCGGCCCGTGGTCCCGGAGGTGAAGGCGATCAGGGCCACGTCGTCGGCGGAGGTCTCGACGGCCCGGTAGGGGGCGGTGCGGGCCTCGGCCAGCCGCAGCAGGTCGTCCTCGTCCCGGCCGCCGTAGGGGGTGATCCGCAGTCCGGGTACCGCGGCCTTGGCCAGGTCGTCGAGGGCGCTGACATGGCACAGGGCGTGCCGCACCCGGGCCATGGAACAGACGGTGGCCAGCTCCTGGGCGCGCTGCTGGGCCAGTACGGTGACGGCCACCGCGCCCGCCTTCATCACGGCGAGCCAGCAGGCCGCGAGCCAGGGGCCGGTGGGCCCGCGCAGCAGCACCCGGTTGCCGGGGACGACGCCCAGGTCGAGGGTGAGGACGTGGGCGAGGGCGTCGACGCGCTCGCGCAGTTCCCCGTACGACCACACCCCGCCGGCGCCGTCGCGGAAGGCGGGCCGGTCCGGTCCGAACCGCTCGACGGTGGCGTCGAGCAGCTCGGCGCCGCAGTTCAGCCGGTCGGGGTAGGCCAGTTCGGGCAGCTCGAAGAGGAGCTCCGGCCAGGCGTGGGCGGGTGGCAGGTGGTCGCGGGCAAAGGTGTCGGCGTGAGCGGATGGCTTGAGCTCCAAGGCGGGTTCGCCCCCTTGCAACGTCCGGATTTTTGGGGTGGAGCCGGCCGTGCGAATGCCTTCCGAGCGTATCGTGATGGTGACGGCAGTCAACAGGACGCGATAAGAGTGTCGACAGGACTTGGGGGCATTCGGATGGCCGGATTCGCGCTCGGGGCGGAACAAGAGGAATGGTGCGGCCGGTTGCGCGCCCTGTCGCGCGAGCGGCTGAGGCCGCTCGCCGAGAAGGGCGAGCCCGGACGGGTGAACCGTCCCCTGCTCGCCGAGCTGGGGGAACTGGGCCTGCTGGAGAAGGTCTTCGGCTCGGGGGCGCTGGAGCTGTGCCTGCTGCGGGAGTCCCTCGCCTACGGGTGCACCGAGGCGGAGACGGCCCTGGCCCTCCAGGGGCTCGGAGCCCATCCCGTGCTCAAGTCGGGCAGCGCGGCCCAGCGGGAGCGGTGGCTGCCCGGGGTCCGGGCGGGGAGGCACGTGGCGGCGTTCGCGCTCAGCGAGCCGGGCGCCGGCTCCGACGCCGCCGCCCTCGCCCTGGCCGCGCACCCGGACGGCCCCGGCTGGCGGCTGGAGGGCGGAAAGTGCTGGATCTCCAACGCCCCCGAGGCGGACTTCTACACCGTCTTCGCCCGTACGGGCGAGGCCCCGGGGGCGAAGGGCATCACCGCCTTCCTGGTCCCGGCCGGCCGGCCGGGGCTGACGGGCGAGGCCCTGGAGATGCTCTCCCCGCACCCGATCGGCTCGCTCGCCTTCGACGGCGTGCCCGTCGGCCCCGAGGACGTACTGGGCGTGCCCGGGCAGGGGTTCCGCGTCGCGATGGACACGCTGAACCTCTTCCGGCCCAGCGTGGGCGCCTTCGCGGTCGGCATGGCGAGGGCCGCGCTCGACGCGACCCTCGCCCACACGGCCGGCCGCACCGCCTTCGGCGGGGTCCTCGCCGACCTCCAGGCGGTCGCGCACCGGGTGGCGGAGATGGCCACCCGCACCGAAGCCGCCCGGCTGCTGGTGTACGCGGCGGCCGGCGCCTACGACGGAGGCGCGCCGGACGTCCCCCGGCGGGCCGCCATGGCCAAGCTCCTCGCGACGGAGACGGCCCAGTACGTGGTGGACCACGCCGTCCAGCTGCACGGCGCGGCCGCCCTGCGCCGCGGCCACCTGCTGGAGCACCTCTACCGGGAGGTGCGCGCCCCCAGGATCTACGAGGGTGCCAGCGAGGTGCAGCGCACCGTCATCGCCAGGGAGCTCTACCGGGAAGCGGGGGCGCGATGAACCCCGAGCGCATCAACCCGCCGGAGCTCTCCCCGGCCACCGGGTTCTCCCACGCGGTGGCCGCCACCGGCTCGCGGATCGTCTTCCTGGCCGGCCAGACCGCACTGGACGGCTCCGGGAAGGTGGTCGGCGACACCCTCCCCGAGCAGTTCGAACGCGCCCTGGCCAACCTGCTGGCCGCCCTCGCGGCCGCCGGCGGCACCCCCTCCGACCTGGCCCGGGTGACGGTGTACGCGGTGGACGTGGAGGCCTACCGCGCCCACGCCGCCGAGCTGGGCCGCGTCTGGCACCGCCTCGCGGGCCGCGACTACCCGGCGATGGCCGTGGTCGGCGTGGTCCGCCTCTGGGACACCGAGGCCCAGCTCGAACTGGACGGCATGGCGGTCCTCCCGTAGGCGCTACGCGGTGGCCGTCCTGCGGCGGTACTCCGCGGTCGGGACCCCGCCCACGCCCCAGTCCTCCAGGGCGACCTCGTCGATGAGGACGAAGGTGGTGGCGGGGTCCTTGTCGAGGACCCTGACCAGCAGGTCGGTGACTCCGGCGATGATCTCGGCCTTCTGGGCGGCGGTGGCGCCCTCCCGGGTGATCCTCACGTTGACGTACGGCACGGCGGTGCTCCTTTCGTACAGGGGGTGGCGGGGGGTCAGGGGCGGCCGGTCACGTGGCCGCCGTCGACGCGCAGGGCGTGGCCGGTGACGAAGGAGGCGCCCGCCAGGTACAGCACCGCCTCGGCGACCTCCGAGACCTCGCCGACCCGGTCCAGCAGGGCGAGACCGCCGAAGGAGTCCACGTCCGCCCCCGCGTGCAGCGGGGTGCGGATGATCCCCGGCGCGACGAGGTTGACGCGGATGCCGTCCGCCGCGAGCTCGGCGGCGAGGCTGGTGGTCAGCGCGTGCACCCCGGCCTTGCTGACCACCGGCGCCGAGGCCGGGAAGCCGGCGATGGCGTGGTCCACCAGGGTGGTGCCGATGTTGACGACGCTGCCGCCCCGGCCCTGCGCCCGCAGGGCCCGCACCACGGCCTGCGTGGTGAGGTAGGTGCCCTTGAGGTTCCCGGTGAGGAAGCCGTCGAGCTCCTCCTCGGTCACCTCGGTGAAGGGCTTCGGGGCGAACGTGCCGGCGTTGTTGACCAGGACGTCGATCCGGCCGAAGCGCTCCAGCGCGGTGCGCACGAGCAGTTCGCCGGTCTCCGGTGCCGCGATGGCCCCCGAGGCCCAGGCCGTGCGGCCGGGCTCTCCGAGATCGGCCGCGGCCTTGGCGAGGCGGTCGGGATCGCGCCCGTTGAGGACGACGTTGGCCCCGTCGGCCAGGAAGGCCCGGGCGATGTCCAGGCCGATGCCGCTGGAGGAGCCGGTGATCAGGGCGGTGGGGCGGCTGGTGGTGTCGGTCATGTTCCTGATGCCTTTCGGGCCGGATCGGTGTGCCGCGAGGGGCGGCACCAGAAACGTATGAGCCCTCAACCGATAACACCACGACGGAAATTGGAGCATGAGATAATCCGGCGTTATGGATGTGGATCTGCGGGACCTGGAACTCCTCGACGCCACCGCCGAGACGGGTTCGCTGACCGCCGCCGCCGAGCGGCTCTACGTCAGCCAGCCCGCGCTCAGCCAGCGGCTGACCCGGCTGGAGGACCGTCTCGGGACACGGCTGTTCGACCGGCGGGGCCGCCGCCTGGTGCCCAACGCGGCGGGCCGCCGGATGCTCGTCGCCGCCCGCCACGTCCTGCTCGAACTGGACTCGGCCGCCCGCGACCTGCGGGACATCCGCGACGGCCACGACCGCCGGGTCCGCTTCGCCGCCCAGTGCAGCACCACCTTCCCGTGGCTGCCGCCCGTGCTGCGCGCCTTCCGCGAGCGCGAGCCCGGCATCGAGGTGCGGATCGACACCGTCCCCGACGACGCCCCGATCCCGGCGCTGCTCGAGAACAAGGTCGACGTCGCCCTCGTCACCAAGCCGGACGCGCAGATGGACCGGGTGACGCTGACCAGGCTCTTCGACGACGAGATGGTCGCGGTCGTCCCCGCCGGCCACCCCTGGGCGGCGCTGCCGCATCTGACCGCCCGTGACTTCGACGGCGCCAGCCTGGTCCTCTACGACTTCTACGACCAGAAGCGGATCCCCGCCGTCCCGCTGCCGGTGCCCCCCGGGGCCCGGCCCGGCCGGATCACCACCATGCCGGTGGTGACCGACCTGGTGGTCGAGATGGTGGCGGGCGGCCAGGGGGCGACGGTGCTGCCCAACTGGGTGGCCGCCCCGTACGCGGCCTCGCACGGCCTGGCGCTGGTCCGGATCGGCGAACGGCCCCTGACCCGCACCTGGTTCTGCGCCACCCGGCCCGGCCCCCACCCGCCCCACCTGGAGAGCTTCGTGGCGGAGCTCCTCGCCCAGCTGAAGACCCCCTTCACCGGCTGATCCCCGGAGGGGCCGGACGGGGCTGAACCGGCAGGCCGGGGCTGCCGGTCGCGGAGGTTCCCTCAAGAAGTACTGAACTGGTGTGCGCACAGGTCTTGCCAGTGCAATTTCACATTACTATGTTACAGCTCACATCGCGGCACGTTAATCCCCGTCAAACGCCGTGTGACGCAAGCCAGTTCACGCACCTTTCCCCCACCTCCCTCCCAACAGGAGTCATCGGTGTTCCAGCACAGAGCCGTGCGTACCTCCCTGCTCTCCACCGCCGTCGCGGTCACCCTGGTCGCCACCGCGGGCCAGGCCTCCACCCAGGCCGCCGAGCGGTCCACCCCGGCCGCCGCCGCGGGCACCTTCTCCGCCGGGGCCCGGGCCGCGGAGGCCACCGCGCCCAACCCCTTCGACGAGGTCGACCGCCTGGCCGACGCGAAGCCGCTCGTCCCGGCGCCCGCACCGGCCCCCGGTGGCGGGGCCGTCACCGACGGCCGGGTCCCCGGCGCCGTTCCGGTCGTGGAGGCCCCGGGTTCCACCGCGAGCGCCGAACGCACGGAGAAGAGCCGCGAGTCCGCCCAGGCCGCACCCACCGCGAAGAGCGTCGCGGGCGGCGTCCCCTGCACCCTCGACGGGATCAAGAACCTCACCCCGGAGCAGTTCGCCGACTTCCTCGGCGACCCGGCCGTCACGGCCGACGGCTGCCTGCGCGGGCTGATCTGGACCTGGGACGCCCGTCTGGCGCCCGTCATGTCCGACGCCCACGTCCAGGCCGTCTCCCGCCGGATATCCGGCCTGGCCGCCGCCCACGACGGCCGCAACTCCTCCCACCTGGAGGAGATGTTCACCTACCTGCACGCCGTCGCCTACCACGACTTCTCACGCGACGAGATCGACGTCACCGACGCCCCCACCACCGCCGCGATACGCCAGGCCATCGACGCCTTCGGCACCGCCGCGCGGACCTTCGACGTCACCCCGTCCAACGCCCGCACCCTGCGCGAGGCCCTCTACGCCGCCGGCCCGGGCCTGCGCCAGCACCAGCTCGGCCTGGTCAAGAAGGTCCTGGCCACCATGGACCCGGCCCACCCCGCCACCCACCTCGACGCCGGCTGGGCCGGGGCCGTCCTCGCCGCGCTGTCCACCAACTACCTGGGCGTCTACCCGGGCAACCAGGACACGGCCTTCCACGCGGCGGTCGCGGGGGACGCCTCGTACCGCGCCGCCTTCAAGGCCTTCGCCGATTACACCCACCTCAAGGGCACCGGCAACGCCTGGGTGGTGCGCGACGCCCTCAGCGAATACGCCCGCTTCGGCCAGGTGGAGGGCCTGCGGGACCAGGTCGTCGCCGACCTCGGCACCATGCTGGAGCGCGTCAAGGCGAACTTCGGCAGCGAACCCTGGGCCAAGATCGTCTCCTGGCTCAACTTCTACGGCGCCTGCAAGCAGTACGGGGTCTGCAAGGAGGACATCGAGAAGCAGATCTTCCCGTACACCTACACCTACGACAACGGCGCCATCAAGGTCCGGACCGCCCTCGACAAGACCACCGTCGACCAGCTCTACTACGCGAGCAAGCAGGTCAAGTCGCAGTTCCACCGGGTCATAGGCACCGATCAGCCTCTCGCCGGGGACCCGAACGACACCCTCAACATCGTGCTCTACGCCTCCCGCGCCGACTACGAGAACTACCACCCGATCCTGACCGGCTACGGCACGGACAACGGCGGCATCTACATCGAGAACGGCGCCACCTTCTACACCTACCAGCGCCGCGTCCCGCAGGACTCCTCCCTCACCCTCGAAGAGCTCTTCCGTCACGAGTACACGCACTACCTCAACGGCCGCTTCGCCGTCCCCGGCTTCTTCGGCCAGGGCCCCTGGTACGAGGGCGACCGCACCACCGCCATGGACGAGGGCACCGCCGAGTTCTTCGACGGCGCCACCCGCGACAACGGCATCGCCGTCCGCAAGTCCCTGGTCAAGAGCATCATCAACGACACCGCCGGCGGCGGCCCCCGCATGACCGTCGAGCAGGTCCTGAACGCGACCTACGACGGCGACGGCTTCCGCTTCTACAGCTACGCGGGCACCTTCTTCGAGTTCCTGTGGACCGAGAAGCCCTCGCTGCTCCGTGAGATGTACGGGTACCTGCGCGCCAACGACGTCGCCGGGTACGACGCGTGGCGCCACCGCACGGGCGCGGACACCTACCTCCAGCGCGACTACGACCGCTTCCTGGACGCCCAGATCGCCAAGGTGGACCAGCTCTACGTCCCGAACACCACCTTCACCCCGAACGAGCGGCTGCGCGACACGGCGCTCGCCTCGGTGAAGTCCTCCTTCGCGACGGCCACGTACAACACCCCCGACTGCGTGGAGAACGGCGACCCGAACAAGCGCCGTTTCACCTGTACGGGCCGGATCACCGCGAACCTGAAGAACTGGCGCAGCGACGACCAGAACTTCAAGGACATGTCCGAGACGGTCGACTACTTCATCCTCGACCGGGCCGGCGCGGCCTCCAACAACCTGGCCGACATGAACTGTTCCTTCGGTCCGGTGGAGATCTGGGACAACAAGGCGGCGGGCACCTCCTCCTACAGCTGCGAAGGCCCGCTCCGCAGCTGACCGCGCGTCCGGCCGGCCCCTTGCCGGGACGGGGGGAGGGGCCGGCCGGGCACACCCTAGGCACCCTCAAAAGAATGTGACATATTACTGACCATGGACGTCGTGATCATTGGCGCCGGCGTCGTCGGAGCCGCGTGCGCGTACTACGCCGGCCGCTCCGGCCTCTCCGTGGCGGTGGTGGACCGGGGCCCCGTGGCGGGCGGCACCACCGGCGCGGGGGAGGGCAACCTGCTCGTCTCCGACAAGGAGGCGGGCCCCGAACTCGACCTCGCGCTCCTCTCGACGCGGCTCTGGCGGGACCTCGCGGCCGAACTCCCCCGAGCCGTCGAGTACGAGCCCAAGGGCGGCCTGGTCGTCGCCCCGGACGACACCACCCTCAAGGCGCTGCGCCACTTCGCCGAGGGCCAGCGCACCGCCGGGGTCGTCTCCACCGAGGTGGGCCCTGATGCCCTGCACGACCTCGAACCCCACCTCGCCCCGGGCCTGGCGGGCGGCTTCCACTACCCCCAGGACGCCCAGGTCCAGCCCGCCCAGGCGGCGGCCCGGCTCCTGAAGGCCTCGGGCGCCACCCTCCACGTGGGCGAAGAGGTGACGGAACTCCTCACCCGCGACGGCAGGATCAGCGGCGTCCGCACGCCCCGCCGAACCCTCCGCGCCCCCCACGTCGTCAACGCGGCGGGCACCTGGGCCGGTGCCGTCGCCGGTCTCGCGGGCACGCACCTCCCGGTCCTCCCCCGCCGGGGCTTCGTCCTGGTCACCGAACCCCTGCCCCGGGTGGTCCGGCACAAGGTCTACGCGGCCGACTACATCGCCGACGTGGCGAGCGACTCGGCGGCACTCCAGTCCTCGGCGGTGGTGGAGGGCACCCCCTCGGGCCCGGTCCTCATCGGCGCCACGCGCGAACGCGTCGGCTTCGACCGCACCCTCTCGACCGAAGCCCTCCGCCGCCTCGCCGGCCAGGCCGCGGCCCTCTTCCCCGTCCTGGCGGACGTCCGCGTCATGCGCGCCTACCACGGTTTCCGCCCCTACCTCCCCGACCACCTCCCGGCGATCGGCCCCGACCCCCGGGTGCCGGGCCTCTTCCACGCCTGCGGCCACGAGGGCGCGGGCATCGGCCTCGCCCCGGCGACGGGCGCCCTCATCGCGGCCGCCCTGACCGGAGCCGAGCCCCCGACGGCCCCGCACCCGTTCCGCCCGGACCGGTTCCCGGAGGGGGCGGGGACGGGGCGGGGTGCCGTCCGGGACTAGGGCCTGTCGTCAAACTTCCGTCTGCCCCGCGACGCCTGGCACGCGCTCTCGCCGCACCGGGCGGAAGCCCGAGTACGTCCAGTACGAGGGCTGCCGCCCGGCACGCCGAGAGCACGCACCAGACGCCGCGGGGCCGCCCTCCGGGCGACGACGGCAGTTTGACGACAGGCCCTAGAACGAGACGAATGCGGCGCGTGGTACCGCTCCGCGACCGGGCCCGGAACGGGAGCCGGACATCCAGGCCCGTCCCGGACGGCACCCCACCCCGGCATCGCCCCCGACCCACCACACCCCCGCCCGGCCAGGGCAGACGCACCCCCGAGGAGATCCCTGATGCGCAGCCCGCGCGAGCTGGTGGGCGGCAGCCCGGCGGCCACGTTCCGCCTGGCCTTCGACGGCCGGGAACTCCCGGCCCAGGAGGGCCAGTCCATTGCCGCCGCGCTCTGGGCCGCCGGCGTCCTGGCCTGGCGCACCACCCGCGAGGGCGGCACCCCCCGCGGCGCCTTCTGCGGCATCGGCGCCTGCTACGACTGCCTCGTCACCGTCAACGGCCGCCCCAACCAGCGGGCCTGCCTCGTCCCCGCCCGCCCCGGGGACTCCGTCACCACCCAGGAAGGCACCGGCCATGCCGACCTCACCGTCTGACAGCACCACCCCCGCCGACCTCGCCGTCGTCGGCGCCGGCCCCGCCGGCCTGGCCGCCGCCGTCACCGCCGCACGCCTCGGCCTGCGCGTCACCCTCCTCGACGCCGCCGACCGCCCCGGCGGCCAGTACTACCGCCACCCCGCACCCGGCCTCGGCGCCACCCGCCCCCAGGCCCTGCACCACGGCTGGCGGGCCTTCGCCACCCGCGAAGCCGCCCTCCGCGCGCACCGGGCGGCGGGCCGCATCACGTACCTGCCCCGGCACCACGTCTGGACGGTGGTACCCGACGGGGCGCGGTGGACGCTCCACGCCGTGGCGGGCCACGGCCCCGACGAGGCGCCGGCGGCCGTCCGCGCCCGCCACGTGCTCCTCGCCACCGGTGCCTACGAGCGGCAACTGCCCTTCCCCGGCTGGACCCTCCCCGGAGTCGTCGGAGCCGGCGGCGCCCAGGCCATGCTGAAGAACAACCTCGTCCTGCCCGGCCGCCGCGTCGTCGTCGCGGGCTCGGGCCCGCTCCTCCTCGCCGTGGCCGGCTCCCTCGCCGCCGCCGGAGCCGCCGTCCCCGCGGTCGTCGAGGCCGCCTCGTACACCGCGTACGCCCCCCAGGCGCCCGCCCTCCTGCGCAACCCGGCCAAGCTCGCCGAAGGCGCCACGTACGGTGGTGCCCTGCTGCGCCACGGCATCCGCCTGCTCACCCGGCACGCCGTCACCGAGGCGCACGGCGGCGACCGGGTCGAGGCCGTCACCGTCGCCCGGCTCGACGGCGACTGGCGCCCCCTGCCCGGCACCGCCCGCCGGATCCCCTGCGACGCCCTGGCGGTGGGCCACGGCCTGGTGCCCCAGCTGGAGCTGGCCACCGCCCTCGGCTGCGTCACCCGCGGTGCCGCCGACGGCACCGCCGCCCTGGAGGTGGACGCCGAGCAGCGCACCTCCGTCCCCGGCATCTGGTCCGCGGGCGAGACGGGCGGCATCGGCGGCGCCGAACTCGCCCTCGCCGAAGGGGAGATCGCCGCCCACTCGATCGCAGCCCACGCGATCGCGGCCGAAGCCCGCACCGCGCCCCCCGCCCCCGCCGCCCTCGTCCGCCGCCGCGCCCGGCTGCGCGCCTTCGCCGCCGCCATGGCCGCGGCCCACCGCCCCGGTCCGGGCTGGCCGGACTGGCTGCGCGAGGAGACCGACGTGTGCCGCTGCGAAGAGGTCCCGGCGGGCCGGATCCGCGAGGCCGTGGAGGAGCTGGGCGCGCGGGACGGCCGTACGGTCAAGCTGCTCACGCGGGCCGGGATGGGCTGGTGCCAGGGCCGGATGTGCGGTCCGGCCGTGGCGGCGCTGGCCGGCGGCGACGGGGCCACCGCCGCCGCCGACCGCCGTCCCCTGTCCTGCCCGGTCCCGTTGCGCCACCTCGCGCGGCTGGAGCCGCCGGCCGAGCCCGCCGCCGGGCCGGCCCGTCCGGACCCCCAACTTCCCGCCCCGGGCGCCTGATCGGCCCGTCCGGACCCTTGTGGCCGACTCGCACCCACTAGTAAAATGTCACACACCACACTAGGGAGTCCTTCGATGAACCACGCGCCCACCCCCACCCCCGCGCCCAGCCCCGACACCCGCACCCGCCCCTGGCACGGCATCATGGTCGCCACCGCCCTGCCCCTGCGTGCGGACCTCTCCGTCGACTACGACGCCTACGCCGAGCACGTCGCCTGGCTCGTCGCCAACGGATGCGACGGCGTCGTCCCCAACGGCTCCCTCGGCGAGTACCAGACCCTCACCGACGAGGAGCGGGCCCGCGTCGTCCGCACCGCCGTCGAGGCCGCGGGCGACGGAGCCCGCGTCATGCCCGGCGTCGCCGCGTACGGCAGCGCCGAGGCCCGCCGCTGGGCCGAACAGGCCGCCGAGGCCGGGGCGGGGTCCGTCCTGCTGCTGCCGCCCAACGCCTTCCGCGCCGACGAGGAGACCGTCCGCGCCCACTACGCCGAAGTGGCCCGGGCAGGCCTCCCCGTCGTCGCGTACAACAACCCGTACGACACCAAGGTGGACCTGACGCCCGCCCTCCTCGCCCGGCTCCACTCCGACGGCAGCATCGTCGCCGTCAAGGAGTTCAGCGGCGACGTCCGCCGCGCCTACGAGATCGCCGAACTCGCCCCCGGCCTCGACCTGCTGATCGGCGCCGACGACGTCCTGCTCGAACTCGCGCTCGCGGGCGCCGTCGGCTGGATCGCCGGCTACCCCAACGCCCTGCCGCGCTCCTGCGCCAGGCTGTACCGGGCCGCCGTCGAGGGGGACCTCACCACCGCGCTGCCGCTCTACAAGTCCCTGCACTCCCTGCTCCGCTGGGACTCCAAGACCGAGTTCGTCCAGGCCATCAAGCTCTCCATGGACCTCGCCGGACGCCCCGGCGGCACCACCCGCCCGCCCCGCTCCCCGCTCACCGGGGAGACCGAGGCGGCCGTACGGGCCGCCACCGAAAAGGCCCTGGCCGAGGGCCTCGACTAAGCACAGGGGGACCGGAATGCGCACGCGCCACGTCTACCACGCGGTGGACTCCCACACCGAGGGCATGCCGACCCGGGTGATCACCGGGGGAGTCGGGGTGATCCCCGGCGCCACCATGGCCGACAAACGGCTCCACTTCATGGAGCACATGGACCACGTCCGCACCCTGCTCATGTACGAGCCGCGCGGCCACGCGGCGATGAGCGGCGCCATCCTGCAGCCCCCGACCCGGCCCGACGCCGACTTCGGGGTGCTGTACATCGAGGTGTCGGGCCTGCTGCCCATGTGCGGGCACGGCACGATCGGGGTGGCCACGGTCCTGGTCGAGACCGGCATGGTCCCGGCCGTCGAGCCGGTCACCACGGTGCGGCTCGACACCCCGGCCGGACTGGTGAGCGTGGACGTGCGCGTGGAGGACGGCGCGGCCACCGCCGTCACGCTCACCAACGTCCCCTCCTTCTGCGTCGGCCTGGGCCTGAAGACCGAGGTCCCCGGCTTCGGCACGGTCGCCTACGACCTCGCCTACGGCGGGAACTTCTACGCCTTCGTCGAACTCGACGCCCTCGGGCTCCCCTTCGACCGGTCCCGCAAGGACGACCTGATCGCCGCCGGACTGGCCGTCATGGAGGCGGTCAACGCCTCGCCCGACCGGCCGGTCCACCCGGAGGCCCCCTCCATCGGCGGGGTCAAGCACGTCTACCTCACCGCCCCCGGCTCCGACGCCCGCCGCTCCCGGCACGCGATGGCCATCCACCCCGGCTGGTTCGACCGCTCGCCCTGCGGTACGGGGACCAGCGCGCGCATGGCCCAGCTGCACGCCCGGGGGCTGCTGCCCCTCGGTACGGACTTCGTCAACGAGTCTTTCATCGGCACCGAGTTCACCGGCCGGCTCGTCGGGGAGACCACCGTCGCGGGGCGTCCGGCCGTCGTGCCCACCGTCACCGGGCGGGCCTGGATCACCGGCACCGCCCAGTACTTCCTCGACCCGTCCGACCCCTTCCCCGGAGGGTTCCTCCTGTGACCACCGTCCGCACCACCGACTACCACACGGCGGGGGAGCCCTTCCGGATCGTCGACACCACCTCGGGCGGGCTGCCCCCCGTCCCCGGTGACACCGTCGCCGAGCGCTGCGCCACCGCCATCGGCCCCGGAGGCTCCGGGACCGCCCCGCGGCGGAGCGCGCTGGACGAGGTGCGGCGCCTGCTGGTGCAGGAGCCGCGCGGGCACGCCGGGATGTACGGCGGGTTCGTGGTGCCGCCGGACGACGACGGCGCCCACCTGGGGGTGCTGTTCTGGCACAAGGACGGCTACTCCACCGCCTGCGGCCACGGCACCATGGCGCTCGGAGCCTGGGCCGTGGACACCGGCCTGGTCGCGGCGCCCGACGACGGGGACGTCCCGGTCCGCGTCGACGTGCCCTCCGGCCGGGTCACCGCCACCGTGCACCGGGCCCAGGGCCGCACCACCGGGGTCACCTTCCGCAACGTCCCGGCGCGGGTGGCGGCCCGCAAGGTCCCGGTGGCCACCAGCCTGGGCATCGCGGAGGTGGACATCGCCCACGCCGGCGCCTGCTACGCCTCGGTCGCCGCACGGGACCTCGGCCTGGGGGTCACCCGGGCCGCGCTGCCGGCCCTGGTGCGTGCCGGCCAGGAGATCCGGACCGCGCTGGCCGCCCACCCCGCGACCTGGCACCCGGGCGGGCCCCTGCTGTCCGGGGTGTACGGGGTGGTCCTCCACGAGGAGCTGCCCGACACGCCTTTCGGGCCGCACCAGCGCAACGTCACCGTCTTCGCCGACGGGCAGACCGACCGCTCCCCCTGCGGCTCCGGCACCTCGGCTAGGCTCGCGCTGCTGGCGGAGGACGGCCGGCTCGGGGCGGGGGAGGACCTGCTGCACGAGTCGGTGATCGGCACCGTCTTCACCGGGCGGATGCTGGCGGACGGTGTCACCGAGGTCACCGGGACGGCCTACCGCACCGGCGAGCACACCTTCACCGCCGATCCGTACGACGCCCTCGGCGCGGGCTTCCTGCTGTGACGCCCCCGTTCCCCCCGGCCGGCACCGCCGAAGCCGCGCTCCCGCAGTTCGGCGCCGGTGAGACGGCCCGGCTGCTCACCCCGGCGGCGGCCGCCGACGCCCTGGCCGCTGCCCTGCGCGCCGGGCTGGACCCGGAGGCCTGCCCGCAGCGCACCAGCGTCCCCGCCCCGGCGGGCGAGCTGCTGCTGATGCCGGCCGCGGCGGGCGCGTACGCCGGGGTCAAGATCGCCGGGGTGGCCCCGGGCAACCCGGCGCGGGGGCTGCCCCGGATCACCGGCAGCTACCTGCTGCTCGACGGCCCGACCCTGCGCCCGCTGGCCCTGTTCGACGGCGCGGCCCTGACCGCCCTGCGCACCCCGGCGGTCTCCGTGCTCGCCCTGCGGTACCTGACCGGGCAGGGGCGGCCGCTGCGACTGCTGCTGTTCGGCTCCGGCCCGCAGGCGTACGGCCACCTCGAAGCGGTGCGGGAGCTGCGGGAGCTCGCGGAGGCGGTGGTCGTGGCCCGCGACCGGGGCCGCGCGGAGCGGCTGGCCGCGCACGCCCGGGCCCTGGGCGTTCCGGCGCGCACCGGGACGCCGGACGACGTGGCCGACGCCGACCTGGTCCTGTGCTGCACCACCGCCCGCGAGCCGCTGTTCGACGGGCGGCTGGTGGCGCCCGGGGCGGTGGTCGTCGCGGTCGGCTCGCACGAGCCGGACGCCCGGGAGACCGACACCGCCCTCGTGCGACGCGCGGCGGTGTACGTGGAGTCGAGGGCGGCCGCGCTGCGCGAGGCGGGGGACCTGCTGGTGCCGGAAGCAGAGGGGGCGATCGGGCCCGGTCATATCAGCGGCACCCTCGCCGACCTGGTCGCGGGCCGGAACACCCCCTCGGCGCGGCAGGGTTGTCCACAGCTCTTCAAGAGCGTGGGCATGGCCTGGGAGGATCTGGCGGTGGCGGTGGCGATCTACCGGGCGGCGGCCGGGTCCAGCGGCGAAACGTGACATTGTACGCTGTTCCCCTGCCCGTCGCTGGTGTGCGGGGTCTCGGAGGAAGAGCAATGGGTGACCTGAAGCAGCACAGTCTCATCAAGGCGCAGGAGCGGCTCCGCGACCAGGTCGGCCATGCCCTCAGGGCGGCCCTGATAGCGGGCGAACTCCGCCCGGGCAGCGTCTACTCGGCGCCCGGCCTGGCCGCCGAGCTCGGGGTCTCCGCCACCCCGGTCCGCGAGGCCATGCTGGACCTCGCCCGCGAGGGGCTGGTGGAACCGGTCCGCAACAAGGGCTTCCGGATCACCGAGGTCAGCGAACGCGACCTCGACCAGTACACCGAGCTGCGCACGATGATCGAGGTCCCGACCGTCGGCCGGGTCACCCGGATGGCGACGGCCGAGCAGCTGGAGCAACTGCGCCCGGTCGCCGAGGAGATCGTCAGCAGCGCCCGCGAGCACAACCTCATCGGCTACCTGGAGGCGGACCGCCGCTTCCACCTCGGGCTGCTGGCCCTCGCGGGCAACGAGCGGCTGGTCGAGACGGTCGGCGACCTGCGCAAGCGCTCCCGGCTGTACGGCCTCACGGGCCTGGACGAGGCCGGCAAGCTGGTCTCGTCCGCCGAGGAGCACATCGAACTGCTCGACCTGATGATCGCCGGTGACGCGGAGGCGGCCGAGGCGTGCATGCAGCGTCACCTCGGCCACGTCCGCTCCCTCTGGGCGCAGGGCCGTGACGAGCCCGTGGGCCGCACCCCGGGCGGCCTCGGCTCGGGCGTCTGAGCCGCACACCCGAGACGGGGGCCGCACACCCGAGACGGGCGGGGCCGCACACCCGAGACGGGCGGGGCCGCTCCCCCGGGGCGGGGGCGGCCCCGGCCCTGTGCACCCGTTGGGCCCGGACCTGGTGGTCCGGGCCCAACTCGCTTTTCCCCGGGCCGGATTCGGACACGGCTGGATAACGGCGGCGGCTACCTCTTGTCAGTGCAATTTCACATTACTATGTTACCGGTCACACCCTAAAGCGCGGCCCTTCCCTGGAGTGACCCATGACCAAGCGCACCCAGCTCACCCTCGCCACCGCCCTGGTGGCGACGCTCGTCCTCGGCGCCACGGGCTGCTCCGACACCGGGAAGGGCCCCGCGGCCGGCGGCGGAGCCTCCAACCCGGCCGCCGCCAACGACGGGAAGGTCCTCGGCGGCACCCCCGTCAAGGGCGGCACCCTCACGGTCCTGTCCAACCAGGACTTCGCCCACCTCGACCCCGCCCGCAACTGGGTGATGCCGACGATGGACTTCGCGACCCGGCTCCTCTACCGCACCCTCGTCACCTTCAAGGCCGAGCCCGGCAAGGCCGGCGGCGAACTGGTCCCCGACCTCGCCACCGACCTCGGCACCCCCTCCAACGGCGGCCGCACCTGGACCTTCACCCTCAAGGAGGGCCTGAAGTACGAGGACGGCAGCCCCGTCAAGGCCCAGGACGTCAAGTACAACGTCGAGCGCTCCTTCGCCCCCGACCTCACCGGCGGCCCCGACTACGCCGCCCAGTACCTGGCCGGCACCGAGGGCTACAAGGGCCCCCTCCAGGGGCAGCACCTCGACTCGGTGAAGACCCCCGACGACCGGACGATCGTCTTCGAACTCAAGCGCCCCGTCGCCGAGTTCTCCGCCACCGCCACCCTGCCGACCTTCGCGCCCGTCCCGCAGTCCCAGGAGAAGGGCACCCAGTACGACGCCCGCCCCTTCTCCTCCGGCCCGTACAAGATCGAGAGGTACGACCGGGACAAGAAGCTCGTCCTCGTCCGCAACGAGCACTGGGACCCGAAGACCGACACCGTCCGCAAGGCCTACCCCGACAGGTTCGTGGTCGTGATGGGCCTCAAGGGCGGCCAGATCGACGACCGGATCATCGCCGGAGAGGGCGCCGACGCCTCCGCCGTCGAGTACCAGGACATGCGGCCCGAGAGCGCCCCCAAGGTGCTGCCCAAGCCCGACGTCAAGGCGCGCCTGCTCGCCGAGTCCCAGGGCTGTACCGAGATGCTCCACCTGAACAACTCCCGCGCCCCCTTCGACGACCCCAAGGTCCGCGAGGCCATGCAGTACGCCGTCGACAAGGAGGCCGTCGTCACCGCCGGCGGCGGCCCCGCCCTCAACGAGGTCGCCACCGCCTACCTGCCCCCGGCCCTGTCCGGCGGCAAGCAGGCCGACACCCTCAAGATCGCCCCGTCCGGCGACCCCGCCAAGGCGAAGGAACTCCTCAAGGCGGCGGGCAAGGAGAACCTGAAGGTCTCCCTGTCCGTCTCCACCGGCGACAAGGCCAAGGCCGAGGCCATCCAGCAGGGGCTGTCCCGGGCCGGCGTCCAGGTGGTCATCGACACCGTCGACCCCGGCGCCTACTACGACGTCATCGGCGACCTCTCCACCACGCCCGACATGACCCTCACCGGCTGGTGCCCCGACTACCCCTCCGGCTCCACCTGGATCCCCTTCGTCTTCGACGGACGCACCATCAAGGACAAGGGCAACCAGGGCAACTACTCCCAGTTCCGCGACGAAGCCGTCATGAAGCGGATCGACGAGATCAACGCCATGGCCGACGCCAAGCAGGCCAACCAGGCCTGGATCGACCTCGACGCCGAGATCATGAAGAAGTCGCCGTCCGTCCCGGTGCTGCTGGAGCGCAAGCCGCTGCTCGTCGGCACCAACATCGCCGGCGCCTACGGCCACCCCGTCTGGACCGGCACCATCGACTACGGCACCATCGGCCTCAAGGACCCCTCGAAGAGCCAGGGCTGAGGCGTCCGGAGCCCACGACACCATGGCCACCACCGCACCCGCCCCGGACGGCCGCGCAGCCGGCCCCGACGGCACCCCGGCCCCCGCCACCCCGCGGCCCCCGGCGCCTCCCCCCGGCAGCAGTCCCTGGCAGCTCGCCCGGCGGGAACTGCGCCGCCGCCCCGCCGTCCGCGTCAGCGCCCTCGTCGTCCTCCTCTTCGTCCTGATGGCCGTCACCGCCCCCTGGCTGGGCGCCCTCGGCGGCTGGTCCCCGGAGGAGTTCGACAAGAGCGCCGTCGACCCCTACCTCGGCGGCCTGCCGCTCGGCCCCCTCGGCGGGATCAGCCCCGAGCACTGGCTCGGCGTCGAACCGGTCACCGGACGCGACCTGTTCGCCCGCGTCGTCCACGGCGCCCAGGTCTCCCTCCTCATCGCCTTCGCCGCCACCGCCATCGTCGTCCTCACCGGAACCGCCGCCGGCATCGCGGCCGGCTACTTCGGCGGCCGCACCGACGCCGTCCTGTCCCGGCTGATGGACCTCACCATGTCCTTCCCCTCGCTGATCTTCATGATCGCGATGCTGTCGGTGGCCAAGGACGTCAACCGCATCGTCCTCATGACCGCCGTCATCGGGCTCTTCGGCTGGCCCGGCGTCGCCCGCGTCGTCCGCGGCCAGACCCTCTCCCTCAAACACCGCGAGTACGTCGACGCCGCCCGCGTCGGCGGCGCGAGTGCCTGGCGCATCCTGACCCGCGACATCCTCCCGGGCGTCTCCGGCCCGGTCATCGCCTACACCACCCTGCTCATCCCCGGCATGATCAGCACCGAGGCCGCGCTCAGCTACCTCGGCGTCGGGGTCCGCCCGCCCACCCCGTCCTGGGGCCAGATGATCGCCGAGTCCGTGGCCTTCTACGAGACCGACCCCATGTACTTCGTCATCCCGAGCGCCTTCCTCTTCCTCGCCGTCCTCGCCTTCACCCTCCTCGGCGACGCCCTGCGCGACATCCTCGACCCGAGGGGCGGCCGCAGTTGATCCTCTACCTGCTGCGCCGCCTGCTCGCACTGAGCGGCGTGCTCCTCGCCATCGCGGCCGTCACCTTCCTCATCTTCCACGTCCTGCCCTCCGACCCGGCCGCCGCGGCCTGCGGCAAGACCTGCAGCGCCGAACGGCTGGCCGACGTACGGGCCTACCTGGGCCTCGACCAGCCCCTGTGGAAGCAGTTCGCCGACTTCCTCACCGGCATCTTCACCGGCCGCACCCTCGGCTCCGGCCAGTACGCCGTCCAGTGCGACTTCCCGTGCCTGGGCTACTCGTACGAGAACTCCCTGCCGGTCTGGGACCTGCTGATGGACCGCCTCCCCGTCTCCGCCTCGCTCGCCGTCGGCGCCGCCGCACTCTGGCTCCTGCTCGGCCTCGGCGCCGGCGTGACCGCCGCCCTGCGCAAGGACACCGCCACCGACAAGGCCCTCATGGTCGGCGCGGTCGCCGCCGCCTCCCTGCCCGTCTACTTCACCTCCGTCCTGCTCATCTACGGAGTCATCCGCACCGCCGGCCTGCTGCCCTACCCCGCCTACCAGGCCTTCACCGACGACCCGCTCGCCTGGGCCGCGAACCTGCTCCTGCCCTGGACCGCGCTCGCCCTGCTCTACGCCGCCATGTACGCGCGCCAGAGCCGCGGCTCGATGATCGAGGCGATGGCCGAGCCGTACATCCGCACCGCCCGCGCCAAGGGCATGCCCGAGCGGACCGTCGTCGTCAAACACGGGCTGCGCTCCGGCATGACCCCGATCCTCACCATCTTCGGCATGGACCTCGGCGGGCTGCTCGCCGGAGCCGTCATCACCGAGTCCATCTTCGGACTCCCCGGCATCGGCAGGCTCTTCTACGGGGCGCTCGTCAGCTCCGACCAGCCCGTGGTCCTCGGGGTCACCCTGCTCGCCGCCTTCTTCATCGTCGTCGCGAACCTCGCCGTCGACCTCCTGTACGCCGTGGTCGACCCGAGGGTGAGGTACTGATGACCACCCCGCTGCTCGAAGTGCGCGACCTCAGCGTCACGTTCACCACCCCGCGCGGCACCGTACGCGCCGTCGACTCCCTCGGCTTCGCCGTCGAAGCGGGCCGCACCCTCGGCATCGTCGGCGAATCCGGCTCCGGGAAGTCCGTCACCTCCCTCGCCGTCATGGGCCTGCACCGCACCGGTGCCCAGGTCAGCGGCTCCGTCACCCTCGCCGGCCAGGAGCTCACCGGCCTCCCCGAGAAGGAACTGGCCAAGGTCCGCGGCCGCAGGATGGCCATGATCTTCCAGGACCCGCTGTCCAGCCTGCACCCCTACTACACCGTCGGCGAGCAGATCGCCGAGCACTTTCGGGTGCACTTCCGGGCCGGCCGGTCCGCCGCGCGCAAACGCGCCGTCGACATGCTCGGCGAGGTAGGCATCCCCGAACCGGCCCGGCGGGCCGGGGAGTACCCGCACCAGTTCTCCGGCGGCATGCGCCAGCGCGCGATGATCGCCATGGCCCTGGCCTGCGAACCCGACCTGCTCATCGCCGACGAGCCGACCACCGCCCTCGACGTCACCGTCCAGGCGCAGATCCTCGAACTGATCGCCCGCCTCCAGGAGGAACGCGGCCTCGGCGTCGTGATGATCACCCACGACCTCGGGGTGGTGGCCCGCGTCGCCCACGAGGTCCTCGTCATGTACGGCGGCCGGGCCGCCGAACAGGCCCCGGCCGACGAACTGTTCGCCGACCCCGCCCACCCCTACACCCGGGGCCTGCTCGACTCCCTGCCCCGCCTCGACAGCCCCGACGACGCACCGCTGCCCTCCATCCCCGGCTCCCCGCCCTCGCTCCTCAACCGGGAGCCCGGCTGCGCCTTCGCCCCCCGCTGCCCGCGCGCCGCCTCCGGCCCGCCGGGGGAGCGGGACCGCTGCACGGGCGAACTGCCCGAGCTGCGCCCGTTCGGGTCCCCCGCCCGGACGGCGGCCTGCCACTTCGCCGGCCCCGCACCGGCCCCCGCCCCCACCACGGAGGTGCCCCGATGACCGCCCCGGCCACCGGCCAGGACCGGGCCGCACGGCCGGACGCCCCGGCCGGCCCGCTGCTCTCCGTACGGGACCTCACCATGACCTTCCCCGGCAAGCGGTCGCTGACCGGGCGCCGGGCCGCGAGCGTCCGGGCCGTCGACGGGATCTCCTTCGACCTGGAGGCCGGGCACACCCTCGGCCTCGTCGGGGAGTCCGGCTGCGGCAAGTCGACCACCGGCCGGATGCTCGTACGCCTGCTGGAACCCACCTCCGGCAGCATCACCTTCGACGGACAGGACATCAGCCGGCTCTCCCAGGCGGCTCTGCGGCCCATGCGCCGGAACGTCCAGATGGTCTTCCAGGACCCGCACTCCTCCCTCAACCCCCGCCAGACGGTGGCCCGGATCATCTCCGATCCGCTGCTGGTGCAGGGCTGGAGCGCGGCCGACGCCCGGCGGCGGGCCGCCGAGCTGATGGAGCTGACCGGGCTGATCCCCGAGCACATCGACCGCTACCCGCACGAGTTCTCCGGCGGCCAGGCCCAGCGCATCGGCATCGCCCGCTCGCTGGCCACCAGCCCCCGGCTGGTGATCGCCGACGAGCCGGTCTCCGCCCTCGACGTCTCCGTCCAGGCGCAGATCGTCAACCTGATGGAGCGGCTGCGCGCCGAACTGGGCCTGGCCTACGTGTTCATCGCGCACGACCTCTCGGTGGTCAAGCGGGTCAGCGACCGCGTGGCGGTCATGTACCTCGGCCGGATCGTCGAGACCGGGGACAAGAAGTCCCTGTACGAGAACCCGCAGCACCCGTACACCCGGGCGCTGCTGTCCGCCGTACCGCTGCCCGACCCGGAGGCGGAACGGCGGCGCGAGCGGATCGTGCTGCTCGGCGACCCGCCGAGCCCGGCCGCCCCGCCCCCGGGCTGTACCTTCCACCCGCGCTGTCCGCTGGCGCAGGAGATCTGCCGCACCGAGCGGCCGCCGCTGCGGCCCGTCGCCTCGCGCGAGGTGGCCTGTCATCTGGTGTAGGCGAAAGGGCCCGGGTGCCGACGGGGACCCCGGGGAAAAGGGGAGGGCCCCGCGGACGACGCCGTCCGCGGGGCCCTCCTCGTGTCCGCGGCGGCTACAGGCCCAGTTCGCGGCGGAAGAACTCCAGCTCCAGCGCCATGATCTTCTCCCGCGTGCCGCCCGGGGTCATGTGCGTGACGCCGGGCAGCGCCAGCAGCTGGTGCGGGCGCCCCGCGTCGGTGAGGGCGCGGGACAGCCGCAGGGTGTGCGAGGGGTGGACGTTGTCGTCGGCCAGGCCCGTGACCAGCAGCAACGGCCGGGTCAGCCGGGGCGCGTCGGGGATCAGCGAGTCCCGCTCGTACACCTCGGGCTGGTCCTGCGGGAGTCCGAGGTAGCGCTCGGTGTACGCGGTGTCGTAGTGGCGGAAGTCGGTCGGGGCGGCGCCGGCGGCCGCCGCGTGGAAGACGTCGGGGCGGCGCAGCACGGCCATCGCCGACAGGTAGCCGCCGTAGGACCAGCCGCGGATCCCGACCCGGCCGAGGTCGAGGTCGCGGTGGCGTTCGCCGAGCGCGTGGAGGGCCGCGACCTGGTCGTCCAGGGTGACCTCGGAGAAACCCCGGTACACGGCGTGGGTGTGGGCGGGGGAGACGTACGGGGTGCCCCGGTTGTCGGCGGTGACCACGGCGAAGCCCTGGTCGGCCCACCACTGCCGGGCCTGCCAGCGGCGCGGCTCGGCGGACACGTCCTGGAAGCCGGGGCCGCCGTAGCCGTCCACCAGTACGGGCAGCCGCCGCCCGGGGACGTGGCCGCGGGGCAGGACGAGGGCGGTCGGGATGCCGTGCTCGGTGACCCGTTCCAGGAGCGGCCGCACCCGGTAGGGCAGCGGGGCGGACAGGTCGGCGGGGCTGGACTCCCGCCCGTCGGGGGTGCGTACGGTGCGCCGGATCCCGTCGGCGTCGGCGGCGGTCAGCAGCAGCGTCCCGGCCGAGGCGGACACGGTGTGCACCCCGGGGCCGTCGGCGAGCGGGGTGAGCTGCCCGCCGTCGGGGTCCAGCAGCAGCACCTGCTGCTCGGCGGGGTCGCGGAGCCCGGCCTCGATCAGCAGCCGGCCCCCGTGGAGCCCGGCCACCCGGCGGACCTGGACGCCCTCGCCGGTGAGGGGCTTCCCGTCCAGGGCGAGGCCGCGCGCGGCCCCGTCCGGGCTGTCGGCGGCGGTGAGCATCCGCCCGTCGGGCAGCCGTGCCGGGGTGCCGGGGACGAGGGGGTCCACCCACTGGGGATGCGTGGTGCGGGACAGCTCCGTGGTGCGGCCGGTGGCCGGGTCGGCGCCGAGCAGGAGCACGTTCCGCTGGAGCCGGTCCTGGACGGTGAGCAGGATCTCCGTCGGGGAGTCCCAGCCCGCGTCGGAGACGTACGGGTAGGCGGCGGCGTCCCAGTCGAGCCGGACCCGGTTCCCGTCCGGGCCGAGCACCCAGAGCTGTACGTCGGCGTTGGGGCCGCCCGCCTCGGGGTACGCGAAGTCCTCGGCCGGCAGCTCCGGGTGCGCCGGGTCGGCGAAGTGGCGGCGCTGGAGGGCGCTCTCGTCGACGCGGGCGGCGAGCAGGGTGATCCCGTCGGGGGACCACCAGTGGCCCCGGGCGCGCCCGAGTTCCTCGGCGGCGGCGAACTCCGCGATGCCCCAGCGGGCCCCGTCGGCGGGGCTGACACGGCCGCCCGGGTGGACGTACAGGGCGTCGTCGACGACGTACGCGGTGCGCGAGCCGTTGGAGTTGGGACGCGGGTCGAGGGCGGGGCCGGGGGCGGGGACCGGGGCGGGCGTGCCTCCGTCGTCGGGGGAGACCCCGTACAGCTTCCCGTGGAGGGGGAAGACGGCGCGGCGGCCGTCGCCGGAGAGGGCGTACGAGCCGATCCCGGCGGCGACGAGGCGGGTGCGTTCGCGCAGGCGGCGTTCGGCGAGGGGGAGTTCACCGGGCTCGGGGGAGAGTGCGCGGGGGTCGGCGAGCCGGGTTTCGGCGCCGGTGGCGGTGTCGAGGACCCAGAGGCTTTCGAGGGCGTCGGTGGGGCCCGTGGAGCGCAGGAACCAGAGGAGGCGGCCGTCGTCGCCGAAGGAGAAGGCGCGGGGTGAGCCGTGGGTGAAGCGGCCCGTGTCGGCGGACAGCGCGAGGAAATCGTCCATGATCTCAGTGTGGCATGTGCAATATCACATAGCATAGACCATTCGAGTGGTGACCCCTGGTCCACGGGCATAGCGTCGACTAGTGGACCCGAACGCGCTGCCGAAGAACAACGGGACCGACGGCAAGGTCCGAGGGAGCGGAAACGGGCTGGCCCTGTTCGTGATTGCCAGCTGTCAGCTCATGGTCGTGCTCGACATCACCATCGTGAACATCGCGCTACCACACATCCAGACCGCCCTCGACTTCTCCACCGAGAGCCTCTCCTGGGTCGTCAACGCCTACACCCTCACCTTCGGCGGCCTGCTCCTGCTCGGCGGCCGCACCGGCGACATCCTCGGCCGCAAGCGCGTCTTCGTCTTCGGCGTCCTCCTCTTCGGCCTGGCCTCCCTCCTCGGCGGACTCGCCCAGAACGCCGGCCAGCTGATGGCCGCCCGCGCCCTCCAGGGCGTCGGCGGCGCCATCGCCTCCCCGACCTCGCTCGCGCTGATCACCACCACCTTCCGCGAAGGCCCGGCACGCAACCGGGCCTTCGGCGTCTTCGCCGCCGTCTCCGCGGGCGGCGGCGCGATCGGGGTCCTCGCGGGCGGGGTGCTCGTCGAATGGCTCGACTGGCGCTGGGTGCTCTTCGTGAATGTCCCCATCGCCCTGCTCATCGCCGTACTGGCCGCCCGCGTCCTGCGCGAGTCCGCACGCCACCCCGGACACTTCGACCTCACCGGCGCGCTGCTCGGCACCTGCGGCATGGTCGCCCTCGTCTACGGCTTCATCCGCGCCTCCCAGCAGGGCTGGCGCGACGGGTTCACCCTCGGCTCCTTCGCCGCCGCGGTGGTCCTGCTGCTCCTGTTCGTCCTCAACGAGCGGCGCTCGCCCCAGCCCATCACCCCACTGCACATGTTCGCCGACCGCAACCGGGCCGGGACGTACGGGATCATGCTCTTCCTCGCCTGCGCGATCTTCGGCATGTTCTTCTTCCTGACCCTGTTCGTGCAGAACGTCCTCGACTTCAGCCCGCTGCGGGCCGGACTGGCCTTCCTGCCGGTCAGCGTCATGGTCGCCCTCGCCGCCGGGGTCACCTCGCGGCTGCTGCCCAGGTTCGGGCCCAAGCCCTTCATGGTCGCCGGCGCGCTGTGCTGCGCGGCGGGACTGGGCTGGATGACCCTCACCGACGCCCACTCCACCTACGCGGGCAGCATTCTCGGCCCGCTCCTGCTGTTCGCCACCGGCATGGGACTGCAGTTCGTCTCGCTCACCCTGATGGCACTCTCCGACGTCCCCGACCGGGAGTCCGGCGCCGCCTCCGGGCTGCTCAACTCCATGCAGCAGGTCGGCGGCTCGCTCGGACTGTCGATACTCGTCACCGTCTTCGGCACGGCCAGCCGCAACGAGGCGAAGGAACTGGTCCCGGCCTTCCTCGCCACGGCCGGCCCCGAACAGAAGGCCCTCTTCGCCCGCACCGGCCGGCTCCCCGACCCCTGGGCCGACCAGGTGCTCACCTCGGGGATCAGCGCCTCCTTCGTGGCGGCGTCGCTCTTCACGCTCGCCGGCGCGGTCATCGCGCTCTTCGCCATCCAGGTCCGGCCCTCCGACCTGGCACGGCTCCAGGGCAACCACACCCCGGCGGCCGTCCCGGAGGAAGACGCCAGGTAGGCTCGGCGGCTCATCGCAAACCGGGGGGAAAACCGATGTTCCGATCCACCGTGCGCGGCGCCGCCGCCGCAGCCCTGACCGTCACCCTGGCGGCCTTCACCGTCTCCTGCGGGAGCGATGCCGAGCCGAAGGCGAAGGCCTCGGCGGCCCCGTCGTCGCCCGCCTCGCCTTCCGCGCCGGCCCCCGCCGCCGCGTCCCCGAGCGCCCCTAGCACCGGCACGCCGGCCACGGGCACGCCCGGTCCGGCCGCGACGCCCGGCCCGAGGACCTCCGCCAGTTCCCTGCCCTCCCCGCCGCCCGAGCTCGTCCGGGACGCCTTCGCCGGACTCCAGGCCACCCTGAACGACTCCTGCACCCCGGGCAACTGCGCCTACTTCCTCGGCCGCGTCCACGACGAGCTCCACCGCCTGGACCGGGCGATGAAGGCCGACCCCAAGGGGCCGGGCCACTTCCCCGAGCCGATCGCCCTCATCGCCAAGCTCGACAAGGAACTGGGCGGCGACCGCGGCTTCGAGAACCTGAAGAAGCACCAGAGCGCCCTGACCGGTACCCGGGACCAGATCAACACCTGGATGCAGGACCACCCGGACGACTACCGCTAGCCCGGCCTGATCCCGACGCCTAGACCTCCACGCGGCGGATCCGGCAGCGCGCCGGGCCCTCCGCCCGCAGGGTGATCCCGGCGCTGACCGGGACCTCCCGGTCCACGGCCTCGAACTCGTACGCCCGCAGCAGCATCGCCAGGGCGATCACGGACTCCAGCATCGAGAAGTGCTGGCCGATGCAGGCGCGCGGCCCGCCGCCGAAGGGGAACCACGCGTAGCGGTGCCGCCCGGCCTCGGCCTCCGGCGCGAAGCGGCCGGGGTCGAAGCGCTCCGGGTCGCTCCAGTACCGGGGATGGCGGTGCGTCACCCAGGGCGCCAGGATCACGTCGGCGCCGGCCGGGATGGTGTGGCCCCCGACCTCCGTGGCGGCGACGGCCTTGCGCCCGATCACCGGGGCGGCCGGGTAGAGCCGCATGGCCTCCTTGAGCACCTGGGTGAGATAGGGCAGGCGTTCGAGGTCCGAGGCCTCGGGGGTGCGCCCGGTGCCCAGCACGTCCAGGACCTCCCGCCTGGCCCGGGCCTGTTCCTCGGGGTGGCGGCCGAGCAGGTGCAGGGCGAAGGCCAGCGAGGTGGCGGTCGTCTCGTGCCCGGCCAGCAGGAAGACCAGCACCTGGTCGCGGAGTTCGGCGGGGTCGAAGACGGCGTCGTCCTCGCCGCGCGCACCGGCGAGCAGCGTCAGCAGGTCATCGCCCCCGGCAGGCCCGGAGGAAGCCCCGCGCCGCTGGGCGATGATCCCGTCGCAGACGGCGTACAGCTCGTCCAGCGCGGCGGCCGCCCGCCGGTTGCCCGGGGTCGGCCAGGCGCGCGGGAGGTTGGCGGGGGAGTAGCCGCGGCGCAGCACGTACTCGGTGAGGACGGGGAAGCACCGGTGCACGACGTCCACGGTGGTGTCGACGTCCGCTCCGAACAGGATCCGGGAGACCGCGCGCAGGGCCAGGTGCATCATCTCGGCCGAGACGTCGACGACCCCGTCCCGGGCCTCGGCCCACGCGGTGAGGGTGTCCTCGGTCTCGGCGGCGACGGCCCCGGCGTAGCCGTCCACCCGCCTGCGGGTGAACAGCGGCTGGACCAGCCGCCGCTGGCGCAGGTAGTCCTCGTCCTGGCTGGTCAGCAGGCCGTTGCCGAAGGAGTCCCGGAGCTCTTGGTAGAAGGGGTTGTCCTTGCGGAAGTTGGCCGCCTCCGAGGCCAGCACCCGCTGGGCGCCCTCGGCGGAGAACACGCAGTACAGCTCGGCGCGCAGCCCGGGCGGCCCTGCGCTGATCCGTACGACGTCCCCGTGCCGCTGCCGGGCCCGCTCGTAGGTCCCGAGGGAGTCCGCCTTGAGGTCGAAGAGCGACCCGATCAGCGGCACCCCTTCCAGTCCCGGAACCTCCGCCGTACCGGCCATTCGCCGCCCCCGCCTCTAGACACCGTCCGACGAGGGCGATTCTGCCCGCAGCCCCCTCGCGGATCGACCCCCGCCCAGCCATCCGGCCGAATATCGCCGCACTGGCCTACTTGTCGCAGGCGATGCCGTCCTTGTCCCGGTCGAGGGCCTCGCGGTAGCCGGGCTGGCCGCGCCGGATGGGCGCCGCCCCGGCCGCCTTCGCGGCGTCACAGTTCTTGTAGTAGACGCTGCCGCCCGCGCCGCTGCCGCCGGTGGAGGTGTCGGTCGGCCCCTGGGTGGCGGGCTTGGGCCTGGGGGTGGTGGGCGCGGGCGCCGGCACGGACGGGGACTTCGGCGCCGTCGAGGACTTCGCCGGGGCGCCGGGCGCGTCCGGGCAGGAGGTCCCGGGTTTGACGAGGGACAGCTCGACGGCGGCGTCGGCGGCGACCGCGGTGCCCGCCGCCGGCGTCTGGAAGCACACCTCCCACTGACCGTGGTCCGGGGCCACTATGACAGCGGCGTTCGCCCCACGGGCCTGGACCTGCCCGCTGCTGACCACCTGCCGCACGAGCGCCTCGGCGTCGGTGAACTTCTGCCCGACCACCGCCGGCATCACGGCCGGCGCCGACGCACTGGCCGACGCCGACGCCGACGCCGACGCCGACGCCGGGACGGAGGCCGCCGCACCGGGCTTCCCGCCGCCCGCGCCCTTCTCCGCAGCCCCGCCCCCACACCCGCCGGCCAACAGCACGACGGCCCCCACGACACCGGCCACGGCGACACCCCGACGCTGGAACACGATCAACCCCCGAGATCGACAACGGAAACCGCCGCAGCCTAAACGCGCGACCCCGCCCGAGTCAGGGGTTTCCCATCACGCCCGTCAGATGTCGCGGAAGATCTCGATCTGGGCGCCCACCGAGTTGAGGCGCTCGGCGAGCTCCTCGTAGCCGCGGTTGATGACGTAGACGTTGCGCAGGACCGAGGTGCCCTCGGCGGCCATCATCGCGAGGAGGACGACCACGGCCGGGCGGAGGGCCGGGGGGCACATCATCTCGGCGGCGCGCCAGCGGGTGGGGCCCTCGACCAGGACGCGGTGGGGGTCCAGGAGCTGGAGGCGGCCGCCGAGCCGGTTGAGGTCGGTCAGGTAGATGGCCCGGTTGTCGTACACCCAGTCGTGGATCAGCGTCTTGCCCTGGGCGACCGCGGCGATGGCGGCGAAGAACGGGACGTTGTCGATGTTCAGCCCCGGGAAGGGCATCGGGTGGATCTTGTCGATCGGGGCTTCGAGCTTGGAGGGGCGGACCGTGAGGTCGATCAGCCGGGTGCGGCCGTTGTCGGCCACGTACTCCGCCGAGCGGTCGTGGTCGAGGCCCATCTCCTCCAGGACCGCGAGCTCGATCTCCATGAACTCGACCGGGACGCGGCGGATGGTGAGTTCGGACTCCGTCACCACCGCGGCGGCCAGGAGGCTCATCGCCTCGACCGGGTCCTCGGAGGGGGAGTAGTCGACGTCCACGTCGATGACGGGAACACCGTGGACGGTCAGGGTGGTGGTGCCGATGCCCTCGACCTTGACGCCGAGCGCCTCCAGGAAGAAGCACAGGTCCTGGACCATGTAGTTGGAGGACGCGTTGCGGATGACGGTGACGCCGTCGTGGCGGGCCGCGGCCAGCAGGGCGTTCTCGGTGACCGTGTCCCCGCGCTCGGTCAGGACGATCGGGCGGTCGGGGGCGACCCCCGCCTCGACCTTCGCGTGGTAGATGCCCTCGGTGGCGGTGATGGCCAGGCCGAAGCGGCGCAGGGCGATCATGTGGGGCTCGATGGTGCGGGTGCCGAGGTCGCAGCCGCCGGCGTACGGCAGGCGGAACTGGTCCAGGCGGTGCAGCAGCGGGCCCAGGAACATGATGATGCTGCGGGTGCGGACGGCCGCGTCCGCGTCGATGGCGTCCATGTCGAGGCGGGCCGGCGGGACGATCTCCAGGTCCACGCCCTCGTTGATCCAGCGGGTGCGGACGCCGATGGAGTTCAGGACCTCGAGGAGCCGGTAGACCTCCTCGATGCGGGCCACCCGCCGCAGGACGGTGCGGCCCTTGTTCAGCAGGGAGGCGCACAGCAGCGCCACGCAGGCGTTCTTGCTCGTCTTGACGTCGATGGCGCCGGACAGCCGGCGGCCGCCGACGACGCGCAGGTGCATCGGGCCGGCGTAGCCGAGGGAGACGATTTCGCTGTCGAGCGCTTCGCCGATCCGGGCGATCATCTCAAGGCTGATGTTCTGATTGCCGCGCTCGATCCGGTTCACGGCACTCTGGCTGGTGCCGAGGGCGTCGGCGAGCTGACTCTGCGTCCAGCCGCGGTGCTGCCGGGCGTCACGGATGAGCTTGCCGATGCGTACGAGGTAGTCGTCTGCCATGGGTGCACCGTATCTCAGATATGAGATGTGATCCGCGTGGGGTGTGGCGTACGGGTGTTATCGACCGTCAGATTCCACCCCCGGCCCAACCCGGCTTGAGCCGCGCGGACTCCACGGCCGACGCGTCAACTCCCCTTTGTCCCGGTACGCGCGAAATTCCACCCATGGGCGCGTCTCGCGTCCGGCGGGTCGGGGGCGGTGTCGCACGCCGTGGCGGCCGGGGCCGGGGCCGGGTCGCGCGTACTGTCGTCCCGCCGCCCGGCCGGTGTCCGGGCATGCCGAAGCGGCCGCCTGGTGGACGGCTCCGGCGGGCCGCGAGGTGCGCACCTCGTCCCCGCCCCCGGACATGTACTAGAGTTATCTCGACATCGAGATATCTGCCGAAGGCGTACCGCAGCCGCCCCCGCTGGTAAGGGTTACCTAACTTAGCCTTACCTTAGCGGATTGGCCACAGGGCGTGGCGGCAGGATTGCGGTTATACGCGCGAGATCATGCATGAAGGAGACTGTCGTGTCGGCGAACAGCTTCGACGCCCGCAGCACGCTGCAGGTGGGCGACGAGTCGTACGAGATCTTCCGGCTGGACAAGGTTGAGGGCGCCGCCCGCCTTCCCTACAGCCTGAAGGTCCTGCTGGAGAACCTGCTCCGCACCGAGGACGGCGCGAACATCACCGCCGACCACATCCGGGCGCTCGGCGGCTGGGACTCCCAGGCGCAGCCCAGCCAGGAGATCCAGTTCACGCCGGCCCGCGTGATCATGCAGGACTTCACCGGCGTGCCCTGCGTCGTGGACCTCGCCACCATGCGCGAGGCCGTGAAGGAGCTCGGCGGCGACCCGGCGAAGATCAACCCGCTCTCGCCCGCCGAGATGGTCATCGACCACTCCGTCATCGCCGACAAGTTCGGCACCAAGGACGCGTTCGCCCAGAACGTCGAGCTGGAGTACGGCCGCAACAAGGAGCGCTACCAGTTCCTGCGCTGGGGCCAGACCGCCTTCGACGACTTCAAGGTCGTCCCCCCGGGCACCGGCATCGTCCACCAGGTCAACATCGAGCACCTGGCCCGCACCGTCATGGTCCGGAACGGCCAGGCGTACCCCGACACCCTCGTCGGCACCGACTCGCACACCACCATGGTCAACGGCCTCGGCGTGCTGGGCTGGGGCGTCGGCGGCATCGAGGCCGAGGCCGCGATGCTCGGCCAGCCGGTCTCCATGCTGATCCCGCGCGTCGTCGGCTTCAAGCTGACCGGCGAGCTGCCCACCGGCACCACCGCCACCGACCTCGTGCTCACCATCACCGAGATGCTGCGCAAGCACGGCGTCGTCGGCAAGTTCGTCGAGTTCTACGGTGAGGGCGTCGCCGCCACCTCCCTCGCGAACCGCGCCACCATCGGCAACATGTCGCCGGAGTTCGGCTCCACCGCCGCGATCTTCCCGATCGACGGCGAGACGCTGAAGTACCTCAAGCTCACCGGCCGCTCCGAGCAGCAGGTCGCGCTCGTCGAGGCGTACGCCAAGGAGCAGGGCCTGTGGCTGGACCCGGCCGCCGAGCCGGACTTCTCCGAGAAGCTGGAGCTCGACCTCTCCACGGTCGTCCCCTCCATCGCCGGCCCGAAGCGCCCGCAGGACCGCATCGTCCTGGCGAACGCCGCCCAGCAGTTCGCGGTCGACGTCCTGAACTACGTGGACGACGCCGACGAGGCGGGCAAGGAGTCCTTCCCGGCCTCCGACGCCCCGGCCGCCACCAACGGTGTGCCGACCCGCCCGACCCAGGTCACCCTGGCCGACGGCACCTCCTTCGAGATCGACCACGGCGCCGTCACCGTCGCCGCGATCACCTCTTGCACCAACACCTCGAACCCCTACGTCATGGTCGCCGCGGCGCTCGTGGCCAAGAAGGCGGTCGAGAAGGGCCTGACCCGCAAGCCGTGGGTCAAGACCACCCTGGCCCCGGGCTCGAAGGTCGTCACCGACTACTTCGACAAGGCCGGCCTGACCCCGTACCTCGACAAGATGGGCTTCAACCTCGTCGGGTACGGCTGCACCACCTGCATCGGCAACTCCGGTCCGCTGGACGAGGAGATCTCGAAGGCGATCAACGAGCACGACCTCGCGGTCACCTCGGTCCTCTCGGGCAACCGCAACTTCGAGGGCCGCATCAACCCCGACGTCAAGATGAACTACCTGGCCTCCCCGCCGCTGGTCGTCGCGTACGCCATCGCGGGCTCCATGAAGGTGGACATCACGACGGAGGCCATCGGCACCGACGCCGAGGGCAACCCGGTCTTCCTCAAGGACATCTGGCCCTCCGAGGCCGAGGTCAACGACGTCGTGGCCAACGCCATCGGCGAGGACATGTTCTCGAAGTCCTACGAGGACGTCTTCGCGGGTGACGCCCAGTGGCAGGCGCTGTCGATCCCGACCGGCAACACCTTCGAGTGGGACCCGCAGTCCACCTACGTGCGCAAGCCCCCTTACTTCGAGGGCATGACGATGGAGACCACCCCGGTCTCCGACATCGCCGGCGCCCGCGTGCTGGCGAAGCTGGGCGACTCGGTCACCACCGACCACATCTCCCCGGCCGGTGCGATCAAGGCCGACACCCCGGCCGGCAAGTACCTCACGGAGCACGGCGTCGAGCGCCGCGACTTCAACTCGTACGGTTCCCGCCGCGGCAACCACGAGGTCATGATCCGCGGTACGTTCGCCAACATCCGCCTGCGCAACCAGATCGCGCCGGGCACCGAGGGCGGCTTCACCCGCGACTTCACCGTCGAGGGCGCGCCGGTCTCCTTCATCTACGACGCCTCCCAGAACTACCAGGCCGCCGGCATCCCGCTGGTCATCCTGGCGGGCAAGGAGTACGGCTCCGGCTCGTCCCGCGACTGGGCGGCCAAGGGCACCGCGCTGCTCGGCGTCAAGGCCGTCATCGCCGAGTCCTACGAGCGCATCCACCGCTCGAACCTGATCGGCATGGGCGTCCTGCCCCTGCAGTTCCCCGAGGGCGCCACCGCGGCCTCCCTGGGCCTCACCGGCGAGGAGACCTTCTCCTTCTCCGGTGTGGAGGAGCTGAACAACGGCACCACCCCGCGCACGGTCAAGGTCACCACCGACACCGGTGTCTCCTTCGACGCGGTCGTCCGCATCGACACGCCGGGTGAGGCCGACTACTACCGCAACGGCGGCATCATGCAGTACGTCCTGCGGAACCTCATCCGCGGCTAAGGGCGCGCCAGGCGGAGCGATCCGCCGTCTGTCGGCACCATAGGGCCGTACCCCCGTCAAGGGGGTGCGGCCCTTCCGCTTTTCGCGGCGGCGGTCCCAGGTGACGGACAGGTCTCAACTCGGAAAAGCCGGGAACGATCCTTGCGCACGATCTTGCTGAGCCGAGCGGAAGTGGACTATACCTGTGCGCGTCCGGGCCACCGCGTGAGAAGCGGCCCCGGGCCGGGGGGAAGCCGGGGGACCTGCGGCGATGCCCGCATGCACGGAACTGCCGCGATTTCCGGCCTCCTTCACACACCTGACGAAGGCGAGGACATGAGCATGGGATCCACCGGTGAGGGCCTCGGCCGCCGTGATCTGATCAAGCGTTCCGCGGCGCTCGGACTGATCAGCGTGCCGACGATGAGCTTCCTGTCCGCCTGCGCCTCCGGCGGCGGGGACACCACGAAAGGCCCCGACAAGGGGGTCGTGTCCAAGGAGAACCCCTTCGGCCTCGCCAAGGGCGGCAAGCTCGACGTGGTCATCTTCAAGGGCGGCTTCGGCGACGACTACGCCAAGGCCTGGGAGGCCGCGTTCGACAAGAAGTGGGGCACCGCCAGCTCCCACCTCGGCACCCAGGAGATCGCGGCCAAGCTCCAGCCCCGCTTCAACGCCGGCAACCCGCCGGACGTCGTCAACGACTCCGGCGCCCAGATGATCAAGATCGACGTCCTCGCCAAGGGCGGCCAGCTCGCCGACCTGTCCCCGCTCCTCGACGCCCCCTCGCTCGACGACCCGAACAAGACGATCCGCGACACCCTGATCGCCGGCACGGTCCAACAGGGCAGCCAGGGCGGCAAGTTCGTCGCCCTCAACTACGTCTACACCGTCTTCGGCCTCTGGTACTCCGGCAAGCTCTTCAAGGAGAAGGGCTGGACCGAGCCCAAGACCTGGGACGAGTTCCTGGCCGTTTGCGCCAAGGCCAAGGAAGCCGGCATCGGCGGCCTGGCCCACCAGGGGAAGTACCCGTACTACATCAACGTCGTCATCATGGACCTGATCGCCAAGAAGGGCGGTCTGGAGGCCATGAAGGCCATCGACAACCTCGCGCCGAACGCCTTCGAGGGCAACCCCGCCGCCCTGGCCGCCGTCGAGGCCGTCTACGAGGTGGTCGAGAAGGGCTACCTCATGCCCGGCACCAACGGCCTCACCCACACCGAGTCCCAGACCGCCTGGAACCAGTACAAGGCGGCCTTCATCCCCTCCGGCTCCTGGCTGGAGAACGAGCAGCTCAAGCAGACCCCGGAGGACTTCGACATGAAGTTCCTGCCGGTGCCCGTGCTCGCCGACAGCAAGCTGCCCTTCACCGCCATCCGGGCCGGCGCCAACGAGGCCTTCATCGTCCCGGAGAAGGCCGCCAACAAGGCCGGCGGACTGGAGTTCCTGCGCTCCATGCTCTCCCGCGAGTGGTCGACGATCTTCGCCCAGCAGGCCAACTCCCTCACCGTCGTCAAGGACGGCGTCGACCCCGGCGTCAAGCTCCGCCCGGGCACCCAGTCGGCCGTCGCCGCGGTCAAGGCCGCCGGGGAGAACACCTTCAACTACCTCTACCCCGAGTGGTACAGCGAGATGGACTCCGAGATCCAGAACGCGTCCAATGAGCTGATGGCCCAGCGGATCCAGCCAAAGGAGTGGATCAAGCGGGCCCAGGCTGCGGTAGACAAGGCTGCCAAGGACCCCAACGCGAAGAACAACCACCGCAGCTGACCCCACGTCTCACCGGCAGCGTCATCAGGGACGGACACCATGAGCCAAGTAGCCCGGCGCAGGGGAAGGACCACCGGCTTCGTCGCCGGCTTCCTCGTCCTGCCGCTCGCGCTGTACCTGACCTTCGTCATCTGGCCGTACGTTCAGACGTTCGGCTACTCGTTCACCAACTGGTCGGGGCAGTCGCCGACGTTCGACTTCGTCGGCCTGGAGAACTACTCCGCCCTGATGGGGGACGAGGTCTTCCGCGGCGCCCTCTGGCACAACCTGCTGCTCCTGGTGTTCGTCCCCGTGATCACCATCCTGCTGGCCCTCTTCTTCGCCTTCATGGTGAACGCCGGAGGGCGCAGCGGGGCCGGCGGGGTGCGGGGGGTGCGCGGATCGGCCTTCTACAAGGTCGTCTACTTCTTCCCGCAGGTCCTCTCCCTCGCCATCCTCGCGGTGCTCTTCGGAGCGGTCTACCGCAGCGACGAGGGCGGCCTGCTGAACGGGTTCCTCGCCTGGGCCGGCCTCGTCGACCCGGCCCGCCCCGTCGAATGGCTCAACGACCCGGACCTCGTCCTGTGGTGCCTGCTGCTGGTGGTGGTCTGGCACGGGGTCGGCTTCTACCTGGTCCTCTTCTCGGCGGCCATGCAGTCCGTGCCGAAGGACATCTACGAGGCCGCGCTGCTCGACGGCGCGGGGCGCGCCCAGACCTTCTTCCGGGTCACGCTGCCGCTGCTGTGGGACTCTGTGCAGACCTCCGCGGTCTACCTGGGCATCGCCGCGATGGACATGTTCGTCCTGGTGTCGACCATGACCTCGGGCCAGTTCGGCGGCGGACCCGACCACCACAGCGAGGTCATGGCCACGGTGCTGATGCGCAACTTCCTGTACTTCGGCAAGAGCGGATACGCCTGCGCCATGGGTGTGGTCATGCTCGTCCTGACCATGATCCTCTCCATCGTCACGCTGCGCGCCACCCGCCGCGAGCGCATCGAGTTCTGAGAGGAGCCCACGATGACCGCAGAGTCCACAGTGATCAAGGCGCCCGGCGAGCCCCCGGCCGAGCGGCCCGGCGCCGGCGGCGGCTCCCGGGGCGGCGCCGACCGCCGCTCCGACGGGATGGCGCTCAACGTCTTCTCCCACGGCTTCCTCGCCGTCTGGGCGCTACTGATCGTCCTGCCGCTGGTCTGGCTGGCGCTCGGTTCGTTCAAGACCGACACCCAGATCGGCGCCTCGGCCCTCAGCTGGCCCTCGAACTGGCACCTCGACGCCTTCGGCCGCGCCTGGGACAAGGGCATCGGCGGCTACTTCGGCCACACCCTGATCGTGATGGCCTTCTCGGTCCCGCTGACCATGCTGCTCGGCTCCATGGCCGCGTACGTCCTGGCCCGCTACCCCTTCCGGGGCAACCGGATCATCTACTACTTCTTCGTCAGCGGGGCGATGTTCCCCGTCTTCCTGGCGCTCGTACCGCTGTTCTTCATGGTCAAGCGCCTGGACATGCTCAACACGTACCAGGGGCTGATCCTGGTCTACGTCGCCTACTCGATGCCGTTCACCGTCTTCTTCATGCACTCCTTCTTCCGCACCCTCCCGACGGCGGTGCACGAGGCGGCGGTGATCGACGGGGCCTCCGACACCCGGATCTTCTTCCAGGTGATGCTGCCGATGGCCAAGCCGGGCCTGATCAGCGTGGGGATATTCAATGTCCTGGGCCAGTGGAATCAGTACATCCTGCCCTCGGTGCTGATGCAGCCCCAGAGCGGTTCGGACCCCGAGCGCTACATGCTCACCCAGGGCCTGATCCAGCTCCAGTACCAGATGGGCTACGAGACGGACCTTCCGGTGCTGTTCGCCGGCGTGACCATCGCGATGATCCCGATGCTGGTGGTCTACCTGTCCTTCCAGCGCCAGATCCAGGCGGGCCTCACCTCGGCGACGCTGAAGTAGCCTTCCGCAGCTGGTACAGCCTGCCGGAGCCCGGGCTGCCGATCTCCTGGTGGATCCGGGGCTGCCGCTCGGTGCCGCTGACGCCCCATTCCGCCCGGGAACACCCCGGGACGTCCACGCGGACCCGCTGGGACCGGGCGTCCCGGCCGGGTTCGTACGACCAGGTGCCGGTGCCCGAGCACCGCTGCGACGGACCGCTGGGGTGGTCGCCGGGGCGGTGCACGCCGATGCCGGAGGCCGTGACCCGGCCGTCCGGGGTGAAGGTCAGGGTGCCGACCGTATGGTCGGCCCAGGTGCCGGGCAGGGTCCGCGGGCCGATCGCCGGCGGCTCGTACGCGGGCAGCAGGCCGGTGGCGAGGCCGAGGGCGCCGAAGAGGCCCGTCCCCGCCACCAGCGCCCCGCCCCACAGCGCCACCCGCCGTGCCGGCCCCGCATCCCGGGGCCGCGCGGCCAGCGCGCCCGCCGACAGCGAGGCCGTGGCCGCGGCCCAGAAGAGCAGCGTGGGCCGGGTCTGCGCGTCGTTGTACGAGGCGAAGACCCAGACGGGCGGCGCCAGCAGGGCGGCCACCAGCGGCGGCACGCCGCACCACGCCGCCCGCTCGCCGAGCCGGCGGCCGAGGAGGTCGGACAGCGCGACCGCCGGCAGCACGAAGAGCAGGGTCAGCAGGAACCCGATGACGCCGGTGAGGCCCGCGAGGGAGAAGAGGCCCGCCGCGATCCAGCCGTAGTCGGGCGGCACGTCCGGCGGCGGCTGCGTTTGGACGTACAGCAGTACGACCACGGCGGCGAGCGCGACCTCCAGGTAGCCCACCAGGACCGAGACGGCCACGACCCGCCCGTACGACCGCTTCTGACGCATGCCCGCCCCCCGGTGACCGTCCTGGATCCATAGTGCCAGCCGGGCTGAACGTGTTCAATTCATTGGGCGGGTGCCGCCGCCCAGTTGACCGCCGAGACCGAGGGGTCGAGCGAGAGGTTGCCGACGGCCTCCTTCCGGGTTTGCTAGGGCCTGTCGTCAAACTGCCGTCGTCGCCCGGAGGGCGGCCCCGCGGCGTCTGGTGCGTGCTCTCGGCGTGCCGGGCGGCAGCCCTCGTACTGGACGTACTCGGGCTTCCGCCCGGTGCGGCGAGAGCGCGTGCAAGGCGTCGCGGGGCAGACGGAAGTTTGACGACAGGCCCTAGAGCCAGGTGCCGAAGCGGCGGACGTACCAGGTCTTCACGAGTTGGGTCAGCGTGCAGTACGCGAGCAGGACGCCGATCAGCCACGGGAAGTAGGCCGCCGGGAGGGCCGTGAAGCCCAGTGAGGGGGCCAGCGGCGAGAAGGGCAGCCAGAGTCCGGTCAGCACCGCGAGGACGGTCATCACCATCACCGGCCATGAGGCGCGGGACTGGACGAAGGGGATCTTGCGGGTGCGGATCATGTGGACGACCAGGGTCTGCGAGAGCAGGCCCTCGACGAACCAGCCGGACTGGAAGAGCGACTGCTCGGCCGCGGTGTTCGCGGCGAAGACGTGCCACATGATCACGAACATCGCGATGTCGAAGACCGAGCTGATGGGACCGATGGAGATCATGAAGCGGAAGATGCCCTTGGCGTCCCAGTTGCGGGGCTTGCGCAGGTACTCCTCGTCCATCCGGTCCCAGGGCGTGGCCAGCTGGGCGATGTCGTAGACCAGGTTCTGCACCAGCAGCATGATCGCGAGCATCGGCTGGAAGGGGATGAACGCGCTCGCCACCAGTACCGAGAAGACGTTGCCGAAGTTCGACGACGCGGTCATCTTGATGTACTTGATCGTGTTGCCGAAGGTGGTCCGGCCCTGGACGACGCCCTGCTCCAGGACGGTCAGGTCCTTCTCCAGCAGGATGATGTCCGCCGACTCCTTGGCGATGTCGACGGCGGTGTCGACCGAGATGCCGACGTCGGCGTCGCGCAGGGCGGCCGCGTCGTTGATCCCGTCGCCGAGGAAGCCGACGGTGTGCCCCTCGGCCTGCAGGGCCCTTACGATCCGGGCCTTCTGGACCGGGTTGGCCTTGGCGAAGACCGTCGTACGGGCGGCCATCTCGCGCAGCGCGGCGTCGTCGAGGGCGTCCACCTCGGAGCCCGCGACCACGTGGCCCACCTCGATGCCGACGTCGGCGCAGACGCGGGCCGCGACGAGCTCGTTGTCGCCGGTGACCACCTTCACGGCGATGCCCTTGTCCGCGAGGCCGCGCAGGGCGGCGGCCGCGGAGGCCTTCGGCGGGTCGAGGAAGGCGAGGAAGCCGACGAGGGTCAGTCCGTCCTCGTCCGCGACGGTGTAGGTGTCGCGCGGCTCGGCCACGGTGCGGGTGGCCACCGCGAGGACCCGCAGGCCCTGCTCGTTGTTCTCCTCGGCGACACGGGTGGCGCGCCGGCGCAGCTCTTCGGTCAGCTCGACCTTCTCGCCGCGGTCGGTCATGTGCGTGCAGAGGTCCAGGACCTCCTCGACGGCGCCCTTGGTGATGACGATGTGTTCGGGCCGCCCCGCGGCGCCGCCCGTCATGCCGTTGCGGTTGAGGACCACGGACATCCGGCGCCGGGCGAAGTCGAAGGGGATCTCGTCGACCATCGAGAACCGTGCGTCGACGACAACCTCCTCGGCCTCGTTGACGCGGTCGATGACCGCCTGGTCCATCAGGTTCTTCAGGCCGGTCTGGAAGTGGGCGTTGAGGTAGCCGTACTCCAGGACCTCGTCGTCTTCGGCGCCGTGGACGTCCAGGTAGCGGTCCAGGACGATGCGGTCCTCGGTGAGGGTGCCGGTCTTGTCCGTGCAGAGCACGTCCATCGCGCCCAGGTTCTGGATCGCGTTCAGTCGCTTGACGACGACCTTGCGCTTCGACATGGCGACCGCGCCGCGCGCCAGGTTGGCCGAGACGACCATGGGCAGCATCTCGGGCGTCAGGCCCACCGCGACGGCTACACCGAAGAGGAAGGCTTCGTTCCAGTCGCCCTTGGTGAAGCCGTTGATCATGAAGACGACCGGGACCATCACCAGCATGAAGCGGATCAGCAGCAGGCTGACCTTGCGCACGCCGGTGTCGAAGTTGGTCTGCGGGCGCTCGCCGACGAGGGAGCCGGCCATGGAGCCGAAGTAGGTGTCGGCGCCGGTGGCGACGACCACGCCGGTGGCGGTGCCCGAGGTCACCGAGGTGCCCATCAGGCAGAGGTTGCCGGCCTCGACGGGGTCGGTGGTCTCCCGCTGGCCGAGGTCCTCGGCGGCGGAGCCTCCCGCGGAGCGCGGGGGAGCGTCGGCCTTGGCGACCGGCAACGACTCGCCCGACAGGGCCGCCTGGCTGACCATCAGGTCCTTGGAGGCGATCAGCCGCAGGTCGGCCGGGATCAGGTCGCCGGCGGCGAGCTTGACGAGGTCGCCCGGGACCACCCGGTCCATGGGCACCTCGGACGTGGTGGGCCCGGAGCCCGTGCCGGCCCGGCGCTGCACCGCGCACGTGGTGGTGACGAGCCTCTTGAGGGCGTCGGCGGCACGGCCCGAGCGGTACTCCTGCCAGAACCGCAGCAGCCCGCTGACCGCCACCATCGCGGAGAGGATGAGGACGCCGGGATCCGCCGGGTCCTGCCAGAACATGACGGCGGCGAGGAAGACCAGGACGCCGATGAAGGGATTCCAGAAGGCCTTCGCGAGCTGCGTGAACCACAGCGGGGCGCGCTCCTGGGCGACGGTGTTGGGCCCGTGCCGCTCCAGCCGCAGCGCCGCCTCGGCGTGGGTGAGGCCGTTGCGCGAGGTGTCGACGTCCTGGAGGACCCGGACGGCCGGGCGGGCGCTGACCGCGGCGAGGCGCTCGCCCGCGCGGCGGGTCGCGACCTCCAGCTCGGCGGCCTTGCGCTCGCGGCGTCCGCGGCCCGGCGGTGCGAGCTTCGTGGGGGTGCGAGGGGTGAGCATGGTCATGACGAATACCTCCCTCCACGGTGTCCGGGCAGCGCGGAGCCGACTGGTCACGTGGAGTGATCGATGTGCGGCGCGGGGTGGCGTGGGCCGCCACCGGGTGCGCCGTGGACATGGATGACGTATGCCTGACAGGGGGAGTCAGGGCATGCCGAAGGAAGGGGAAAGGAGGGTTCCGCAGCGGAGCCGGCCCGTGCGCGGCACGTGGCGGCGCGGGACCGCCGCCGTGGGCGTGCGCGGAACGTCAGCCGGACGGCGGGGCGAATGGCCCGGTCGGCCGGCCGGTCAGCCGGTGAAGGCGCGGCGAGGACTTCGATCGGGACTCATCCCGAACACCTCCTCGCGTAGCGCTGTCATGGCACGGCGCGCGGTCCGGCCGGGAAGGCCGCAGAGGACCGGCGCCTCAGCGACCGTAGCACGATCTCGATGGCCCTTGTTCATACTTTCGGGCTATGTGTCCGGTTCGCTCCGTCTCAGGCTCTTGACGGCGGAGGGGGCAAAGGCTCGACTTAAGGTTCACAAGTTGGAGAGACGCCGGGGTCTCGGGCACGCAGCCGCGACCACCGGCCGGGGGGCGACGGATGGCCGTCGCTAATGGGCAGGAGTGGATGAGTCGTGCAGACTCCCGGATCGCAGTCCTCACTGCATCGCGCGAACCTGGAGAGGGTCGTGCGGGCCGTGCGCCTCGCCGGTTCGCTGACCCAGGCGGAGATCGCCCGCACCACCGGACTGTCGGCGGCCACGGTCTCCAACATCGTCCGTGAACTGAAGGAGAGCGGGACCGTCGAGGTCACCGACACCTCGGCCGGCGGCCGCCGGGCCCGCAGCGTCTCGCTCAGCGGGGACGCGGGCATCGTGATCGGCGTGGACTTCGGCCACACCCACCTGAGGGTGGCCGTGGGCAACCTGGCGCACCAGGTGCTGGCCGAGGAGGCCGAGCCGCTGGACGTGGACGCCTCCTGGGTGGACGGCTTCGACCGGGCGGAGTCCCTGGTCGGACGGCTGGTCCAGGGCATCGGCGTGGCGCGGGACAAGGTCATCGGCGTCGGCCTGGGCGTCCCGGGCCCCATCGACGTCGAGTCCGGAACCCTCGGTTCGACCGCGATCCTGCCGGGCTGGGCCGGGATCAACCCGCGCCAGGAGCTCTCGCAGCGCCTGGGCGTACCGGTGTACGTGGACAACGACGCCAATCTCGGCGCGCTCGGCGAACTGGTCTGGGGCAGCGGCCGCGGGGTCCGCGACCTGGCGTACATCAAGGTCGCGAGCGGTGTGGGCGCGGGCCTGGTGATCAACGGTCAGATCTACCGCGGGCCAGGCGGAACCGCCGGGGAGATCGGGCACATCACCCTGGACGAATCGGGCCCCGTCTGCCGCTGCGGCAACCGCGGCTGCCTGGAGACCTTCGCCGCCGCGCGCTACGTGCTGCCGCTGCTCCAGGGCACGCACGGCCCGGAACTGACGATGGAGAAGGTGGTCGAGCTGGCCCGGGGCGGGGACCCGGGCTGCCGCCGGGTCATCACCGACGTGGGGCGGCACGTCGGCAGCGGCGTGGCCAGCCTCTGCAACCTCCTGAACCCGAGCCGGATCGTGCTGGGCGGCTCGCTGGCGGAGGCCGGCGAGCTGGTGCTGGCGCCGATCCGCGAGTCCGTGGGCCGGTACGCGATCCCCAGCGCGGCCCGGCAGTTGTCGGTTCTCACGGGATCGCTGGGCGGCCGGGCGGAAGTGCTGGGCGCACTGGCCCTCGTACTGAGCGAGATGGGCGATTCGACGCTTTTGGCGGAAAATGGCATTGGGGTGCGAGCCCCCGCCGTCATGTCTTCATCTAGATAACGGATGGCACCGTTGTCATCTCGTTAAGGATTCACTCCTTGACGACAAACTTGCGGCCGGGGTTGACTCACATCCACCTCGGCCGCAGCGTTGCGGCCTCGTCAGGGAGGTTCAACGAATGAACACGCGTATGCGTAGAGCCGCCGTTGCCGTCGCCGCCGGCGCCATGGCCGTTTCGCTGGCCGCTTGTGGCAGTGCCAAGGAAGCGGACGGCGAGAAGAAGCCTTCCGGTGCCGCCGCCGGTGACGCCATCAAGGTCGGTCTGCTCCTGCCCGAGAACCAGACCGCGCGCTACGAGAAGTTCGACAAGCCGCTGATCGAGAAGAAGATCGCCGATCTCACCGGCGGCAAGGCCGAGGTGGTCTACGCCAACGCCAAGCAGGACGCGACCACGCAGAACTCCCAGGTCGACACGATGATCACCAACAAGGTGAACGTCCTGATCATCGACGCGGTCGACGCCAAGGCCATCGCCGGCTCGGTCAAGAAGGCCAAGGACGCCGGCATCCCGGTCGTCGCCTACGACCGCCTGGCCGAGGGCCCGATCGACGCCTACACCTCCTTCGACAACGAAGAGGTCGGCAAGGTCCAGGGCAAGGCCCTGCTGGAGGCCCTGGGCGACAAGGCCAAGGACGGCCAGATCGTCATGATGAACGGCTCCGTCACCGACCCGAACGCCGCGCTGTTCAAGAAGGGCGCCCATTCCGTCCTCGACGGCAAGGTGACCATCGGCAAGGAGTACGACACCAAGGAGTGGAAGCCGGAGAACGCCAACACCAACATGGCGGGCGCGCTGACCGCGCTCGGCAAGGACAAGGTGATCGGCGTCTACTCCGCCAACGACGGCATGGCCGGCGGCATCATCACCGCCCTCAAGGCCGCCGGCCTGTCCCCCCTGCCCCCGGTGACCGGTCAGGACGCCGAACTGGCGGGCGTGCAGCGGATCGTGGCGGGCGAGCAGTTCATGAGCGTCTACAAGCCGTACGCCCCCGAGGCCGCGGCCGCCGCCGAGATGGCCGTCGCCCTCGCCAAGGGCGAGAAGATCGACGGGATCATCAACAACAAGGTCGACAGCCCGACCTCCAAGGGCGTTCCGTCCGTGCTGATCCCGGTCGTGTCGCTCACCAAGAGCAACATCAAGGACACCGTCGTCAAGGACGGCGTCTACACGGTCGAAGAGATCTGCACCGACAAGTTCGCGGCCGCCTGCGCCGCCATCGGCCTCAAGTAAGGCCCCCGGGCCCCTGAGGCCCCTGCCGCCGCCCCCGCGCGCGGCGGCCCACGAGCCCTGCCCGGCGCCCCGCCCCTCATACCCCGCCAACCGCGGGGCGCCGGGCAGAAACGATTCGGCAACGCGCCGGCCTCCCGCCGGCCCCCCTTTCGCCCGTCGAATGCCCCCCATCCGCCCCGCTCCTGCTCTTTTGCACGACATCCCCGCCGGTCAGGCGGCGAAGGAGATGGTTCATGTGTCCGCTGCGCCCGTGCTGGCGTTGCGAGGGGTCTCGAAGCGGTTCGGCGCCGTCCAGGCCCTGACCGACGTAGAACTCGAGATCCACTCCGGTGAGGTGGTCGCCCTGGTCGGCGACAACGGCGCCGGCAAGTCCACGCTGGTCAAGACGATCGCGGGCGTGCACCCCATCGATGACGGAGTCATCGAGTGGGAGGGCCGTCCGGTCTCCATCGGCAAGCCCCACGACGCCCAGAACCTCGGTATCGCGACCGTCTACCAGGACCTCGCGCTCTGCGACAACATCGACGTCGTCGGCAACCTCTTCCTCGGACGCGAACTCAAGCGCTTCGGCGTCCTCGACGAGGTGGAGATGGAGCGCCGCGCCCGCGAACTCCTCACCACCCTGTCCATCCGCATCCCCAGCGTCCGGATCCCCATCGCCTCGCTCTCGGGCGGCCAGCGCCAGACCGTGGCGATCGCCCGTTCGATGCTGGGCGAGCCGAAGCTCGTCATCCTCGACGAGCCCACCGCCGCCCTCGGCGTCGAGCAGACCGCACAGGTGCTCGACCTCGTGGAGCGGCTGCGGGAGCGCGGCCACGCCGTCATCCTCATCAGCCACAACATGGCCGACGTGAAGGCCGTCGCCGACAAGGTGGCGGTGCTGAGGCTGGGCCGCAACAACGGTGTCTTCAAGGTCGCCGACACCTCGCAGGAAGAGATCATCTCCGCCATCACCGGGGCCACGGACAACGCCGTGACCCGCCGGGCGGCCCGCACCGGGGAGGCCCGCAAGTGAGCACCGAACACCACACCCATGCGGAAGAGGTGGCCCGGCTCGCCAACCCCGCCGCCCCGGCGGACGCCATTCCGGTGGTGGACCCGCGCCTGCTCGTGCGCGAGCAGGGCCTGTCCGGCTACCTGAGCGAGTTCGGCCGCAAGATGAAGGCCGGCGACCTGGGCTCGATCCCGGTCGTCCTCGGCCTGATCATCATCTGGAGCATCTTCCAGGGGCTGAACTCGAACTTCCTCTCCCCGGAGAACCTCTCCAACATCGCGATCACCATGGTCGCCACCGGCATGATGGCCGTCGGCATCATCTTCGTCCTGCTGCTCGGCGAGATCGACCTCTCGGTCGGCTCGGTCAGCGGCGTCTCGGGCGCGATCGTCGCGGTCCTCGCCGTCACCCACGGCGTCAACGAATGGGTCGCGATCCTCGCCGCCGTCGGCGGCGGCGCCCTGATCGGCGCGATCCACGGCTTCTTCTTCGCCAAGATCGGCGCCCCGGCCTTCGCCGTCACCCTGTCCGGGCTGCTGTTCTGGTCCGGTGCGATGCTCCAGATCCTGGGCAGCAACGGCACCATCAACCTCGACTCCGAGGGCGTGGTCGGCCGGCTCACCACGTATTACTTCTCCGACGTGGCCGCCGGCTACGGGCTCGCGGCGGTCGCCACGGCGGCGTACTTCCTCGCCACCTTCTTCGACAACCGCCGCCGGGAGGCCGCCGGGGTCCCCTCGCGGCCGCTGAGCGAGATCCTGCTGCGCACCGGGCTGCTGGCGGTCTTCACCTTCGGCCCCGCCGCCGTGTTCAACCAGTACAAGGGCCTGCCGCTCGCGGTGGTGCTCTTCGTGGTGGTCCTCGTCGGCACGGACTTCCTGCTGCGCCGCACCACTTTCGGCCGCAACGTCTTCGCCCTCGGCGGCAGCGTCGAGGCCTCCCGCCGCGCGGGCATCAACGTCGCCGGGATCCGCATCGCGGTCTTCGCGATCGCGGGCACCTTCGCGGCCGTCGGCGGCCTCTTCTGGGCCTCCAAGATCGCGGCGGCCAACCAGAGCGCCGGTGCCGGCGACCTCCTGATGAACGTGATCGCGGCGGCCGTCATCGGCGGCACCAGCCTCTTCGGCGGCCGCGGCCGGACCTGGAACGCCCTCCTCGGTGTGATGGTCATCACCAGCATCCAGTACGGTCTGGCCCTGGAGGGGATCGCGACTCCGATCCAGTACATGATCACCGGTGCCGTACTGCTGGCCACCGTGGTCATCGACTCGGTGACCCGCAAGACCCAGAAGTCGGCCGGCCGCGCCTGACCGCGCGACCTGGGCCGATCCCGGGCGGTAGGACCCGTCGCGGTGCCCGGTGCCACCATGGGTGGCACCGGGCACCTGTGCGTGCGCGCACGCGTGCGAACGTACGTGTATACGCCCGTTTGGGATGTGTGACGCAGTGACGAGGTGTACAGGTATGACAAAGGTGTGACCCGCCAGGTACCGCCCGATGACCGCCCTCGCGAGCGGAACATTAGACTCGACAGACCAGCAAGCAACTGCAAGGAGGCACGGGTGCTGCTGACCCGCATCAAGGGACCGCGCGATCTGGACCGGCTCAGCCAGGAGGAGCTCAACCAGCTCGCCGCAGAGATCAGGTCCTTCCTCGTCGACGCCGTCTCCAAGACCGGCGGGCACCTCGGCCCCAACCTCGGCGTGGTCGAACTGACGATCGCCCTGCACCGGGTCTTCGAATCGCCCAAGGACAAGGTCCTTTTCGACACCGGCCACCAGGCCTACGTCCACAAGCTGCTCACGGGCCGCCAGGACTTCGCGAACCTGCGTGCCAAGGGAGGCCTGTCCGGCTACCCCTCGCGCGCCGAGTCCGACCACGACGTGATCGAGAACTCCCACGCCTCCACGGTGCTGGGCTGGGCCGACGGCCTCGCCAAGGCCAACGAGGTGCTCGGCCGCGAGGACCACCACGTCGCCGCCGTCATCGGCGACGGAGCCCTCACCGGCGGCATGGCCTGGGAGGCGCTGAACAACATCGCCGCCGCCAAGGACCGCCCGCTCGTCATCGTCGTCAACGACAACGAGCGCTCGTACGGCCCCACCATCGGCGGCCTCGCGAACCACCTGGCCACCCTGCGCACCACGGACGGCTACGAGCGCTTCCTGGCCCGCGGCAAGGAGATCCTGGAGCGCACCCCCGTCGTGGGGAAGCCGCTCTTCGAGACCCTGCACGGCGCCAAGAAGGGCCTCAAGGACTTCATCGCCCCGCAGGGCATGTTCGAGGACCTGGGCCTGAAGTACATCGGCCCCATCGACGGCCACGACATCGAGGCCCTGGAGTCCGCCCTCCAGCGCGCCAAGCGCTTCAGCGGACCGGTCATCGTCCACTGCCTCACCCAGAAGGGCCGCGGCTACACCCCGGCCCTGGAGCACGAGGCGGACCGCTTCCACGCGGTCGGCGTGATCCACCCGGACACCGGCCTGCCGGTCAAGACCGCCGCGGCCAGCTGGACCTCCGTCTTCGCCGACGAGATGGTCAAGCTCGGCCACGAGCGCGAGGACATCGTCGGCATCACCGCCGCCATGCTCCACCCGGTCGGCCTCCACAAGTTCGCCGAGGCCTTCCCGGACCGGATCTACGACGTCGGCATCGCCGAACAGCACGGCGCCACCTCGGCGGCGGGCCTCGCGACCGGCGGCGTCCACCCCGTCTTCGCGGTCTACGCCACCTTCCTCAACCGCGCCTTCGACCAGGTCCTCATGGACGTGGCCCTGCACAAGTGCGGTGTCACCTTCGTCCTGGACCGCGCGGGCGTCACCGGTGACGACGGCGCCTCCCACAACGGCATGTGGGACATGTCCATCCTCCAGGTCGTCCCCGGCCTGCGACTGGCCGCCCCGCGCGACGCCGAGCAGCTGCGCGCGCAGCTCCGCGAGGCCGTCGAGGTCAAGGACGCCCCGACCGTCGTGCGCTACTCCAAGGGCGTCGTCGGCCCGGCCGTCCCGGCCGTCGGCCGGATCGGCGGCATGGACGTCCTGCGCGAGCCGGCCCCCGAGGTCACCCGTCCGGACGTACTCCTCGTCTCCGTCGGCGCGCTCGCCCCGATGTGCCTGGAGATCGCCGGCCTCCTCGACAAGCAGGGCATCTCCTCGACCGTGGTCGACCCCCGCTGGGTCAAGCCCGTGGACGAGGCCCTGGCCCCGCTCGCCGACCGGCACCGGGTCGTCGTCACCGTCGAGGACAACGGCCGCACCGGCGGCGTGGGCGCCGCCGTGTCCCAGGCCCTGCGCGACGCGGGCGTCGACGTGCCGCTGCGCGACTTCGGCATCCCGCAGCGCTTCCTCGACCACGCGCTGCGCAAGGAGATCCTGGCCGAGATCGGCCTGACCGCCCCGGACATCGCCCGCCAGGTCACCGGCCTGGTCGCCAAGCTGGACGGGCGCTTCGAGAGCGAGACCGCCGCCGCCGTCGACTAGGACTTGTCCTAGCCGGAACGGACCGGATCGCGCGGTTGCACGTCACGGGCCGGGAGATCACCCTTGAAGGGTGGGCCTCCCGGCCCGTTCGCGTACTTCTTGGGAGGTGCGTCGGTGAGCACGGATCTGAACAGCCCCTTCCGCACCAAGACGGTGGAACAGTCCATCCGCGACACGGAGGAGCCGGAGCACGCGCTCCGCAAATCGCTCTCCGCCTGGGACCTGACCGTCTTCGGTGTCGGCGTCATCATCGGTACCGGTATCTTCGTCCTCACGGGCATCGCCGCCCGCAACACCGCCGGCCCGGCCACCGCCCTCTCCTTCGTGGTGTCGGGCGTCGTCTGTGCCCTCGCGGCCCTCTGCTACGCCGAGTTCGCGTCCACCGTCCCGGTGGCGGGGTCGGCGTACACCTTCGCCTACGCCTCGATCGGCGAACTCCCGGCCTGGATCATCGGCTGGGACCTGGTGCTCGAATTCGCGCTCGGCACCGCCGTCGTGGCGGTCGGCTGGTCCGGGTACGTCCGCCACCTCATGCAGACCAACCTCGGCTGGGACATGCCCGTCGCGCTGTCCGGGCCGGACGCGGGCGGAACCTTCGACCTGATGGCCTTCCTGCTGGTCCTCGCCCTGACCGCGGTCCTCGTCGTCGGCACGAAGCTGTCGGCGCGGATCACCGCGATCGTCGTCGCCATCAAGGTCACCGTGGTGCTGCTGGTCATCATCGCGGGCCTGTTCTTCATCAAGGCCGACAACTACTCGCCGTTCATCCCGCCGGCCGAACCGCAGGAGGGCGGAAGCGGCTGGACGGCACCACTGGTACAGCTGCTGTTCGGGTACGAGCCCACCAACTTCGGCGTCATGGGCATCTTCACCGCGGCCTCCCTCGTCTTCTTCGCCTTCATCGGCTTCGACGTCGTGGCCACCGCCGCCGAGGAGACCAAGAACCCCCAGCGGGACATGCCACGCGGCATCCTCGGCTCGCTGCTCATCTGCACGCTCCTGTACGTCGCCGTGACCGTCGTGGTCACCGGCATGCAGTACTACGCGGAGATGTCGCCGACAGCACCGCTCGCCGAAGCCTTCAAGTCCGTGAACCAGCCGTTCTTCTCCGGCGCCATCAGCCTCGGTGCGGCCGTCGGCCTGATCACGGTGAGCATGATCCTGCTGCTGGGCCAGACCCGCGTGTTCTTCGCGATGAGCCGTGACGGACTGCTGCCGCGCGTCTTCTCCGTCACCCACCCCAAGTACCGCACCCCCTACCGGGCCACCCTGCTCCTCGGCGCGGTCATCGCGGTCATCGCGGGGTTCACCAGCCTGGCGAAGCTCGCGGAACTGGTCAACATCGGCACCCTGTTCGCCTTCGTCATCGTCGCACTCGGCGTCATCATCCTGCGCAAGACCCGACCCGACCTGCACCGGGCCTTCCGCACCCCGATGGTGCCGCTGGTCCCGATCCTGTCGATGGCGGCCTCGCTCTGGCTGATGCTCAACCTGCCGGCCGAGACCTGGCTGCGGTTCGGGATCTGGATGGCGGTCGGCGTCGTCGTCTACTTCCTGTACGGCAAGCGCAAGAGCCGCCTCGCCCAGGTCGGGCAGGACGCGGAGTACTAGGGGGCGTTGTAGGAGTCAGCCGGGGCGACCGGCGATCACGCGGACGGGGAAGGGGACGGGGACGGCCCGGGCGCCGGGGACTTGGCGCCCGGGCCGCCCTTCGCGGGGGAGTCCTTCGCCGAGGCGGGCACCTTCCGGTCGGTGCGCAGGGCCTCCCACAGCAGGGAGGCCCGCTCCTGCGCGACGACGACCCGGTTCGGGTCGGCCTTGTCGTAGGCGACCGGCAGCATGATGGTCTCCATCGTGGACGGATCCACGTCCTTCAGGCTCTGCGCGAAGTCGGACAGCGCCGTCAGCGAGGCCAGCTCGGAGTCGGTGGTCAGTGACTTGGTCGCGGCGTCGGCGAGCTTGTAGAGCCGCGCCGGGTTGCCCAGCGCGTCCTGCTTCTTGATCTCCGCCAGCATCGCCAGCATGAACTGCTGCTGGAGGCCTATGCGTCCGAGGTCGCTGCCGTCGCCGTAGCCGTAGCGGGTGCGTACGAACTTCAGCGAGTCGGTGCCGTTCAGCCGGTGCGTCCCGGCGTCCAGCTTGAGGCCGCCCTTGGTGCCTGCCATCGGCTGGTCGAGGGTGACGGTGACCCCGCCGAGGGCGTCCACCAGCCCCTTGAAGCCGGCGAAGTCCACCTCGACGAAGTGGTCGACGCGGATCCCGGACAGCTGCTCCACCGTCTTGACCACGCAGGCCGGACCGGCCAGGGAGTAGACCGAGTTGAACATGACCCGGTCGGCCCCGGGGACCGTTCCGCCGTCCTCGTCCTTGCACTCGGGCCGGGTGATCAGGGTGTCGCGGGGGATGCTCACCGCCGTCGCCCTGGCCCGGCCCTCGGGTATGTGCACCAGCATCGCCGTGTCGGAGCGGGCCCCGCCGACGTCGCCGTGGTCGAGCTCGCCGTTGGCCCCGGCACGGGAGTCGGAGCCGAGTACCAGGACGTTCCGCGCGTTCGCCACGACCTTCGGCGGCCGGTTGTCCGTCCCGATCGCCCGGTCCAGGTCGACGCTGTCGATGTTCCCGTTGAGGTGGCTGAACACCCACCAGCCCGACCCCGCCGCGCCCAGCACCACCACGGCCGCCGTCCAGGCGAGCGCCCGCCGGATCCGGCTCGCGCGGGAACGGGGCGGCTTCGCGGTGGCGGTGGACTCCGAAGTCATGCCCGGGGACCGGTCCTTCCGTACGGGGAGGGAGATCCGGTGGGGATCTCGCGGGGATCTCGCGGGCTACAACATAGACGCAGGACCCCGCCCGGGGACCCCGGGGTATCCTCATTTTGTTCGAATGGTGAAACGGAAGGGTTGCTGCGGTTCATGGCGACGCGAGCCGGACGCGGTCCGAACAGATCCCGACGCCACGCCCCCGGACCGGAACCCGCCCCCGCCCGCGACTGGAACACCGTGGCCCTGGGCCCCCTGACGGGCCGTTGGCTCCTCACCGGCAAGGACGGACGCCTCACGGCCTACGCGCGGGCCGAGGGCGGCCTGCTCCGCTGGACCGAACGCGCCCCCGGCGGCCCGGAGTGGAGCGGCCCCGACCTCTTCCCCGCCGAAGGGCTCGCCGACCTCACGGTGGGCCAGGGCCCTGACGGGTACGCCCACTTCGCGGGCCGGCGCCGCACCCGGACCGGGGACACCGAGACCGTCACCTACCACCACGCGGTGCAGTACCAGAGCGGCCGCCCGATCGGCGCCTGGGAGTCCCTCGGCACCCTCTACCAGCGGCCCGAGATGTCACACCGCGGCGGCCCGCCGACCCTGGCGGTGGACGCCCAGGGCTCGCCCCACGTCTTCGTCCGCAACGCCGGGCGCGGCATCCACGTCAGGCGCCAGGACGGCAAGGGCGGCTGGCAGGCCTGGGAGGACCTCCGGGGCAGCAAGGCCTACGAGGGCACCGGCGCCGACTCTGCGGCCGACGGCCGGATCTGGCTGGCCGCACCCGGTGAGAAGGGGCTCTCCCGCTGGGCGCAGACGTCCCCCGGCGGCCCCATGGCGCGGGCGGAGGACGTCCCGTACCTCGCCCAGGACGGCTCGGTGCGCACGCTGGAGACGGCTCCGGGCCGCGTCACCCACTTCTGGCACGCGGCCGACGGCAGCGGGGTGTTCGCCTGCCGCGAGGGGGCCGGGGTGCTGGCGCTCGGCGGCGGTCCCGCGGTCGGCGCGGTGGCCGCCGCCCGCGCGCTGGTCGACGGCCACGACTGCACGGTCCTGGCCTACCGGGCCGTGAACGGGCGTACCGCGCTCGCGGCCTACCCGACGGAGAACGAGGCCGCCGGGCTGTGGTGGACGGAGATCGGGGAGGAGTGCCTGGACTCCCCGGCGCTCGCCGTCGACGCCCGGGGCCTGGTCGTCATCGCCTGCGTCAGCGCCCGGGGCGAGCTGCTGGTGAGCCGGCAGAAGGGCAACTCCGGCCTGTCACTGAGCCGCTGGCAGCGCTGCTGACCGGTCGGGGCCGCGGCGCCCCTGCGGCGGGATCCTGGGCAGGTTGTGCCGGTCCACCGCCAGCGCCGAGATCCGGTGCAGGAAGTCCACCGACCGGCCGGCGGTGTCCGGGGTGATCCAGGCGTCGTCGATCTCGCACAGCTCCACCCGCACCCCGGAGCCGCCGAGCACGATGGGCAGGGTGTAGGCGATGGTGGACGCGAAGGTCAGCACGGACTGGCCGATGGGCTCGGTCAGCGCGGTCAGTTCGAGCGGCAGCTCGGGGTGGACGATCTCCATGCCGGTGAGCCCGGCGATCCGCTCCAGTTTGGGCCCGCTCTCCCTGCGGTGCGCCAGGTAGCGGCCGGCCGCGCGGTGGCGGGCGATCCAGCCGACCGCGTCGACGTACCGGTCCTCGTCGACCACCCCGGTCTCCACCAGGGAACTGCCCGCCAGATCGGCCCCGGACCGCACCCGGACCGGGCCGAAGGTGGCCCGGCTCCAGGCGTAGTCGTTGGGCCGCACCTCGGTGCCGGGCGGCGCGGCCACCGGCATGCAGGTGAAGAAGGTGGCGCGCTCCAGGTCCTCGCGGGCCAGCCAGCGGTTGACCGGTCCGCCCTTGGCGGCGGGCTTGAGCTCGCCCTGGTGCCAGCGGGTCAGCTGCTGCCCGTACGTCAGCAGGCTGACCAGCTCGGTCGTGGCGGTGCCGTCGTCGACGACGACCACCTCGCGGGCCTTGGAACGGGGCAGCAGCAGCTGGATCGTACGGGAGAACAGGTCGCCGATCACCAGGCGCCGGGCGGCGGCGACCGCGCGGCCGAGCCGGACCAGCTCCCCGGCCCGCCCGAGGTAGCCCGCGCGGACCTCGTAGCGCCGCCACACCACCTTGGACTGGGAGGCGAACCGGCACAGCCGCCGGACCTGGGCCCGCGAGCGCGGGTCCACCGGCTGGAGGACGGCGACGGTGAGGGACGCTGCCTCGCCCGGGTGGACGTACGCCCACTCCAGGACGTTCAGTAGTTGAGCCGGGCTCTCCACCAGGGCGAGGGTGTCGCTCATGCCGGGGCCGTCACGCCCTCGGCGGGGACGGTTCCCTGGACGCGGCGGAGCTTCTTCATGGGGCCGAGTTCGGAGGGGTAGACGCGCTTGACGCCGTCGCCGAGGGCGGTCTCGATGGTGCGGATGTCGCGGACGAGACGGGCGAGGCCCCCCGGCTCGACGGAGGCGGCCTGGTCGGAGCCCCACATGGCGCGGTCGAGGGTGATGTGCCGCTCCACGGCGCACGCCCCGAGGGCGACGGCCGCCACGGTGGTCTGCAGGCCCGTCTCGTGACCGGAGTAGCCGATCGGGACGTTGGGGTACTCCTCCTGGAGGGTGTTGACGACCCGCAGGTTGAGCTCCTCGGCCTTCGCCGGGTAGGTCGAAGTGGCGTGCAGCAGCACGACGTTCGCGCTGCCCAGCACCTCCACGGCGTGCCGGATCTGCTGCGGGGTGGACATGCCGGTGGACAGGATGACCGTCTTGCCCGTGGCGCGCAGCGCGAGGAGGAGCTCGTCGTCCGTCAGGGAGGCGGAGGCCACCTTGTGGGCCGGCACGTCGAACTTCTCCAGGAAGGTGACGGCCTCGGTGTCCCACGGGGACGCGAACCAGTCGATGCCGCGCAGCGCGCAGTGCTCGCCGATGGCCCGGTACTCGTCCTCGCCGAACTCGACGCGGTGGCGGTAGTCGATGTACGTCATCCGGCCCCAGGGGGTGTCCCGCTCGATGTCCCACTGGTCGCGCGGGGTGCATATCTCGGGCGTGCGCTTCTGGAACTTCACCGCGTCACAGCCCGCGTCGGCGGCCGCGTCGATCAGCGCGAGGGCGTTGGCGAGCTCACCGTTGTGGTTGATCCCGATCTCGCCGATCACATAGGTGGGCCGGCCCGGGCCGACCTCCTTGTTCCCGATCCGGCGGATCCGGTTGCTGTGCACCACTGTTCAGAGTTCCTTTCCGAGGTACTGCGAGGGGTCCGGCGACGAAGGGGCCGCCGGGGTCTGGGGGAGGTCGAGGAGGGGGGCCAGGGCCCGGGCCCGGGCGAGGTCGCCGGGCTCGTCGATCTCGATGGCCCGCTCGGGAGCGGTGGGGACGAGCTGGGTCCGGCCGAAGAAGCGGTGGCCGTGCCGGCGGAAGCCGTCGGCGCGCATGGCGTAGACGGCCCCCGACTCCAGGTACTCGGGGGTGCGGTCCTGGCGGCGCGGGCGTACGGAGCTGTCGTGGTTGACCCCGTGCGCCCGGTGGCCCGGTCCGGTGGCGCCGGCGGGCCCGGTGCCCCACAGGAAGCCGTGGAAGGGCACGGCGGTGAAGGCGGAGTCGGCGCCGTCGCGGACCACGGCCAGCACGGTCTCCTCGACCTCCTCCGGGGTCGTGAAGGGGCTGGTGCACTGGACGAAGACGAGGACGTCCACGGCCTCCCCGTGCCGCTCCTCCAGCACGTCCAGCGCGTGCAGCAGCGCCGACTCGCTGGAGGCCGTGTCGGAACCCAGCTCCGCGGGACGGTCGACGATCCCGGCACCGGCCGCGCGGGCGGCCCGGGCGATCCCCGGGTCGTCGGTGGAGACCACGACCCGGGTCACGTGGGCCGCGTTCCGGCAGGCGAGCACCGCGCGGGCGACGAGCGGGACCCCGCCGACCTCGGCGGTGTTCTTCCCGGGGATGCCCTTGGAGCCGCCCCGGGCGGGTATGACGGCGGTGACGTTCACGAGGCTTCCCCCTGGGGTGTCATGACGGAGGGGGCGTTCACACGCCGCCCCACTGCTGGATCTTCGGGGCCACGCGCTGGACCCCGAACTGGTAGGCGACCTTCAGCACGCGGCGGGAGGTGCGCCGCATGGGGCCGCTCGGCCGGCGTGCGGCGGCGGCCGCGCCGGGGGAGCCGTCCGGGTTCAGTCCCCGGCGGCGCAGCAGCGCACCCACGTATTCGGGTGCGCTGTCGGCCGTGTAATAGGGCGATATCGGTGGCAGCGGAACGCCGCGCAGTTCCTCGATGCGGCGGCGCAGTTCCCCGTACGGATCCACCGCGCGGATTCCCTGGTCGGCCGTCCAGGATTCGTCCGCGAGCGGGGCGGCGCCCTCGTCTATTGCGGTCCAGTCGGTGACGCAGCCGGAACCGGTGAAGTAGTGGTTTCCGTGGATCTCCCGGACACCGAGATCGCTGAGTATCGCCGTCGGCATTCCCCGGTGCATCGATTCGAGTGCCGCCGTGGAACTGACCGTCACCAGAAGGTCGGTACGGTCGAGGGTGTCCGACATGTTGCCGTAGACGAAATGCAGATTGGGCGGCAGCGGCTCTTCCAGCTGTTCCGCCAGGACCTGGTAGTGGAACGCCTCCACATGGGTGGTCGCCTCACCGGGCTTGCTGCGGAGTTTGACGAGTACGTCGCGTCCCGGGCGCAGTCGCGCGTGGGATATCGCGCGGCGCAGCATGTAAAGCCGGCCATTGCGGTCGGCGGGCACCGAGGGCTGCACGGCGAAGCACACGGTATAGGGGTGGGTGGCGTACGTCCGGTTCGGGTCGTAAGGTCTTTGGTCGAGAAAGGGGAGCGCCGTCTGGACGATGCAGGAGACGGGAATTCCGAGGGGCTCGTACACCTCGGTGAACCGGCGCCGGTCGAAAGGACTGTTGGCGAGGACGATGTCGGCGCCGGCCCGCAGCAGGAGCCCGTCGGCCATCTTCTCGTAGACGACACCCACGTAACCGGTCATCAGGACCGGCCGTCTGGGGGCACCGGCGAAGCGGCGGGCGAGGGCGTGCAGGGCCGCGTGGGTGGCGCCGCCGACCGTGCCCAGGATGATCAGGTCCGCTCCGTCGAGTTCCGGTGCCGCCGCGAAACCGGCGAGCGTGGCCTCGGTGATCGAGGCCGGGGTGATGCCGACCTCCGCCAGCTGGCGCGCCGTCGGGGTGCTGCGTCCGCGCAGCATGTGGGCGTGCACCTCGCTGCCCGGTGCCAGGCCCACCGCCAGCCCCGCACCCCATTTCCAGCGGGTGTCGGAGTCTGCGAGCACGTGGATGCGCACGAGTGTGATTCCCGGGTCGGTCGGCGTGCCCAACTGCCGTCGGCGTACCCGCGGCCGGGCGCGGGCAGGGGCGGGATTGCCGCCGGGCCCGATAGACCCTACATGCTCACCTGAGCCTTACGTGTCACGAAAAGGCTTCGACGGCCCAGGGAGTTGTACGTCACACCCGGGGGTTCGGGGAGCCTCTCCGTGCGCTCCTATCATGATGTCCGGTCCGTCCGCACGGCTTCGGCGGATGTGTGTGGACAATGGGGAGAAGGTGAGTGCTTCCGGTGGTGACCCTTTCGGTAATCGTCGCGATGTGTGACGTCCGGGAGTTCTGTCGGACGGCGCTCAAGTCCTTGGCGCTCAACGCCCGGGAGGATTTCGAGTTCATCGTCGTGGACGACTGTTCCGTTGACGGGACGTCAGAGATCCTGCGCGAGATGGTCCCCGGCATCCCCGGCGCCGTACTGATCCGGAACGAGCGCAATCTGGGGATATCGGCCACCCGCAATACGGGCCTCGCCGCCGCCCGTGGACGCTTCTTCACCTTTCTCGACGGCGACGACTGGTACGCCCCCGGATATCTCGCGCAACTGGTCGGCTGGATGAGTCAGTCCGGCGTCGATTTCCTGCGCACCGGCCACGTCCGCGTCTACGGCAGGAAACGCAAGATCGTCATGGCGCCGCTCGCACCGAGGGCCCTGCCGCTGAACCCCGCCGACTACATCGGCCCCGTCGACGCCTCCACCTTCATGGACTACCCGCAGTCCTGGGCCGGCATCTACGACCGCGAGCGCCTCCGGGAAGCCGACGCCCTGTTCTTCGACGAGAGCCTGCGCACCGCCGAGGACCGGCCCTGGTTCTACAAGCTGCACCTGAGGATGCGTTCCTTCGGAGTGGTCGACCTCCACGGCGTCTTCTACCGCCGTGACGTCTCCACTTCGCTCACCAAGGTTCCGGACGAACGCCAGCTCGACTTCCTTCCCGCCTTCCGGATGATTTTCGACGAGCTCGCCCACCACCCGCGCGGATATGAACTGTCGTTCAAGGCGATGCGGACCCTGTGCGCGCTCATCGTCATTCACCTGGGCCGCGACGAGCAGTACGAGGAACTCACCCGGGACCTGCTGCGCGAACGCGCCGCGCGGCTCCTCTTCGACCTTCCCCAGGACATCCTGGAGGGAACCCTGGCAGGAATGGACTCCGCACGCGTGACCAAGCTCCGGGAACTCATGTCCCCGTACCAGGACGCCGCGGCCCGATGACCCGGATATTCGCCGCCTCCACCCTCTACGGCGCCATGACGGTGGCCGCCGCCATCGACGCCGGCCAGCTCGGCCAGGACGACCGCGAGCGCGTCCTGCTCGTCTGCAACAACGTCGACATCCCGGAAGTCGCCACCCCGCTGCACCGCATGCCCGGCGCCGCCGCCGTCCTCGCGCGCTTCCACCGGGTCGTCTACTGGAACGACCTCATCTACCCCTTCCACCCGGCGCTGTGGGCCCCCCGCGACGAGGACGCCCCCCTGTGGCGGACCGTCATGGGGGAGAAGATGGGCATCCGGCCCGGCCCCCTGGAACTCGTCGTCGAGTCGATCCAGGTCAAGCCCGCCCAGACGCTCTGCAAGATCTTCTCGGACGCCACCCTCGCCGTGTACGCCGACGGGGTCATGAGCTACGGCCCCACCCGCAACGACCTGCCCCGCCCCCTCCACGGCCGGATCGACCAGGTCCTCTACCTCGACCTCATCCCCACCCTGCTGCCCATGCTCCTCACCGAGTACGGGATCCCCTCACAGCCCGTGGACACCGGAGCGGTCCTGAAGCTCATGGCGGAGCTCACCGAGGAGTGCCGCCCCGTCCTCGACCGGGCGATCCCGGCCGGCGCGGCCGGGCACGGCCCGCAGACGGCCCTCCTCCTCGGCCAGTACCTCTCCCCGCTCGGCATCCTCACCGAAGAGGAGGAAGAGGACCTGCACCGGCGCATGTTCGAGCACGCGGTGCGGCTCGGCCACACCTCGGTCGTCTTCAAACCGCACCCCAGTGCCCCCTCCGCCCTCTCCGACGCCCTCGCCGAGGCGGCCGGCGAGGCGGGCGTCCCCTTCCTCGTGCTGGACGTCTCGGTCCTCGCCGAGACCGTCTTCGAGTACCTGCGCCCCGGCCGGGTGATCGGCTGCTTCTCCACCGGCCTGTTCACCGCCCGGGCCCTGTACGGGATCCCCGTCGCCCAGGTCGGCGCGCTGGAGGTGGTCCGCCGCATGCGGCCGTACGCCAACAGCAACCGGATCCCCGCCACCCTCACCCACGCCCTGGTCCCCGACCTGGAGGAGCCGACGGCCGCCCCCGCCGACCGGATCCTGGACGCCGAGCACATCCGGACCGAGGTCACCCCCTACGTCCAGGCCGTCGGCTACTGCATGCAGCCCAAGCGGTTCGGCTTCCTGCGCCCGGTGGCCGAGGCGTACATCGCCGCGGCCGTCGACCAGTGGGAGGGCCGGCCCGAGCTGGCCATGCACTTCAACGAGCGCACCCGCACCCGGCTGGAACTGCCCGGCCCGCGCACCTGGAAGTGGCGGCGGGGCCTCGGCTGGACCCTGCGCAGCACCGGGGAGCGCGTCGACCCGGACGAGGTGCCCTTCACCGACATCTCGATGAGCGGCTTCGCCTCCCTCGTCGAGGCCAAGGACGACCGGGGCGTCCTGGAGGTCGGAGCGCGGCTGCTCGCCGAACAGGAGAACCTCGACCTGCTCCTCGGCATGGCCCAGGCCCACATCCGCCGCAAGGAGACCGACCAGGCCAGGCGGCGGATCGAGCGGGCGGCCGAGATCTCCGCCGACAGCGGGCGCGCCATGGTGTGGCTGCGCATCGCGGAGACCGCCGCCAAGCTGGGCAAGCGCGGTGACGACCTGCGCATCCGGGCGGGCCGGCGGGCACTCGGCATCAACCCGGCTTCGCCGGCCGCCCAGCGGCTGGTCAAGGCCGGCCGGCTCGGCCGCAGGTAGGCGTACGCGGCCGCATGCGGGCGTACGCGAAACGGCCCGTCCGCACCAGGTGCGGACGGGCCGTTTCGCGTACTGCGCCGGGGGTTACGCCGGGACGCTCGCCACGCCCGGGGCGAGGAACTTCTTGCCGTTCACCCGCTCCGAGACGCCCTCACGGTCCAGGTACGGGGTGATGCCGCCCAGGTGGAAGGGCCAGCCCGCACCGGTGATGAGGCAGAGGTCGATGTCCTGGGCCTCGGCCACGACACCCTCCTCCAGCATCAGGCCGATCTCCTGCGCCACCGCGTCCAGGACGCGGTCGCGGACCTGCTCCTCCGTCAGGACGGAGTCGCCCTGCACCAGGAGGGCGGCGACCTCCGGGTCCAGCTCCGGCTTGAAGCCGTTCTCGGCGGAGTAGACGTAGAAGCCGCGCTTGCCCGCCTCGACCACGCGCTTGAGGTTCGGGGAGACGGTGAAGCGCTCCGGGAAGGAACGGTTCAGGGTCTCGGAGACGTGCAGACCGATCGCCGGGCCCACGAGCTCCAGCAGGACCAGCGGGGACATCGGCAGGCCGAGCGGCTCGATGGCCTTCTCCGCCGTGGCCACCGGGGTGCCCTCGTCGATGACGTTCTGGATCTCGCCCATGAAGCGGGTCAGGATGCGGTTCACGACGAACGCCGGGGCGTCCTTCGTCAGGACCGCGGTCTTCTTCAGCTTCTTGGCGACACCGAAGGCCGTGGCCAGCGAGGCGTCGTCGGTCTTCTCGCCGCGGACGATCTCCAGCAGCGGGAGGATCGCGACCGGGTTGAAGAAGTGGAAGCCGACCACGCGCTCCGGGTGCCGGAGCTTGGAGGCCATCTCCGAGACCGACAGCGAGGAGGTGTTGGTGGCGAGGATCGCGTGCGCCGGGGCGACCGCCTCGACCTCCGCGAACACCTTCTGCTTGACGGACATCTCCTCGAACACGGCCTCGATGATGAAGTCCGCGTCCGCGAAGCCCTCGGCCTTGTCCAGGACACCGGTCACCAGGGCGCTCAGGCGGTTGGCCTTGTCCTGGTTGATGCGGCCCTTGCCGAGCAGCTTCTGGATCTCGGCGTGGACGTAGCCCACGCCCTTGTCCACGCGCTCCTGGTCGATGTCGGTGAGGACCACCGGCACCTCCAGGCGGCGCAGGAACAGCAGCGCCAGCTGCGAGGCCATCAGGCCCGCGCCGACGACGCCGACCTTGGTGACCGGACGAGCCAGGGACTTGTCCGGGGCGCCGGCCGGGCGCTTGCCGCGCTTCTGGACCAGGTTGAAGGCGTAGATGCCCGAGCGCAGCTCGCCGCCCATGATCAGGTCCGCGAGGGCCTGGTCCTCGGCGTCGAAGCCGGCCTGGAGGTCGCCGTCCTTGGCCGCGGCGATGATGTCCAGCGCGCGGTAGGCGGCCGGAGCGGCGCCGTGCACCTTGGAGTCCGCGATGGAGCGGCCCTTGGCGACGGCCGCGTCCCAGGCCTCGCCGCGGTCGACCTCGGCGCGTACGACCTCGGTCTCGCCCTTCAGGACCTTCGCGGTCCAGATCAGGGACTGCTCCAGGAAGTCGGCGCCCTCGAAGATCGCGTCGGCGATGCCGAGCTCGAAGACCTGCTTGCCCTTGAGCTGGCGGTTCTGGTTCAGCGAGTTCTCGATGATGACCGAGACCGCGCGCTCCGCGCCGATCAGGTTCGGGAGGATGGCGCAGCCGCCCCAGCCCGGAACCAGGCCGAGGAAGACCTCGGGCAGCGAGAAGGCCGGGATGGCCTTCGAGACGGTGCGGTACGAGCAGTGCAGGCCGACCTCGACACCGCCGCCCATCGCCGCGCCGTTGTAGTACGCGAAGGTGGGGACGGCCAGGCCCGAGAGCCGCTTGAAGACGTCGTGGCCGCCCTTGCCGATGGCGAGCGCCTCGTCGTGCTGCTTCAGCAGCTCGACGCCCTTGAGGTCGGCGCCGACCGCGAAGATGAACGGCTTGCCGGTGATGCCCGCGCCGACGATGGTGCCGGCGGCGGCCTCCTGCTCGACCTGGTCGATCGCCGCGTTCAGGTTGGCGAGGGACTGCGGGCCGAAGGTGGTCGGCTTGGTGTGGTCGAAGCCGTTGTCCAGCGTGACGAGCGCGAAGCGCCCGGCGCCGAACGGCAGGTCCAGGTGGCGGACGTGCGCGGACGTGACGACCTCGTCCGGGAACAGCTCGGCCGCGCCCTTCAGGAGCTCAGCGGTGGTGCTCACTTGGAGTCTCCCTCGGCGTTGAAGTGCGGGTTCTCCCAGATGACCGTGGCGCCCATGCCGAAGCCGACGCACATGGTGGTCAGGCCGTAGCGGACGTGCGGCTGCTCCTCGAACTGGCGGGCCAGCTGCGTCATCAGGCGGACGCCGGAGGAGGCCAGCGGGTGGCCGAAGGCGATGGCGCCGCCGTACTGGTTCACGCGGGCGTCGTCGTCGGCGATGCCGTAGTGCTCCAGGAAGGCGAGGACCTGGACCGCGAAGGCCTCGTTGATCTCGAACAGGCCTATGTCCTCGATGGACAGGCCGGCCTGGGCGAGGGCCTTCTCGGTGGCCGGGATCGGGCCGTAGCCCATGACCTCCGGCTCGACGCCCGCGAAGGAGTACGAGACGAGGCGCATCTTGACCGGGAGGTTGTTCTCCCGGGCGAAGTCCTCGGACGCGATGATCGCGGCGGTGGCGCCGTCGTTGAGACCGGCGGCGTTGCCCGCGGTGACCCGGCCGTGCGTACGGAACGGGGTCTTCAGGCCGGCCAGGTTCTCCAGCGTGGTGCCCGGGCGCATCGGCTCGTCGGTGGTGACCAGGCCCCAGCCCGTCTCGCCCGCGGCCTCGTTGGTGTTGCGCACCGAGATCGGGACCAGGTCCTGCTGGATCTTGCCGTCGGCGTACGCCTTGGCGGCCTTCTCCTGCGAGCGCACCGCGTACTGGTCGGCGCGGAGCTTGGTGATCGTCGGGTACCGGTCGTGCAGGTTCTCGGCGGTCATGCCCATGAACAGGGCGGACTCGTCGACCAGCTTCTCGGAGACGAAGCGCGGGTTCGGGTCGACGCCCTCGCCCATGGGGTGGCGGCCCATGTGCTCGACACCGCCGGCGAGGGCGACGTCGTACGCACCGAAGGCCACACCGCCCGCGACGGCGGTCACGGCGGTCAGCGCGCCGGCGCACATGCGGTCGATGGAGTAGCCCGGGACGGACTGCGGCAGGCCCGCGAGGATGCCCGCCGTGCGGCCCAGCGTCAGGCCCTGGTCGCCGATCTGCGTGGTCGCGGCGATGGCGACCTCGTCGATCTTCTTGGGGTCCAGGTCCGGGTTGCGGCGCAGCAGCTCCCGGATCGCCTTCACGACGAGGTCGTCGGCGCGGGTCTCGTGGTAGATGCCCTTCGGGCCCGCCTTGCCGAACGGGGTGCGGACGCCGTCGACGAAGACGACGTCCCTGACGGTACGAGGCACGTTGGCTCTCCTCCAGGTACGGGATGGCGCTGCTGCGCGGGGGCGGCCCGGCCGTATGGCTGAGCGCCCGCTCACCCGGCCCATGCTACTTGCGGGTAACCAATGTGCACACCCCCTCCCCGAGGAGCGGCGAAGGTCACACTCCGGCAGGGCCCGATCGGAGGGACGGGACGCCCCGAAGGGGTCGGCTCGCCGCTCGTGCGGCGGGGCGCCGAAGCCGCCCGCCCGTCGCGTACCGATCCTGGCCGGGGCCCGGCGTCCCGGCCGGGCCGCGCCGACCGGAAGGGCCCCGCCATGGCCGTCATCACCACCGACCACGCCGTACCCCACGTCTCCGAGCTCCCCGTCACCAAGGGCGAGACCATCACCCTGTTCGTGCGCGAGCGCGACGGAACGAAACACGAGGCCGACCGCAAGGCGGTGCTGATCCTGCACGGCCGGGCAGGGCCGGGAGCCGATTTCGGCACCGGCAAGTACAACTGGATGCAGTTCCTCGCCGACGCGGACTACGACGTCTTCGCGATGGACCTCCAGGGCCACGGACGCTCGTACCGGCCCCCGGTGATGGACGACCCCTGCAACGCCAACCCCAAGCACCAGGACATCACTCCCGCGCCGTGAACGCGCGCAGGCCCCCGGCACGGGAGCCGGGGGCCTGTACGCGGTGCGCGCGGCGGCTCAGGCGGTCGCGGCCAGTGCCGTGGCCAGGGCCGGGGTCACCTGCTCGATCTGCCAGGGGCGGGCGCCGTAGCCGGCCAGGGCCTGCGCCACCGTGTCCCCGTCGAGCCGCTTGGGGGGCTCCCAGCACAGCCGGCGCACGGTGTCCGGGGTGATCAGGTTCTCCTGCGGCAGGTTCAGCCGCTCGGCCAGCGCCGAGACGGCCGTACGGGCCGCCGACAGGCGGGCCGCTGCGGCCGGGTCCTTGTCCGCCCAGGAACGCGGCGGGGGCGGGCCGGACGGGGACGCCCCAGGCTGCGGCAGTTCGTTCTCGGGCAGGGCCCTGGCCCGCTCCACGGCGGCCATCCACTGGTCCAGCTGACGGCGGCCCATCCGCTGCCCGTACCCGGGCAGGGCCGACAGGGCGTGCACGTTCGCCGGGAGGGCGAGGGCCGCCTCCACGATCGCCGCGTCCCCCAGCACCTTGCCGGGAGAGACGTCCCTGCGCTGCGCGATGCGGTCGCGGGACTCCCACAGCTCCCGGACGACCGCCATCTGGCGGCGGCGGCGCACCTTGTGCATGCCGGAGGTGCGGCGCCACGGGTCCTTGCGGGGCGGGGCGGGCGGGGCCGAGGCGATGGCGTCGAACTCCTGGCGGGCCCACTCCAGCTTGCCCTGCCGGTCCAGTTCCTTCTCCAGCGCGTCCCGCAGGTCCACCAGCAGCTCCACGTCGAGCGCGGCGTAGCGCAGCCAGGGCTCGGGCAGCGGGCGGGTGGACCAGTCGACGGCGGAGTGCCCCTTCTCCAGGGCGTAGCCGAGCACGCTCTCGACCATGGCGCCGAGTCCGACCCGGGGGAAGCCCGCCAGGCGGCCGGCCAGTTCGGTGTCGAAGAGCGAGGTGGGCACCATGCCTATTTCACGCAGGCAGGGCAGGTCCTGGGTGGCGGCGTGCAGGATCCACTCGGTCCCGGAGAGGGCCTCGCCCAGCGAGGACAGGTCCGGGCAGCCCACCGGGTCGATCAGCGCGGAGCCCGCGCCCTGGCGGCGCAGCTGCACCAGGTAGGCGCGCTGGCCGTAGCGGTAGCCGGAGGCGCGTTCGGCGTCGACGGCGACGGGCCCGGTGCCGGCGGCGAAGGCCGCGACGACCCGGGCGAGGGCCTCGGCGTCGGCGACGACCGGGGGAATGCCCTCACGGGGTTCGAGCAAGGGAATCGGCGTCGGCTGCCCATCGGACGGAACCTCGGCGTCCGGGGGGCCGCCCCCGGTGGTGGTGCGCAGGTGTGCTGCGGTCTCTTGGGCGTCGGTCACCGGTCAAGGGTATCCGTGTATGTGACGCGCCCGTCGCCGGAACGTTCCGTCGACGGGCGCGAGGGGGAGAGCGGCGGCCGGTCCCCGGGGTCTCCCGGCGGTTCGCCCGGGAGCCTCGGGGCGGGATCAGTGGATGATCCCCGTCCGCAGCGCGACGGCGACCATCCCGGCCCGGTCGCCGGTGCCCAGCTTGCGGGCGATCCGGGCGAGGTGGGACTTGACGGTCAGGGCGGACAGGCCCATCGAGACGCCGATGGCCTTGTTGGACTGGCCCTCCGCGACGAGGCGCAGGACCTCGACCTCGCGGCCGGAGAGCTCTCGGTAGCCGCCCGGGTGGCTCGGGGCACCCGGGGGGCGGCGGTGCATACGGGCGGCGGCAGCGCCGATGGGGGCGGCGCCGGGCCGGGTGGGGAGCCCGATGTTGGTCCGCGTACCCGTGACGACGTAGCCCTTCACCCCGCCCGCGAGGGCGTTGCGCACGGCACCGATGTCATCGGCGGCGGACAGGGCCAGGCCGTTCGGCCAGCCCGCGGCGCGGGTCTCGGAGAGCAGGGTGAGGCCGGAGCCGTCGGGCAGGTGTACGTCGGCCACGCAGATGTCGCGCGGGCTGCCGACGCGGGGGCGGGCCTCCGCGATGGACGACGCCTCGATCACGTCACGGACTCCGAGGGCCCACAGATGGCGGGTCACCGTGGAACGGACGCGCGGGTCGGCCACGACGACCATGGCCGTCGGCTTGTTCGGGCGGTAGGCGACCAGGCTTGCGGGCTGCTCGAGAAGAACGGACACCTAGGCCTCCTGGGGGAGTGGCGGGACGGCCGGCTCGGGGAAGGAAGCCGGTTCGCACCGTGCGGATGGTCACTGACTCCTTCGGCACGTCACCCACCCGGCTTTAGGGAATGATCACGATTTGGTGAGTAACAATTCGGGCAATTCGGACGCACGATCGATCAAGGGATGATCAGAAGGCCGCCCGGCGCGCGCCGTTCTGACGCACCGTTACGACATCGGCCGGTCGTTTCCGGTGCGCGGGCGGGGCCGGACGGCCCCCTCGCGGCACGCGGCTACGGGTGGTGCGGACCGCGCCGCTGTGGCAGGGACACCACGCCCGTGGCACTGTCCGTCGGCCCCACCGGCGGCAGCCCCGCGATCTGGCACAGGAGCTCGCACCAGGCGGCCAGGTGCGCCGTGGTGTCGGGCACCCCGCCCACGCCCTCGCGGGGCGTCCACGAGGCCCTGATCTCGATCTGCGTGGCCGGACGCCGCTCCGCGAGCCCCCCGAAGTAGTGCGAGCCCGCCATGGTCACGGTGCCGCTCGCCTCCCCGTACGCCAGCCCGCGCGCCTCCAGCGCCCCGGTCAGCCACGACCAGCACACCTCCGGCAGCAGCGGGTCCGCCGCCATCTCCGGCTCCAGCTCCGCCCGCACGAGCGTCACCAGCCGGAAGGTGCCCTGCCAGGCGTCGTGCCCGGCCGGGTCGTGGAGCAGGATCAGCCGGCCGTCGGCCAGGTCGTCCTCCCCCTCCACGACCGCCGCCTCCAGCGCGTAGGCGTAGGGTGCCAGGCGCTGGGGCGGCTTCGTCGGCTCGATCTCGATCCCGGGCCGCAGCCGCGCCTTGCGCAGTCCGTCGACCGCCCGCCGGAACGGGAGCGGGACGGAACTCTCCTTCGCGCTGTCCGTACCCTCGGCGCCATCTGAAAATCGTCCCTGAGCCGCAGCCATGCCGGGAAGACTAGGCGGAACGAGCGCCCGTACGGCGCAGGGACACCCGTGCCGGGGCGGGCACTTCTTCATACGTGCGAAGATTTGGGTCGTGAGCGCCAACGACCGCCCCAAGGGCCTGCCGAGCCAGACGTACGATTCCGCCTTCCTGAAGGCGTGCCGGCGGGAGCCGGTACCGCACACCCCCGTGTGGTTCATGAGGCAGGCCGGCCGCTCACTCCCCGAGTACCGCAAGGTGCGCGAGGGCACCGCCATGCTGGAGTCCTGCATGCGCCCCGACCTGGTCACCGAGATCACCATGCAGCCCGTGCGGCGCCACAATGTCGACGCGGCGATCTTCTTCTCCGACATCGTGGTCCCGCTGAAGGCCATCGGCGTCGACCTCGACATCAAGCCGGGCGTCGGCCCCGTCGTCGCCCAGCCGATCCGCCGCCGCGAGGACCTCGCACAGCTGCGCGACCTCACCCCCGAGGACGTCCCGTACGTCACCGAGGCGATCGGCATGCTCACGGGTGAACTCGGCGGCACGCCGTTGATCGGCTTCGCCGGCGCGCCTTTCACCCTCGCGAGCTACCTCGTCGAGGGCGGCCCCTCCAAGAACCACGAGCACACCAAGGCCCTGATGTACGGGGACCCGGAGCTGTGGGCCGAGCTGCTCGACCGGCTCGCCGAGATCACCTCCGCCTTCCTGAAGGTCCAGATCGAGGCCGGCGCCTCCGCCGTCCAGCTCTTCGACTCCTGGGTCGGCGCCCTGGCCCCGGCGGACTACCGCCGCTCGGTCATGCCGGCCTCCGCGAAGGTCCTGGAGTCCGTCGCCTCGTACGGCGTCCCGCGCATCCACTTCGGCGTGGGCACGGGCGAGCTGCTCGGCCTGATGGGCGAGGCCGGCGCGGACGTCATGGGCGTCGACTACCGGGTCTCGCTGGACGAGGCCGTCCGCCGCGTCGGCCCCGGCAAGGCGCTCCAGGGCAACCTGGACCCGGCGGTCCTCTTCTCCACCCCGGAGGCCGTGGAGGCCAAGACGGACGAGGTCCTGGCCGCCGCGGCCGGCCTGGAGGGCCACGTCTTCAACCTCGGCCACGGAGTCCTGCCGACCACCGACCCGGACGCGCTGACCCGCCTGGTGGACTACGTCCACACCAAGACGCAGCGCTAGCCGTACGGGGTGGGGCGGGGGGGGCGGTGCCTGGGGCGCCGCTCCGCCCCGCCCTTTCTCCGTTCCCGGGGCTGCGCCCCGGACCCCCTGGGGGCTCCGCCCCCAGACCCCCGCGCCTCAAACGCTGGCGGGGCTGGAATTCGCTGCGCGGATCCAGCCCGCGCGGCGTTTGAGCGCAGGGCTACACCCCGGCCGAGCGGACAGCGGTGACGGCCTTGCGCGCAGCGACCAGCACCGGGTCCCACACGGGGGAGAACGGCGGGGCGTAGCCCAGGTCCAGGGAGACCACCTGCTCCACCGTCATCCCCGCCGTCAGGGCGACCGCCGCGATGTCCACCCGCTTCGCCGAGCCCGCCCCTCCGACGATCTGCACGCCGAGGAGGCGGCCCGTGCGGCGCTCGGCCAGCATCTTGACCGTCATCTCCTGGGCGTCCGGGTAGTAGCCCGCCGTGTTCGTCGAGCGGATGGTGGCCGTCACGAAGCGCAGGCCCGCCTCCCGGGCGTCCTTCTCGCGCAGCCCCGTACGGGCGATCTCCAGGTCGCAGACCTTGCTGACCGCCGTCCCGACGACACCCGGGAAGGTGGCGTAGCCGCCGCCGGCGTTCGAGCCGATCACCTGGCCGTGCTTGTTGGCGTGCGTGCCCAGGGGGATGTGCCGCGGCCGGCCCGCCACCAGGTCCAGGACCTCCACGCAGTCGCCGCCCGCCCAGATGTCCTCGTGGCCCCGGACCCGCATCGACAGGTCCGTCAGCAGGCCCCCCGACCCGCCCAGCGGCAGCCCCGCCGCGCGGGCCAGGGCCGTGCGGGGCTCCACGCCGATGCCGAGGACGACCACGTCCGCCGGGTACTCCCGGCCGTCCGCCGTCACCACCCCGCGCGCCTGGCCCTCCTCGTCCGTGAGGACCTCCACCACCTCGGCGCCGGCGACCGTCACGATGCCCATCGCGTTCATCGCGCCGTGCACCAGGCCGCCCATGTCCGGGTCCAGGGTGGCCATGGGCTGCGGGCCCCGGTGCAGCACGGTGACCTCGTACCCCCGGTTCACCAGGGCCTCGGCCATCTCCACGCCGATGTAGCCCGCGCCGACCACGACCGCCCGGCGGCCCTCCGTACGCTCCAGCGTGCCCATCAGACGCTGCCCGTCGTCCAGGGACTGGATCCCGTGCACCCCGTGCGCGCCGATCCCCGGCAGCTTCGGCCGGACCGGGCGGGCGCCGGTCGCCAGGACCAGCTTGTCGTAGCCCGTCCAGGACTCGGCGCCGGTCTCCAGGTCCCGGGAGCGGACCCGGCGGCCGGACACGTCCAGCTCCACCACCTCGGTCCGGGTGCGCAGGTCGATGCCCCGGGCGCGGTGCTCCTGCGGGGTGCGGGCGATCAGCTCGTCCCGCTCGCCGACCAGCCCGCCGATCCAGTACGGGATCCCGCACGCGGAGTACGAGGTGAAGTGGCCGCGCTCGAAGGCGACGATCTCCAGCTCGGCCGGGCCCTTCAGCCGCCGCGCCTGTGACGCGGCGGACATCCCCGCCGCGTCACCGCCGACCACCACCAGTCGCTCCACCGCCATCGTGCCCCGCCTCCGTGCCGCGCCTCCGCCTACGGGGACACGCTACGGGCGGACCCGCCCTCAGTCCTGGAGATCCGCTCCAGCCCCCGCCGCCGGAGCGCCGGCCGGGGCGGCCTGGCGCGGGACCGGGGTCCGGCCCGGGACCGTCTTCGGCTTCGCCGGCCGCAGCCGTCGGTACGCCTTGAAGCCGAGGAACAGCAGGAGGGCGGCGATCGCGAACGGCGCCACCGCCGCGGCCGCCAGGGCCAGGTAGCGCACCAGCGTGACGAACACGTCCCAGCCGCCGGCCAGCGCGTCGCCCAGGCCCGGCTCCGGGTCCTTCTTCCGTTCCTCCGCGGCGGGGGCGGGCTCCGAGACGGACACCGTGATCGTGCCCATCGCCGTCCGGTCCTTCAGCGCGTTCTGCTGCGCCAGCAGCGACTCCAGGTCGGACTGGCGCCGGCTCAGCTCGCCCTCCAGCATCACCACGTCGCTCAGCGCCGACGCCTTCTCCATCATCTCCCGCACCCGCGCCACGCTCGCCCGCTGCGACGTGACCCGGCTGTCGACGTCGGCGACCTTCTCGGTCACGTCCTGAGCCTCGACCTTCCGGTTCAGCAGTTTCCCGCTGCCCTCCAGCGCCCCGATCACCGCGTCGAAGCGCTCGCCGGGCACCCTCAGGGTCAGCGTCGAGGCCATCCGGCCGTCCCGGCCGCGCTCGGTGGACTCGTTGCCGACGTACCCGCCCGCCCCCTCGGCCGCCGTACGCGCCGCGGCCAGCGCCTTCTGCGGCTCGGCCGTCTCGATGCCCAGCGTCCCCGTACGGATGACGTGGGGACGCACCGGCACCGGCACCGGCGCCTGCGTCCCGGCCTTGGAGTCCTGCGCCGCCGCCGGGGGCGCGGCCGCACCGGCCCCGGGCTTGCCCTGGGCGGCCGCCCCCTCCCGGGGGCCCGCGACCGCCGCGCGGTCCGAGGAGGCCTTCCCGTCGCCGTCGGCCCCGCAGCCGGTGAGCACGAGGGCCCCCGCGAGCGAGAGGCCGGCCAGCGCAGCGGCGGCGCGGTGTCTGTGGAGCGTGTGCATCGTCAGTACCCCCCGGGGGATCGGCTGGTGTCCCCGTTTCGACGCCCGGCGGTCCCCGGCGGGTTTCGCACCCCAGGTCCCGAGGTGGTCCCGATGCGGTCACGTTCAGGCTGCGGCCGTGCCTCACCGACCGGTCTGAGACCATGTGTTCATGCACGAAGCGGACACACGTACGGACCGGCCGGGCCCCCCGCGGCACGCCGTCGTCATCGGCGGCGGCATCTCCGGCCTCGCGGCCGCCCACCGGCTGCTCGCCGACGGTCTCCGCGTCACCCTCCTGGAGGCCGGCCCGCGCCTCGGCGGCAAGCTGTACGCCGGAGAGCTCGCGGGCAACCCCGTCGACCTCGGTGCCGAATCCGTGCTCGCCCGCCGCCCCGAGGCCCTGGAACTCGCCCGGGCCGTCGGCCTCGGCGACGCCCTCCAGCCGCCGGCGACCGCCACCGCCCGCCTGTGGACCCGCGGCGCCCTGCGCGACATGCCCAAGGGGCACGTGATGGGCGTCCCCGGCGACACCGCCCCGCTCGCCGCCTCCGGCGTCCTGTCCGCGGAGGGCCTCGCCCGCATCGCCGCCGACACCGGGCTCCCGCCCACCGAGGTCGGCGAGGACGTCGCCGTCGGCGCGTACGTCGCCGCCCGCATGGGCCGCGAGGTCGTCGACCGGCTCGTCGAACCGCTGCTCGGCGGGGTCTACGCCGGCGACGCCTACCGCATCTCGATGCGCGCCGCGGTCCCCGCCCTCTACCAGGCCGTCCGCACCCATCCCACGCTCACCGAGAGCGTCCGCTCCCTCCAGAGCGGCGCCGCCGCCCGCGCGGCCGCCGAGCGGACCACCGTCACCGGCGCGGCCGCCACCGGCGCCTTCTTCGCCGGGATCGCCGGCGGCATCGGCCGGCTCCCGCTCGCCGTCGCCGACGCCTGCCGGGCCGCCGGGGCGCGGATCCTGACCGGCACCCCGGTGCGCGCGGTCGGCCGTACGCCGCAGGGCTGGCGGGTCACCACCGACGGCGAGGCCATCGACGCCGACGCCGTGGTCCTCGCCACCCCGGCCGGACCCGCCGCCGACCTGCTCTCCGGCCTCGCACCGGCGGCCGCCGCGGGGCTCCGCGAGGTCGAGTACGCCTCCATGGCCCTGGTCACCATGGCCTTCCGGCGCTCCGACCTGCCCGCCGCCGTCGCCGACGGGAGCGCCAGCGGGTTCCTCGTACCGCCCGTGGACGGCCGCACGATCAAGGCGTCCACCTTCTCCAGCAACAAGTGGGCCTGGGCCGGCGCCGACCCCGAGCTCTTCCTGCTGCGCACCTCCATCGGCCGCCACGGCGACGAGGGCGACCTCAAGCGGGAGGACTCCGAGCTGGTCGACGTCTCCCTCGGGGACCTCGGCGAAGCCGTCGGGCTGGCCGCCCGCCCGGTGGCCGCCACCGTCACCCGCTGGGACGGCGGACTGCCCCAGTACCCGGTCGGACACCTCGCCCGGGTCGAGCGGATCCGGGCCGCCGTGGCCTCCCTGCCGGGCCTCGCGGTCTGCGGGGCCCTCTACGACGGGGTCGGCATCCCGGCCTGCGTGGCGAGCGCCGGGAAGGCGGCCGACGCGGTGACCGCCGCTTTGGCCACCCCTGGGACAGACCACTGATCAGCACACGGGACAATGGACACATGACTGCACCAGAGAAGATTCCCAACGCGGGGAAGAAGGCGAAGGACCTCAACGAGGTCATCCGCTACACCCTGTGGTCCGTCTTCAAGCTGAAGGACGTCCTGCCCGAGGACCGGACCGGCTTCGCCGACGAGGTCCAGGAGCTGTTCGACCAGCTGGCCGCCAAGGACATCACGGTCCGCGGCACCTACGACGTCTCCGGGCTGCGCGCCGACGCGGACATCATGATCTGGTGGCACGCCGAGACCTCGGACGAGCTGCAGACCGCCTACAACCTGTTCCGCCGCACCAAGCTGGGCCGCGCCCTGGAGCCGGTGTGGTCGAACATGGCCCTGCACCGCCCGGCCGAGTTCAACAAGTCGCACATCCCGGCCTTCCTGGCCGACGAGGTCGCCCGCGACTACGTCAGCGTCTACCCCTTCGTGCGCAGCTACGACTGGTACCTGCTGCCCGACGAGGACCGCCGCCGCATGCTCGCCGACCACGGCAAGATGGCCCGCGGCTACCCCGACGTGCGCGCCAACACCGTCGCCTCCTTCTCGCTGGGCGACTACGAGTGGCTGCTGGCCTTCGAGGCCGACGAGCTCTACCGCATCGTCGACCTCATGCGCCACCTGCGTGCCTCCGAGGCCCGGATGCACGTCCGCGAGGAGGTGCCCTTCTACACCGGGCGCCGCAAGTCCGTCGCCGATCTGGTGGCCGGGCTCGCCTGAGACCTCCCCTGGGGGGAAGGACCGGAGGAACACCCGTGACACAAGGGTGACCTCCGGGGATCGGGAGGCCCTGCCCCCGAAACGACGCAGCCGGAGATCCCGCCCGGAAGTTCAGACGGCCGGAGGCAGCAGCGCCCTGGGGGCGCCCGCTGCCCGGTCGTCCAGCGACACCGGTGCGGGCTCCGGATGCGGCGCGCACGTGACGCGCCACCCCGGGGTGGCGCCCGTCAGCAGATACCGCTCCACGTGCCGGTCCACGCACGCGTTGCGTCCGCCGGCCACCCCGTGGGCGCCCGCCCGCCGTTCCGTGACCAGCGCGGCCCCGGGGCCGAGCCGCCCCTGGAGTTCCAGCGCGCCCCGGTGGGGCGTCGCCCCGTCCCGCTCCGCCGCGACGATCAGCGTCCCGGGCAGCCGGCCGGACCCCGCCCCCACGTCGACGGGACGCTGCCGCTCCGCCGCCGGCCAGGAGGCGCAGGGCAGGTTCAGGAAGGCGTTGGCCCAGGTCTCGAAGGGGGCCCGGCGGGCCAGTTCGGTGTTGTCGCGGTCCCAGGTCTCCCAGTCGCCGGGCCAGGGGGCGTCGTTGCACAGCACCGCCGTGTAGACGGCCGTCGCGTTGGCCGCCTCATGAGCCGTCCGGGGATCGCGGGCCGCCTGCCGGACGAGCGGGCCCGGGTCTCCGCGCAGGAACGCGGCGAGGGCCGCTGCCCGGTCCGGCCACACGTCGTCGTAGTACGCGGTCTGGAGGTACGCCGCGTGCAGCTCGCCCGTCCCGACCACCCCGCCCGCCGGGGTGCGGGCCACGGCCGCCCGGACCTTCTCGTAGCTCTCCCGCACCGCCCGCGCGGTGGTGCCGAGTCCGTACGCGGAGTGGTGGCGGGCCGCCCAGGCGCGGAAGTCGGCCCAGCGGCGCTCGAAGCCCGGAGCCTGGGCGAGGTTGTTCCGGTACCAGATGCCGGCCGGGTCCGGATCGACCGCGGAGTCGAACACCATGCGGCGCACGCGCTCCGGGTGGCGGGTGGCGTAGACGGCACCGAGGTAGGTGCCGTACGAGGCCCCCATGAAGGTCAGCCGCCGCTCGCCGAGGGCGGCCCGGAGCACGTCCAGGTCACGGGCGTTGTTCAGGGTCGTGAAGTAGCCGAGCGCCGGGCCCGCGTGCCGGGCGCAGCCCCGCGCGTACGCCCGGGCGGCGTCCAGCCGCTCCCGCTTGTACGCGGCGGAGGGCTCGGCCGGGACCTGGGTCGGCCCGTGCGGCCGCTCGGCCGGGTCCTGGCAGGTCAGCGGGGAGGAGCGGCCGACTCCGCGCGGGGCGTAGCCGACGAGGTCGTAGGCGGCGGCGACACGGGCCCACGCCGGGCGGTCGGCGAGCAGCGGGAAGAACATCCCGGAGGCGCCCGGTCCGCCCGGGTTGTGCACCAGTGCGCCCTGCCGGGCGGCGCCGCCGCGCCCGGTGGCGGGGACCCGGCTGACGGTGAGGGAGAGCTGCGGGCCGTCGGGGCGGGCGTAGTCGAGCGGGACCCGCAGGGTGGCGCACCGCACCGGGTCCGGGAGTTCCTCGACGGCGGGACAGGGCCGGAACTCCAGCCGCCCGGCCCCGGCGGGCGGCCGGGCGACGGGCCGGGTCCCCTGCGCCGGTGCCCCGCCCGCCCCGGGGGGCCCGGCCGCCGGCCGCAGCGCGGCGGCAGCGGCGGCCCGCCGGGCGACGAGCTCGGCCCCGGCGTCCTCGGCGGCGACCCGCCCGCCGCCGTCACCCGGGGCGGCCGTGCCCGCCCGGGCCGGTGCGGGGGCGCACAGGACGAGGGAGAGCGCCGCGGCGGCGATCCCCTGCCGTGCGAGCGTCGTCGTCTGGCTCCTCCGCATGGCGGCCCCTTCATCTCATCGCCTGGTCTGATGAGATGTCAGGAGGGGGTGGCGGTACGCGCGAACCGCCGCGACACCCCGCTCCGTACGCCCTCTTGCCGTAGGGATCACGGCGTGTCGCGCCCCAGCGCCGCCCGCAAGTCCGGGTCGTGCACCGCGCGCAGGCCCCGGACGGCCACCGCCGCCAGGGGGTCGGAGGCCGCGCGGTCCCGGTCCAGGGCCAGGAGCAGCCGCCGGCCGTCGGGGGAGGCCCAGGGGGAGTGGCCGGGGCCGCCCGCCGCGGCGAACGCCAGACAGCACACGGCCAGCAGCATCGGCAGCGCGAACCAGTACAGCACCCTCGACACGCCCGCCCCGTCCTCCGCGACGGCCAGCGAAGCCCCCGCCATGGCCACGACCAGCACGGCCGCCCACCGCACCGACCGGACCCCGTCCGCCACCGCGTCCCGCACCCCGTCCGGCAGCGAGAGGCCCGCCTCGTCCAGCCGGTCCGCGAGGGCCCGTACGGCCGCGTGCGCGGCGGCGGCCCGCCGTACGGCCGACACCGGTGACTGCCCGTCGGGGCCGAACGCGCCCAGCACGGCCCGCTCGTGGGCGTCGCGGGCGACCGGGTCGAGCACGGTGGCCCAGCCGGTGCGGGCCAGCAGCAGCCGGTGGCGGCGCTCCATCGAGAGCAGGGTCAGTACGGCGACCCGCTCCGGGCCGCCGGCCAGGTACGCGGCCTCGTACAGGCTCAGCACCGGCTGCCGCCCGGCGGCGTCGGGGCGGGGCGCCGGTTCGGCGGCCTCGGAGGCGGCCCGCAGCAGACGTGCGGCCGAGGTCAGCACCCCGGCCCAGGCCAGCAGCAGGAACAAGATCCAGAACATGGGCGATTTCTACAGCCGCCGGAGCGGCTTTCAGGCGCCCGGTGCCCAAGCGTGAGCAGCTCGTGATGCGGTGGTGATGGTCGGTCAGGAACTGCTGGAGCAGCTGGAACCGGAGGAACTGCTGCTGCAACTCGAACCACCGGACCAGCTCCAACCGGAGCTGCCGGAGCAGCTCGAACCGGAACCACCCGAGCAACCCGAACCGGAACCGCCGGAACAGCTGCTTCCGGAGGATCCGCAGCCACCGGACCCCGAGGACCCGCCCCCACCGTCGCCGGCCGCGCACCACAGCACCGGGAGCAGCTCCGCCGACGTCACCCCGAGCGTGTCCGACGAGCCGCCCCCGCGCTGCCGGGACTGCGCCGCCGCCAGCCGCGTGTCGCGCGCCGCCGGCACCAGCTGCTCGCGCAGGCGGGGGTCCCGCAGCCCGCGCAGCCCGAACAGCGCCACCTGCGCCCGCGGCGCCGGATCGCCCGCGTACCGCTGCCGGAAGACGGCCAGCGCCCGCTTGCCCGCCGGGGTGATCCGGAGCCTGGCCCCCCGCGCGCACAGCACGCCCGCCACGAAGCCGCCCAGCAGCGCCGGAAGCACCTTGAGGACGAACGGCACCTGGGGCTCCGGGTACAGCGACCAGAACACGGAGGTGACGACCAGCGACACGGGCACCAGCGCCACGCACACCACCGCCTGCGCCAGCGCGCAGCGCCGCACCGCGAGCCCCGTCCCCGGGTCCCGCAGCAGCCCGCGCGCCGCCAGCGCGTCCCCGGTCTCCTGCACCGCCGGATCGCGCATCGCGGCGTACCGCAGCTGGTAGAGCCACCCGGAGGGCGCCTGCGCGAGCGCCGCCAGCACGGCCCGCTCGACGGGGTCCGCGCCCCGCGCCCCCGGCCGGGCCTGCACGACGCCCGGGCCGCCCGCCAGCAGCCGGCCGTCCCCGAGCAGCGCGACGAGCGCGCTGTCGACCAGCGTGCCCGGACCGCCCGCCAGGAAGGCGGCCTCGGACAGGCCGTGCACGGCGGGCGGGCCCGCGGGCACCGGCGGGCGGGAGCGGCGCAGGGCGCGCAGCAGCAGGACGGTGGAGAGGGCGACGGCCGCCCAGACGGCCACGGCCGCCGCGTTCACCGGACCCTCCCCATCAGCGCGCGGGCCCAGCGCACGACGCGGCCCGGCGGCCGCACCCCCGCCCGCTCCCGCCACCAGGCGGTGAGCCGGCGCCGCGCGGCCGGGTCGGCGGGCAGGTCCCGGACGAGCAGGTGCTCGGCGAAGTCCAGCGCGTCCCGCCGGTATCCGGCCGTCATCGGGCGGTTGCGGGCGTAGTCGAGGAAGGCCGTGCGGTACGCGGCCGGCCCGCCCAGGATCCCGGGCAGCTCCGGCGCGACCTTCGCGACCACCGACGCCCGCTTGGCGGTCAGCGCCCGCGCCTGCACGCGCACGCGCCGCCGGTCGAAGCCCTCCGGTACGGGGGTCCCCGCGACCAGCGCCGACAGCAGGGCCGCCTGCCCGAGCCCCAGCCGGGTCCGGGTGGCCTCGCCGGCCGGGCCCGCGGCGTCCTCCCGGAGGGCGACGGCCTCCCGTACGGCCCCGGGGGGCCCGCCGGCGTCCACGACCGCGCGGATCCGGCCCAGTTCGGCCGCCAGCTCCGCCTCGGGCGGGAAGTCGTCGTCCCGCTCCAGCAGGACGCCGGGCGGTGCGACCCGCTCGCGCAGCCGGGCCAGTACGTCGAGCACCGCCGGCGGCACCGGGTGGGCGTGGGTGTCGTGCCAGACGCCGTCGCGCTCCACGCCCCCGGCGACGTGCACGTAGGCGAGGGCCTCCAGCGGGATCCCGTCGAGCACGGCGGCGGGGTCCTCGCCGCGGTTGACGCGGTTGGTGTGCAGGTTGGCCACGTCGACGAGCAGCCGTACGCCGGTCCGCTCGACGAGCTCGGTCAGGAACTGCCCCTCCGTGAACTCCTCGCCGGGCCACGACACCAGCGCGGCGATGTTCTCCAGGGCCAGCGGCACGGGCAGCGCGTCCTGCGCGATCCGGACGTTCTCGCACAGCACGTCCAGCGCGTCCCGGGTCCGGGGCACGGGCAGCAGGTGCCCGGCCTCCAGGAGCGGCGAGGAGGTCCGTACGAAGGCGATGTGCTCGGTGACCAGCGGCGCCCCCAGCGCCACCGCCCGCTCCCCGAGCGCGGCCAGCTTCGCCGGGTCGGGCCGGTCGGCCCCGCCCAGCCCCAGCGAGACCCCGTGCGGCACGACGCGGACCCCCCGCTCGCGCAGCCGCACGAGGGACTCGGGCAGGTGGCCGGGGCAGACGTTCTCCGCGACCACCTCCACCCAGTCCAGCCGGTCGAGCCGTTCGACCGCGTCCGCGATCTCCGGCCGCCAGCCGATGCCCACCCCCAGGTGTTCCATGGGCTTCATGTCCCCCTCGCCCCCTTCACGGACCGTGTGCCGGATTGATGGCCCCGGCACGGCCGGGCCAACCACCAGGAGGGGACGTTCAGAGCAACATTTGAGGTTCCGGCCCACCGCGCAGGCGCTTCGGCGGCCCGCAGGCGCCCCGCCGCGCAGGCCCGTCGGCCCGAGCCGGCCGGATCACCGCCGGGACCGCCGGTTCAGAGCCGGGCGCGCAGCGCCGGGTGGTCCGCGACCACCGTGCAGGAGCCCGGGGCGATCTCCGTGAAGCCGGCGTCCCGCACCACCGGCAGCCCGCTCCCGCTCAGTTCCGCCCACCGCTCGCGCGGGGCGGTGCGTACCGCCAGCCGGAAGCCGGAGGCCTGCCACAGGGCCCGCTCGGCCGCGGTCAGTTCCCACCAGGCCAGCTGCGCCGCGTGCCCGGCCTGGGCCATCGCCTTGCCCGCCGACATGTCCAGGTCCGGGTTGAGCCACAGCAGCGGGATCCCCGGCTCGACCGGACCCACCGGCTCCGGGTCGTCGAGGTCGGTGCCCGACACCTGGAGCTTGGCCAGCTCCTTGGGCCATCCGTCCAGCGGCACCGGCGGGAAGACCCGCACCTCGGACGCGGCGCCGTGCACCGTCACGCCCGGCAGGGAGGCGGCCTTGCGCCACTCCGCCCCGCGCGCCCGCCGGACCACCTTGCGGATCCGGGCGTCCTGCCAGTCACGCACCGCCCGCGCCCACTCGCCCTCGCCGTGGGCGCGTTCGTCCGTGAGCAGCACCAGTACCGCGCGGGCCGCCGTCTCCAGCGCGTCGGTCCGCGCCGGCGGGTCGGCCTTCTCGATCCGCACCACCAGCGGGAGGACGAACTGCGGGGCCTCGTCGCGCAGGGCGTGCTCCCGCCGGAAGGGGCTGTCCGCGCCGACCGCGGGTACGTCTGAGGTCTCGTTCACGTGCTGGCTGCTCATCCTGCCAAGCATGCCAGCCTCCGTCTTGAGGAGGATGTCCCGGGTGGGCGGCGCGGGTGAGGATCGGGTCCATGAAGAGCGGCCTTGTTCCTGCAGCCGTCGTGTCCCCGCAGATCGTGTCGCAATCGCACGGCATCCGGAACGTGGATCTGTCCCGCTGCCCGGCCTCAAGGTCGTGCACCCCGTCTCGACCCAGCACTTCACGTCTATGCCACTCATGATGCCCCGCCGCCTCCTGGAAATCCCGGAAGCTGCGGGGCCCTGTACGCCGCGATCAGGCCGCGACGCCGAGTTCGGTGCGGGTGCGGTGGAGGAACTCGCGGACGGCCGGCTCGCGCCGCCAGGGGGCGAGGGCGGTGTTGAACTCGCGGACGTAGTCCTTGGCCCGGGAGGACTCGACGCGGGCGAGGATGTCAACCGACCGATTGCCCAGGTCAAGCCCCTCGTCGAGGTCTCGGGCCTGGAGGTGAGCCGTCCCGACAATCGCGAGTCGCATGCCGACCGATCGGGTGAAGACCCCGGAGGGCATGGCGGCGGCCTGCTGGTTCCAGGCGAGGGCTGCCTTGGGGTTCTTCAGGTCGCGGAAGACCTCGGCGGCGTCGGCTGAGAGGCGCGCATGGTGGTAGAAGTCGATCCAGGTGGGCTCTGAGCCGCTGGAGGCGTCGGCCTGGCTGAGGAGGTCCTCGGAGGCCTTTAGGGCTCGTGAGGCGGCCTTGGCGTCCCTCTCGCGGGCGTGGGCTCGGGCCTCGATCAGCTTCGTGAACGCGAGGACGCGGGGTGCGGCCTGGTGCTTGGCCCGCTCGAAGGCGCCCTGTGTCATGTCGACGGCCTCGGAGCCGAAGCCCCGTAGCAGGGACTGCATGGCCATCGTGGTCAGGACGTAGCAGCCGAGCTCGACGTCGCCGCCCGCGCGGGCCAGGCGGAGGGCCTGGATGAAGTGCCGCTGGGCGACGTCGTGCTGTCCGACGTCGAACGCCGTCCACCCGGCGAGCCGCGACAGCCCGGAGGTGGCGGAGAACAGCTCGCGGCCCACCTCGTCAGTGAACGAGCCGCGTAGCAGCGGTGCGGCCCGCTCCTGTAGGCAGACGGTGACCGAGCTCGCCTTCCAGTTCCCGCCGCCGTACTTGGAGTCCCAGCGGCGGGCCTCGTCGGCCGCGTCGCGGAGTTCTTCAAGGTCGGCGCGCCCGACCTTCTTGCCGCCGGCCATGTCGGCGGCCTCGTCGGCGGGGGTGACGAGCCAGCGGGTCACGGGCATGGTGAACGCGGAGACGGCGAAGCCGGATCCGGTTAAGAAGTCGCGGCGGTTCACGAAGCTCCAGAACGAGGTGGCCACTCGGACCGCGTCTACGCGGTCGCGGGGGAAATCCAACCCCACATCGGCGTCCGGTGTCTCCGCCTCGCCCATACCGATCTCGCCAAGGCCCACGGGCCTGCCGAGCCGTTCGCCGATGGCCTGCGCGAGGAGGGGCGGGATGGGCCACTTCGGGATCATGCCTCGCAGGCACCAGTTCGCGATGGAGGTGTGCGAGTAATCCGTCTCCAGCCCCATGTGCTGTGCGAGTTGGTTGACCCGCAGGGCCAGCGACTTGTGGCTCGCGCCGCAGGTCTCGATGAGCCGGGCCAGGTCCGCATTCGGCGGACGCTTCCGACGGCTGGTCGACGCCACCCGAGTCTCCTCTTCCACCAGGCCGGCATTCCGGTCGTGCGCGTTCTGCTGGGCGCGGGAAGCGGGAGGGCTCCCCACGTGAGGCACTGAGGGTATTGCCCTGCGGACCCTGGGTGAACCTGTTTCGCGAGTTGTGAGCCCCCCTGCGAGCCCTCCCAGCCACATGGCCCCGGCGGGTGTGATGAGGGCACTGGCCGCCGCCGGGACGCGAGGAAGGAGCTCCCGGCGGCGACCGCGCCAGGCACCACGACTTCACGCTCGGGGGTGAACCAGGATGTGCGGAATCGCAGGACTGGCCGGAGGAGACGCTCTCCGGCACGAGAAGACCATCGCCGCGATGGGCGGCCTGCAGCAGTACCGGGGTCCGGACGGCACCATGCACGCCGCCGCCCGCGACGGGCGGGCGGTGCTGGCCATGAATACCCTGCTGATCGTCGACCCGCAGGCCGTGCCCGGTCCCTACGTGGACCGGGAGACCGGGCTGCTGCTGGCGTTCAACGGGGAGATCTACAACTGGCGGCAGCAGGCGGCCGCCTGGGGCATCGCCATCGGCGAGCGGGAGTCGGACGCCCACTTCCTGCTGCGGGCCTGGGCCAAGATCGGCCCCTCCTGCCTGGACGGCCTGGACGGCATGTTCGCGATCTCGGTCTACGACCCCCGCACGGCGAAGCTGTTCCTGGCCCGCGACCGGCTCGGGGAGAAGCCGCTGTACTGGCGGCTGGACGGCGGCCGGGTCGCGTTCGCCTCTGAGGTCACCACCCTGACCGCGTACGGGCCGGCGCCCCTGGTCCTGCGGCCGGAGGTGACCGCGATCGAGACCCCGGTCGGGGTGGACACCCCGTTCCAGGGGATCCAGCTGCTGGCACCGGCCACGCTGCTGACGTTCGACGTCACCACGGCCTCGATCGACCAGATGATCTGGTGGCACCTGGAGGACCGGGCCCCCTTCACCGGCACCTACACGGAGGCCCTGACCAGGTACTCCACGACCCTCGCTGAGCAGATCCCGCTCAGGTCCCCGGCATGCGACTTCGCCCTCCTGCTGTCCGGCGGCTTGGACTCGGCGGTGCTGGCCTACCTGATGCGGCCCCCGGTCTGCGTCACCGTCCGCTACCCCGGACAGGACCGCCTCGACGAGTCGTCGACGGCCGCGGTGATCGCCCGGGACATCGGGGCCGAGCTGGTCGTCGTCGAACCCGACCAGCTCGACTTCACGGACGCCCTGCCGCACATGATGCGGGCCCTGGACTACCCGATGGGCAACGCGTCCACGTTCTCCGAGCACATGGCCTACGGGAGGATCGCCGAACTCGGCCTCAGGGTGGTGATCGGCGGCCTCGGCCCGGACGAGTTCCTGATGGGCTACGTCCGCCAGGCCTTCGTGCTGTTCGGGGCCGAAGCCGTCCTCGATGCCGGGATGGACGCCTACAAGCCGCTGGCCGCCAAGCTCATGCACACCGCCAGCGAGCCCCTCGACCCGGCGGAGGCGGTCACCCGGCTGATCCTGCGCGGCCCGGACCCCGACGGCCGGATCCGTGAGCTCGTGGCCGACGCGATGGCCCGCGCGGGCGGCGACCTGGCCCGCAGCCTGACCCTGGCCGACCTGGCGACGGCCTGGCGGCCGCTGGTGATGACCAGCGACAAGCTCGCCTCCGCACACGCGCTGGAACGGCGCTCGCCCTACCTGGCCAGGGACCTGGTCGAGTTCTCCTACCGGCTGCCCGCCGACTACAAGGTCGCCGACCCTGCCCAGGGGAAGCGGATCCTGCGGGACGCCGCGAAGGGCCTCGGCCTGCCGAAGGAGGTCTGGGCCGCCCGCGACAAGCTCGGCTTCGCCTCCCCGGTGCCGTCCTGGCTCAACGGGAACCTCGCGGCCTGGGCCGACGCCCAGATCGGCATGGCCCTGACCGAGGCCCCGACCGCGTTCCGCCCCCTCCTCGAGGGGGGTCTGAAGCCCGGCGGCCGCTTCGACCGCACCCGCATGCAGGCCCTCATGGCAGCCGCCTGGTTTTCGGACCAGACGGTGAGGGCTGCCGCATGATCGTCAACTCGCTTACTACGGTGGCGGGATGGACACCGAGAACCCTGCCGCAGACGCGCCGGCCGCCGCCCGAGGTGCCGTCGCGATCATCACGAACCGCCGGAGCGAACTCCTCCTGCACCTCCGCGACGACCTGCCCGCCATCACCTGGCCCGCCCACTGGAGCCTCCTCGGGGGCGGCTGCGACCTCGGCGAGCATCCGGCGGCCGCGATCGTCCGCGAACTCGACGAGGAGGCAGGCCTCACCACCTCCGGCCTGACCGAACTGTTCGAGATCACCGACCACCGCGGCTCTGGGCAGATCATCACCTTCTTCGCCGGGGTCTGGGACGGCGACGAAACCCGCCTCCCCCTCGGCGAGGGAGTCAAGCTCCAGTTCTTCGCACCCGAGCACCTCGACATCCTCACGATCCCGCCGTTCATCCGGGACGGGATCAACCGCTACCTGGCCGCCAGGCCCTCCTGACCGCCCTCGTCCTCCCCGGCGTCGGCTCGGGTGGGGCCGCCCACGGCGGCCCCACCCGAAGGGACGACCCCGACCATGAAGATGACCGTCATCGGATGCGGCTACCTCGGCGCCACCCACGCCGCCTGCATGGCTGAGCTCGGCCACGAGGTGCTGGGCATGGACTCCGACATCGACAAGGTCAACACCCTCAACTCCGGGAAGGCCCCGTTCTTCGAACGCGACCTCGACGACCTCCTCGCCAAGCACACCGCGTCCGGCCGGCTCCGCTTCACCGCCTCCTACCAGGAGGCCGCCGACTTCGCCGACCTGCACTTCATCGGCGTCGGGACCCCGAACCAGCCCGGCACCGACGCCTACGACCTGACCCACCTCTTTGACGCCGTCACCCGGCTCGGCGCGTGCATCACCGTCCCGGCCGTGGTCGCCGTCAAGTGCACCGTCCCCGTCGGCACCGCACCCCGCGTCGCCGAACTCCTCCACGGCGTCTCGGAGGCCGGGGACCTCGTCGAGGTCGCCTGGAACCCCGAGTTCCTCCGCGAGTCGTCCGCGATCGAGGACACCCTGCGGCCCGATCGGCTTGTCCTGGGTTTCAGCACCGGGCACTCCTGGGCGGAGGCCGTCCTCCGGGAAGCGTTCGCGAAGATCATCGACTCGGGTACCCCGACGATCGTCACCGACTGGGCCACCGCCGAGCTCGCCAAGGGCGCCGCGAACTCCTACCTCGCCACGAAGATCTCCTTCATCAACGCGATGGCCGAGGTCTGCGAGAAGTCCGGCGCCAACGTCGCCGAGCTCGCCGACATCCTCGGCCACGACCACCGCATCGGCCGGCACAGCATGCGGCCCGGCCTCGGCTTCGGCGGCGGCTGCCTGCCCAAGGACCTCGGCGGGTTCATCACCCGCGCCGACGAACTCGAAGCCGGCGACGCGGTCGGCATGCTCCGCGAGGCCGCCGCCGTCAACGGCCGCCGCCGCCAGCGCGTCATCGACCTGGTCCACGAGGAACTCGGCACCGACCTACGGGGCACGCGGATCACCGTCTGGGGTGCCGCGTTCAAGCCGGAGACCGACGACATCCGCGACTCGCCCGCCCTCGCCGTCGCCCAGGCCCTCCACGACCGCGGCGCCACCGTGACCATCACCGACCCCAAGGCCCTCGACAACGCCCGCAAGGTCCACCCCGAGCTCGACTATGCCGAGGACCCGATCACCGCCATCGACGACACGGACCTGCTGCTGCACCTCACCGAGTGGCACCAGTTCACCGTCATCGACCCGAAGCGGCTCGCCGGCCGCGCCAAGACGCCGAAGGTCATCGACGCACGCGGAACCCTCAACCGCGACCAGTGGCGCGAAGCCGGCTGGATCACCCGCACCCTCGGCCGCCCGTGATCAGTCCAGGCCCGGAGTACCAGGCTGACCGTCGGCCACCCACAAGAACGCCGCCGGCGGCACCGTCTCGAACGGTGCCGCCGGCGGCGTTTCCCATGTCCGAGCAGCGGGAGCGTGAGCTGCACGGGCTGGCCGTTCATGTGCGGACAAGCGTGATCTTGCAGGTGGCGAAAATCGTGAGTCGAAGAAACCCCTCGCCGCAAGTCACATAGACATGAGCCACTCAGCCGACGAGCGCCGTCGCACCGATCAGGCCGCCGGGCCGACCACGGGGAGGACGGATTGAAGCCCAATCTGCCCCTGCCCAGCCACACGGACAGCGGCTTCAACACCGCGTTCGGACTGTTCTACCAGGACACCCGGGCACTGGTCCGCAGCATCGCACTCCCCATCGCCGGCACTGGCGCCGACGTCGACAACCTGACCCACGAGGCGTACGGCACCCTTCTGGCCGCCCTCCGGACGGGCAAGCCGATCGACAACCCGAAGGCGTACGTCTGCCGCATCGTGGCGAACCTCGCCTTGGACCACTACAAGGCCGCGAAAAACGGCGCCACCTCGGTGGAGACCCTGCCGGAGATCGCCTTCTGGGCATCCACCGCCAAGATCGTCGGCCCGGAGGTGGCCTTCGAACACGAGGAACTCCGCAAGGCGATCGACTCTGAACTCGACGAGCGGCTCCGCAACACCCTGCTCCTCCGAGAGGTCGCTGGGCTCAGTGTCGGGGAGGTCGCGCAGATCCTCGGTATCAAGCGCGCGAGCGTCGCCACGAACGTGCTCCGCGCCAAGCGTCAGCTCCGCAAGGTCTTCGAAGACAAGACGGAGATCCACACGGCCATCAGCCGGAACCTGGAGGGAGGGAACGCATGAACTCGAACCACAACCACCACAACCCCAAGCCGGCCGCGGGCGTTTCAGCCCGCCTGAAGTCGCTCCGTTCCGTCACCACCGAGCACTTCGACAACGAGCCCTACGACCTGGCCCACGATCTGGCAATGATCGAAGCGGTGGCCGAGAAGAAGATCCTCGAAATGGAGGGCAGTCCAGACCGCACCGAAGACTCTGCCGCTGAGGTCCGCCAGCCGACCGGCATCCGCATCCACATGCCGTCGATCGCCCTCCTTGGCGTTCTCACCGCGCTCCTCGTAGGTGTCTTCGCCTTGATCGTCAGCACAGCGAGCGACGCCTCGGCGGACGGAGTCTCCGTCTGGCTCGCCATGCTGCCGGTCGTTGGGATGTTCGTCGGTCGGTTTGTCGCGTACATCGCAAGGCTCCTGGCCTCCCTCGCAGATGCCGGGGGCACGCGGACCCTGCGGACTCTCATCCACATCGTCATGGAACAGCGGACAGGCTCCAGGAGGAACGACCATGTGTGACGCGAGCCAGGCATGCACCGCTTCGCAGCCCCAGGAACCGAGGCGTCTGTCCCTTCCCATACCGAACCTCCCGCCGGCGCTCCACGACAAGATCGGGACCATCGGTGCAGGAGGAATCGCGGGATACATCGCGAGTGGCGCCACGACCGGGCAGACGACCTGGGCGCTGGTCACCCTTGGGGTCGCCATGCTGGCAACCGAGTCCATCCAGCAGTTCCGGCGGCGAACCTAACCGCCTGACACTGATACGTGTCGGCCGCGCCTTCGAGCCCTCGCTCCGCGTAGAGCGGTCCGGCCGGCCGGTACTCAGCGAATGCGCCGAGCGCCGCCCGCAGGCCTTCCCGTCCTCGAACGGCAAATCATCGTCGATGAGGACCGGCATGCTGTCACAGATCAGCGGTTCCCGGGAGGCGTCCCAGCTCTCGCACCCGTCACGAGCGAAGCAGGTCAGCAACATGCCGTCACACAGGAACAGCAACACGAGTAAGTAGACTGTTTAGAACGACAGTTGCATTCATCCCTGACCGCCTGAAGAGACAAGGCTGGAGTGCAGTGAAAAGTGACCTCTTCGCGTCGGAGAACCTGGCGCAGCCGTCCACCGCACCCGGTATGACCCTGCAGAACGCCAAGTCCGTCAAGTACGCCGTCAACGGGGAGATGTTCGCCCGCCAGGGGTCCATGGTCGCCTTCCGCGGCAACCTCCAGTTCGAGCACAAGGGCCAGGGGGGCATCGGCGGCCTGCTCAAGCGGGCGGTCACCGGCGAGGGGCTCGCGCTGATGTCCGTACGCGGCCAGGGCGAGGCGTGGTTCGCGCACCAGGCCGGCAACTGCTTCGTCATCGACTTCGAGCCCGGCGACGCGCTCACGATCAACGGGCGCAACGTGTTGTGCTTCGACCCCACGCTGTCCTACGAGATCAGGGCGGTGAAGGGCGCCGGCATGACCGGCGGCGGCCTCTTCAACAGCCTCTTCACCGGCACCGGCAAGCTCGCCGTGGTCTGCGACGGCACTCCGATCATCATCCCGGTGACCGCGCAGGCGCCGGTGTACGTGGACACGGACGCGGTCGTCGGCTGGAGCGCGGCGCTGGAGACCGGGCTGCACCGCTCCCAGTCCTTCGGCTCCATGATCCGCGGCGGCTCCGGTGAAGTCGTCCAGCTGAAGCTGAGCGGCGAGGGCTTCGTCATCGTCCGGCCCAGCGAGCTCACCGAGACGGCGGCCACGCACTGAGGCTCACCGGCGTGGGCCGCCGCTACGGCCGGCGGCGGCCCTGGGTGCTGCGCGGCGTCACGGCGGAACTGCCGGCCGGGGCCCTGGTCCGCGTCGAAGGCGGCAACGGCGGCGGCAAGTCCACCCTGCTGCGCCTCGTCGCCGGCATCGACACGCCGACCGAGGGCCGGATCGAGGGCCGCCCGCCCCGTACCGCCTACGTACCCGAACGCTTCCCCGCGGCCCTGCCCCTGACGGCGGGCGCCTACCTGACCCACCTGGGCCGGGTGCACGGTCTGACGGGGGCGGAGGCGGCCCGCCGGGCGGCGGAGGGGCTGGAGAGGTTCGGCGCCGCCGCCCACGCCCGCACCCCGATGGCCGAACTGTCCAAGGGCACCAGCCAGAAGGTCGCCGTCGCCCAGGCCCTGCTCGCCGGGCCGGGGCTGCTCGTCCTCGACGAGGCCTGGACGGGCCTGGACGCGCCCGCCCGGGCGGAACTGGACCGCGCCGTCGCCGAACGGACCGCCGCCGGGGGCACGGTGGTCTTCGTCGACCACGACCCGGCCCGGCTGGCCGGCCGGCCCGACGCCCACTACCGGGTGCGCGGCGGCACCCTGGAATCCGCGGCCCCGGGCGGCGGGCTGCGCACGGCCGCCGTACGGATCCACGCCGTCGGCCCGCCCGGCGCCGCCCCGCCGCCGGGCCTGGCCGCCGCCGCGCCCGTACCCGCCCCGGGCGGCGGGGTCCTGCTGACCGTGGACGCCGCCCGCTCGGACGCGGTGCTGCGCGAGCTGCTGACCGCGCTCCCGCCCTGGCACATCCGCGCCGTGGAGGCCCTCCCGTGACCGTGACCGCCCTGCTGCGCTACCAGGGCGCCCTGCTGCTGCGCTCCCAGCGCTGGATCGCCCCGCTCGTCGTGTACGCGGCGTTCGTCGCGGTCGGCATCCGCGCCGGCGACCCGGCGCTCGACGCCCTCGGCTACGCGGCGGCGGGCCTGGTGCCGCTGGCCGCCTGGCTGGTCCGGATCTGCGTGACGGCCGAGCCCCCGGCCGCCCGGGCGGTCTCCGCCGCCGCGGCCGGCCCGGTACGGGTCCATGCGGCGGCCCTGCTGACCGCCCTGGCCGGGACCCTGCTCGGCGGGGCGGCGGGCGGGGCCTACGCCCTGCTGGCCGGCGAACTCGGGCACCGGGCCCCGGCCGGGACCGCGCTCGCCGGAGCGGTGGCGGTGGCGGTCTGCGCCCTCACGGGGGCCGCCGTGGGCGCGGTGTGCAGCCGGCCGGTGGTGCGGGGGCGCGGGCTCGCCGTCCTCGCGGGGGGCGTGGGCTCGCTGCTGGCCTGGGTCGTGGCGTACTCGCCGGCCCGCGGTGCGGTGTCCGCCCTGGTCGGGGCCGCCCGCTCGGGCACCGTTCCGCTCCCGCTCGGGGCGCTGGCGGGGGCGCTGCTGCTGGCCGGCGCGGCGGGGGCGGCGGCCTGCCTGGTCAGCGCGCGGCGGGGCTGACCGGGGCGGCCGCCGGCTGAAGGGGGAACGTTACTTCCCCATCAGCTCCGACACCTTCACGAAGCGGAACCCCCGCTTTCGCAGTTCCGGGACGATCTTCTGGATCGCCTGCTCCGTCACCGGGGCCGCGCTGCGCGTGCAGTGCATGACCACCACCGAGCCGGGCTTCACCCCGGCCAGCACCTGTTCCGCCACCGCGTCGGGGTCCTTCGCGAAGGCGTCCCCGCTGACCACGTCCCACTGCACCGCGGTGACCTTGGCGGGGGACAGGGCCCGCAGCGCCTGGTCGTCGTAGCAGCCGCCGGGGAAGCGGAAGTACGGGACGGTGTTGACCGCTCCGGCTGCCCTGAACGCCGCGAAGGCGCGATCCACGTCGGCCCGCGCGGCCTCGCCGTCCAGCGCGGGGAGCCCGTAGCAGGGGGATGTGAAGGCGTGGTGGCTGTAGGAGTGGTTGGCGATCTCGAAGGCGGGGTCCGTGCCGATGGACTTGGCCTGGTCGGGGTACTCCTCGGCCCAGCGGCCCGTCATGAAGACCGTCGAGGGCACCTTCAGCCGGCGCAGGGTGTCGATCAGCCCCGGATTGTCGAAGCGTTCGCCCGAGGCGGCGCGCGGCCCCTGATCGGAGGTCATGTCGGCGTCGAAGGTCAGCGCCACGGTCTTCTCGGTGCGCTGCCGGGCCCGTTCGAAGACGGGCGTCAGGCCGTTCGGGCCCGGGGCCAGGGTCGGGACCTTGGCGGGCGCGCCGGCCAGCGGGGAGGCGGGGGTGGACGAGGAGGGGGAGGCCTGGGCGGACGCGGTGGCCGGGGCGGAGGCGGCGGGGGCGGCCAGCCGGCCCTGTCCGGAGCCCTGCGCCGGACCGGAGGGGCCGCCCCCGCATCCCGTGAGGGCGGCGCAGAGGGCACCGAGTACGGCCGTGGCCGCTACGTTGCGTGCGGAAATGGTCACGTAAGCAAACTATATGACTATGTGGCAAGCAGACGATTGCGGCACTCCTGCACGTCGAAGTCACCCGGCGGGTACACCGGACCGATCTCCTCCAGGTGCTCCAGCAGCAGTGACCCGACCGCCCAGTTCCGGTACCACTTCCGGTCCGCGGGGACCACGTACCAGGGCGCCGCCTCCGTCGAGCAGCGCTCCAGGACCAGCTCGTACGCCTCCCGGTACGCCGGCCACATCAGCCGGTCGTCGATGTCCCCGGGGCTGAACTTCCAGTGCTTGTCGGGGTTGTCGAGCCGCGCCAGGAGCCGCCTGCGCTGCTCCTCGTAGCCGAGGTGCAGGAAGACCTTGACCACGGTCACGCCGTCGTCGGCGAGGGACTTCTCGAAGGCGTTGATCTGCGCGTAGCGCCGGGACAGCCGGTCGGCCGGCACCAGCTCCCGCACCCGGGCGACGAGGACGTCCTCGTAGTGCGAACGGTCGAAGATCCCGATCTCGCCCGGCTGGGGGAGGGCCCTCTCGATCCGCCAGAGGAAGGAGTGGCCGCGCTCCTCGCGCGTGGGGGCCTTGAAGGCCCTGACGCGGCAGCCGGCGGGGTTGAGCTGGCCGATGACGTGCTTGACCGTGCCGCCCTTGCCGCTGGTGTCCATGCCCTGGAGGACCAGCAGCAGCCGGCGCCGGTCCCCGGCGGTGCTCGCCGCGTAGAGCCGTTCCTGGAGGGAGGCCAGGGGTGCGGCCATCCGGGTGATGGCCTCGGTCCCCGCGGCCTTGCCGGCGGGGCCGCCCGGGGTGGCGGAGGTGTCCAGGGCGGCGAGGTCGACCCGCTCCCCGGGCGCCACCCGCAGCAGCGGGGCGAGGGGCCGCCGGGCGCCCGTGCCCGCGGACACGCCCGGGCCCCCGCGGATCCCGCCGCCGTCGCTCCCCGTGCCGTACGTCCGCTTCTTCGCCACCGTACGATCCTGCGGCACACCGAACGGCCGCGCGAGACGGCGGCGCGAGACGGCCGCGTGAGACGGCCGCGCGCGACGGCCGGGTGAGACGGCCGGGTCCCGGCCGGCGGGCCGGCGGCGGGTCACCGCCAGGGGCCGGTCACCGCGAACGTGGTACCCGGCGCGTAGGCGTTGACGTACATCGTCCGCCCGTCGGGGGAGAAGGTGACCCCCGCGAACTCCCCCCGCTCCGGCGCCCCCGGCACGCCGGTGTCCTCCGCGTTGCGGGCCACCGGGTAGACCTCCCCGTCGCGGGTCACCCCGAAGACGTACTGGTCGCCGCCGCCGTCCTCGCACACCATCAGCCCCCCGTCGGGAGCCAGGCAGATGTTGTCGGGGGAGTCCCCGGGCAGGGCTGTGTCCGCCGAGGGCCCGAAGAGCACCTCCAGCCGGAGCCGGCCGCGCAGCGGGTCGTGGAACCAGACCTGGCCGTGGTGGTCGGCGGCGGCCCCCTCGCGGCCGCGGGCGAAGCTGGAGACGAAGTACACCCCGGCGCCGCCCCAGTAGCAGCCCTCCAGCTTCTGCGCGTGGGTGATCCCGCGCGGGCCGAAGTCCTGGAACCGGACCGGCGTCCCCGCCGCCGACGGGTCCGGTACGGGCACCCACTCCACCGGGAACTCCGCCCCCGGCTCGTCCACCGCCGCCAGGTCCGCCACCCCGGGCACCCGCATCGCCTCCAGCACCCCGCCCGCCCGCAGGGAGCCGCGGCCGCCGAGCGGCAGCGCCGGCAGGAAGCGGTAGAACAGCCCGAAGGGCCGTACGAACGCGTCCTCCGTCTCGTAGACCACCCCCCGGTACGGGTCCACGGCGACGGCCTCGTGCGCGAAGCGGCCCAGCGCGGTCAGCGGGACGGCGCCCAGCCCGCGCGGATCGGCGGGGTCCACCTCGAAGACGTACCCGTGGTCCCGGGCGTACCCGGACTCCCCGGCACGCTCCTCGGTCTCCTCGCAGCTCAGCCAGGTGTTCCAAGGGGTGCGCCCGCCCGCGCAGTTGACGGCGGTCCCGGCCAGCCCGACCCGCTCACCCCGCACCGCGCCCGCCCGGTCCAGCTCCAGCACCGTGCAGCCGCCCAGCGCCCCGGGGTCGTACGTGAGCCCGTCCACGGCGGGGACCCGCAGCGCGGCAGTGGCGCGGTTCTCGTGGTTGCGGACCAGGCGCAGCCGGCCCCCGCCCGCGCCGAAGGCGGCCATGCCGTCGCAGTTCCCCGGGACCGTGCCCTCGCCCGAGCGCAGCGGGTCCCCGGCGCGCGAGAGCACCCGGTACGAGAAGCCGCCGGGCAGGTCCAGCAGCCCGGCCGGGTCGGGCAGCAGCGGCCCGTACCCCCGGGCGGAGGCCCGGGCGCGGTCCGGGGCGAAGAGCGCCCCGAGGGCCCCGCTGAAGGCGATCGTGCCCGCCGCGAGCAGGCTGCGTCGGGTGACGGACATCGGCAACTCCCCGGTGCGCGGCTGGAGATGTGACCGGCCCGTGGTACCACGGCGCGCCGCACCGGGGGCCGCGACGCGTGCGCCGGGCGCGGCCCGTCACTCGCCGGGCCCCGTCAACCCAGCCCGGCCCCGTCACTCCGCCGGGCCCTGTCACCCTGCCCGGCCCTGTCACCCCGCCGGGCCCCGTCACCCCGCCCGGCCCCGGCGGTGTGCGCGGGCCCCGGAGGGGTGACGGGCGGCGCCCGGCGGTGGTGCGGGGATCAGGCGAGCTTGGCGCTCAGGGTGATCGTCGTACCCGTCAGGGCCTGGCTGACGGGGCAGTTCTTCTTGGCGTCCTCGGCGGCGGCGACGAAGGCGTCGTTGTCGAGGCCCGGGACCTCGCCCTCCACGGTCAGGTGGATGCCGGTGATGCCCTCACCCGGCTGGAAGGTGACGTCGGCCTTGGTCTCCAGACGGGTGGGCGGGGTGCCCGCGCCCGCGAGGCCGTGCGAAAGGGCCATCGAGAAGCAGCTGGAGTGGGCGGCGGCGATCAGCTCCTCGGGGCTGGTCTTGCCGTTCGCGGCCTCGGCACGGGAGGGCCAGGAGACGTCGAAGGTGCCCTTGCCGGAGGAGTCGAGGGTCACCTGACCCTTGCCCTCCAGCAGGTTGCCTTCCCAGACGGTGTGCGCGTGACGCGTGGTGGCCATGGTGGTATCCCTTCGCGGAAGTGGAAACGGCCGGGCCGCGAGGAGCGCCCGGCCGTGCCAAACCTACTGGGAGACCAGGGGTTTCGCGTCGCGCGCGAGGGCGGTGAGCCGCGATATGGCTCGGAAGTACTTCTTCCGATAACCGCCGTTGAGCATCTCTTCACTGAAGAGCCGGTCGAAGGGCACCCCGGAGGCCAGCACCGGGACCTCGCGGTCGTACAGCCGGTCGGCCAGCACCACCAGGCGCAGCGCCGTCGACTGGTCCGGCACCGGGACGACGTCGGTCAGGCAGACCGCCGCTATCCCGTCGGTCAGCGCTCCGTAGCGGCTCGGGTGGACCTTCGCCAGGTGCTCCAGCAGGCCGGGGAAGTCGTCGAGGCTCGCGCCGGGGGTCGCGTACGCGGCCTTCGCGACCTGCTCGTCGGAGAAGGGCGCCGGGGCCTCGGGCAGGCCGCGGTGGCGGTAGTCCTGGCCGTCGATGCGCAGCGGCCGGAAATGGGCGGACAGCCCCTGGATCTCGCGCAGGAAGTCGGCGGCGGCGAAGCGGCCCTCGCCGAGCTTGCCGGGCAGCGTGTTGGAGGTGGCGGCCAGCGCCACGCCCTGCTCCACGAGCCGGCTGAGCAGCGAGGACACCAGCACGGTGTCGCCCGGGTCGTCCAGCTCGAACTCGTCGATGCACAGCAGCCGGTGTCCGCCCAGGGTCTGCACGGTCTGCTGGAAGCCGAGCGCGCCGACCAGGTTGGTGAGCTCGACGAACGTGCCGAACGCCTTGAGCGCGGGCTCGGCCGGGGTGGCGTGCCAGAGGGAGGCCAGCAGGTGCGTCTTGCCGACGCCGTAGCCGCCGTCGAGGTACACGCCGCGCGGGCCGGGAGCCGGCGCGGGGGCCTTCTTCCGGAACCACTTGCGCTTGCCGGCTCCGCTGGCGTGGGCGCCGCCGAGGCCGGCGGCGAAGCCGCTCAGCACGGTGACGGCCTCGGCCTGGCTCGGCTGGGCCGGGTCCGGGTCGTAGGTGTCGAAGCGCACCGAATCGAAGCGGGGCGGCGGCACCATCTCGGCCACCAGCCGTTCGGCGGGCACGCGCGGCTCGCGGGCGCACAGGGCGAGTGGGCCCGCGCCGGCTATAGGTGGCTGCCCGGAGGCAGGACCGGAGATGGAGAGTGATGTTGACACAGCTCTTAACTCTACGGGGCGTGTCACACTGCACCGATGCGACGCCTGTTCCCTGTGACCGATCAGACACCCGCCCCGTCCGGGGCCACGGCCGACCGCGAGTGGTCGCTGGACGAGCTGGCGGAGGCGTACGCCTACCCCGAGCCGGCCCCCGGGGCGCACTGGCTGCGGGCGAACATGGTCTCCACCCTGGACGGGGCCGCGCAGCACGACGGGCGCTCGCAGCCCATCTCGGGCGAGACCGACATGCGGATCTTCGGCACCCTGCGGGCCCTGGCGGACGTGGTGGTCGTGGGGGCGGAAACGGTTCGCCAGGAGGGTTACCGCCCGGCCCGGGCCCGGGAGGCCTTCGCGGCCCGCCGAAAGGCCGCCGGACAGGGCCCCGCGGCCGTCATCGCGGTGGTCACCGCGAGCCTGGACCTGGACTTCTCCCTGCCCCTGTTCACCGCCCCCCTGGTGCCCACCCTGGTGGTCACCGGCGCCGGCGCCCCCTCGGACCGGGTGGCCGCGGCCGTCGCGGCCGGGGCCGAGGTCGTGGTGGCGGGGGAGGGGGCCGCCGTGGACCCGGAGCGGGTGGTGCGCGAGCTGGCCGCGCGCGGGCTGCGCCGTCAGCTGACCGAGGGCGGGCCCCGGCTGCTGGGCCAGTTCGTGGCCGCCGACGTGCTCGACGAGCTGTGCCTGACGATCTCCCCGACGCTCACGGCGGGCGGCGCCCAGCGGATCTCCGGAGGGCCCTCCGTCACGGTTCCGCACCGGCTCGCCCCCGCCTGCGTACTGGAAGAGGCCGGGTTCCTGTTCACCCGTTACCGTCGGATCTGACAAGGAGCGGAATTTCTCGTTCCGCTTAGCTTCCGACGGGCACATACCTGGGCACACATACTCGCGAGGCCCCGCGCGACGGCGGGGCAGGATGGTTTCCGCAGGGGCCGGCCGACCGGCCTCGGCCCATGAAGGAGAGGGCGTCCGTGTTCACGAGCGTATTGATGATCGAGCAGCCGCTGACCACGGTGGACGTGGACTTCGTCACCAGCCTGCACGGAGACGACACGGTCTCCTTCTTCGTCCTCATGCAACCCAGGGGCGACCAGGACCGACTGCTCCGCGCCATCGACGACGTGGCGCTCGGTGAGCTCCCCGAGGCCCTCCGCGAGGCCGACGTACCCGAGGGCAAGGCCGCCCTGGGCCCCGCCGCACAAGCACTCGAACACTCACTCGCGGCCCTGCGGGCCAAGGGCGCCAAGGCCGTCGGCCAGATCGTCGAGGACCACCCGCTCGACAAACTCAAGGCCGTCGTCGACGAGACCCGCGCCGACGAGGTGATCGTCCTGACCGCCCCCCACCTGGTCGAGGAGTTCTTCCACCGGGACTGGGCCTCCCGCGCCCGGCACAAAGTGGAGGTTCCGGTGCTCAAGCTCTTCGCCCACAACGAATAGGCTGGGGCGGACACACCCCGGCGGGCACCCCCCGCACTCGATCCTGGAGCGACCTGAATGAAGCCCGGCCTGCCGACCGCGATGGAACGGCCCCACTTCATCGGCATCGGCGGCGCCGGCATGTCCGGCATCGCGAAGATCCTCGCCCAGCGCGGTGCGCAGGTGGCCGGCAGCGACTCCCGTGACTCCGAGACCGCCGAGGCGCTGCGCGCCCACGGCGCCACGGTCCACATCGGGCACGCCGCCGGACACCTCGCCACCGACGCCACCTGCGTCGTCGTCTCCAGCGCGATCCGCGCCGACAACCCCGAGCTGGCCCGCGCCGCCGAGCTCGGCATCCCGGTCGTGCACCGCTCGGACGCCCTCGCCTCCGTCATGGACGGCCTGCGCCCGATCGCGGTCGCCGGCACCCACGGCAAGACCACCACCACCTCGATGCTGGCCGTCGCGCTCGGCGCCCTGGGACTGGACCCCTCGTACGCCATCGGCGGCGACCTGGACGCCCCCGGCTCCAACGCCCACCACGGCGAGGGCGACGTCTTCGTGGCCGAGGCGGACGAGAGCGACCGCAGCTTCCACAAGTACACCCCTCAGGTCGCGATCATCCTCAACGCGGAGCTCGACCACCACGCGAACTACGCGTCGATGGAGGAGATCTACGAGTCCTTCGAGACCTTCGTCGGCAAGGTCGTCCCCGGTGGCATCCTCGTCGTCGCCCACGGCCAGGAAGGCGCCGCCGAGATCGCCCGCCGCGTCAGCGGCAACCCCGACCTGATCGTCAAGACGTACGGCGAGGACGAGACCGCCGACGTCTGGATCCGCAAGGTCACCCCCCGCGGCCTGACCAGCGAGGTCTCGGTCGTGATCGACGGCCGCGAGATCGTCTTCACCGTCTCCGTGCCCGGCCGCCACTACGCCCACAACGCCGTCGCCGCCCTCACCGCCGGCGTCGCCCTCGGCATCCCGGCCGACGACCTCGCCGCCGCGCTCGGCAAGTACACCGGCGTCAAGCGCCGCCTCCAGCTCAAGGGCGAGGCCGCCGGAGTCCAGGTCATCGACTCCTACGCGCACCACCCCACCGAGATGACCGCCGACCTGGAGGCCATCCGCGGCGCCGCCGGGGACTCCCGCATCCTGGTCGTCTTCCAGCCCCACCTCTTCTCCCGCACCCAGGAACTGGGCAAGGAGATGGGCCAGGCCCTCGCCCTGGCCGACGCCTCCGTCGTCCTCGACATCTACCCGGCCCGCGAGGACCCGATCCCCGGCGTCACCAGCGAGCTGATCATCTCCGCCGCCCGCACCGCCGGCGCCGACGTCGCCGCCGAGCACGACAAGGACGCCGTCGCCGAGGTCATCGCGGGAATGGCCAAGCCCGGTGATCTCGTTCTCACCATGGGCGCGGGCGACGTCACGGATCTGGGACCCAAGATCCTCGCCCGCCTGTCGAACTGACTGAGGGAGCGGGAGCGTCATGGCGTACGAGGTCCAGAAGACGGACGAGCAGTGGCAGGCGGAGCTGACGCCGTCGGAGTACCAGGTGCTCCGCCTCGCCGGCACCGAGCCCGCCTTCCGCGGCGAGTACACCGACACCAAGACGGAGGGCGTCTACTCCTGCCGCGGCTGCGGCGCCGAGCTCTTCCGCTCCTCGGAGAAGTTCGACTCGCACTGCGGCTGGCCGTCCTTCTACGACCCGAAGGACACCGACGCGGTGGAGCTGCGCGCCGACACCTCGCACGGCATGGTCCGCACCGAGGTCCTCTGCGCGACGTGCGGCTCCCACCTCGGACACGTCTTCGAGGGCGAGGGCTACCCGACCCCTACCGACCAGCGCTACTGCATCAATTCGATTGCTTTGCGGCTGACCCCGGACAAGGGCTGACGCAGAACGCGTCGAGCAGGGCGATTGGCCGGGCCCGGACTCCAGCGGGGTCCGGGCCCAGCGGCTCTACTAGCGCAGATGTTCTGATATTCGGCAATGGGTCAACCGCAGTACGGTGCTCGCTGTGCACCTTCGGTACAGCTTCCGCTTGTACCCGAACGGCCCGCAGCGCACTGAGCTGGCAAGGGCGTTCGGGTGTGCGCGCGTGGTCTACAACGATGCTCTCAGGGCCCGTGAGGCCGCACGCGCCGCCGCTGAGGTATTCTCGACGACCGGAGACCTGCCGAAGCTTCTGATCACCGAGGCGAAGAGGACGCCGGAGCGGGCCTGGCTCGGCCAGGTGTCGGCCGCAGTGCTGCAACAGTCCCTGCGGGACCTGGATGCCGCGTACCGCGGTTTCTTCGACGGCCTCAGGGGCAAGCGCCCGCGCATGGGGGCACCCCGGTTCAAGTCCCGCAAGGACAGTCGGCAGGCCGTCCGCTTCACAGCCAATGCCCGCTGGTCCATCACGCCGGGCGGTGACCTGCGGCTGCCGAAGATCGGCAATGTGCGTGTGAAGTGGTCTCGCACCCTGCCGTGCACTCCGTCCACGGTGACCGTGGTCAAGGATGCGGCCGGGCGGTACTTTGCCTCGTTCGTCGTTGAGACCGAGCCGTCCGAGGCGCTACCGCGGGTCACGCCGGAGGTCGGCATCGACCTTGGACTCGGGCACTTCGCCGTTCTCTCCGACGGCACGAAGATCGACGCCCCGCGCTTCCTGCGCCGCGCCGAGAAGAAGCTCAAGCGCGCGCAGCGCTCGCTGTCCCGCAAGGTCAAGGGCAGCGCGAACAGGGAGAAGGCCCGATTGACGGTGGCCCGTGCGCATGCGCGGGTGGCCGACGCACGGCGGGGTTTCCACCACCAGCTTTCGACGAAGATCATCCGTGAGAATCAAGCGGTTGCCGTCGAGGGCCTGGCGGTCAAAGCTCTTGCCCGCACATGTCTGGCCAAGTCCGTCCACGACGCCGGATGGGCGCAGTTCGTAGCCATGCTGGAGTACAAAGCCGCCCGGTACGGGCGCACCTTTGTGCGGATCGGGCGGTTCGAGCCGACCTCCCAGGTCTGCTCCGTTCTGCGGGATCAAGGACGGCCCCAAGCCCTTGCACGTCCGCGTGTGGGATTGCGGGACCTGCGGGGCCGTCCTCGACCGGGACATCAACGCGGCGGTCAACGTCGCCAAGGCCGCCGGACTGGCGGTGACAGCCTGTCGAGCGCAGGTAAGACCGGGACGTGATCCGGCGCAGCGCGTTGAAGCAGGAACCCGCCGACACGGTCAGCCGACCGTGGTAGGAATCCCCTCCTTCCAGGAGGTGGGGAGCGGAAGTCAATGCATCAACAGCATCTCCCTACGGCTCACCCCCGCACAGGAAGGCTGAGGTAGTCCTCCAGGGTCCGCCTCGGGGTCCAGCCCTGCGCGCGGGCCCTGCACAGGTCCAGTACCACCGGGTGTGCCAGCTGGTCCACCGCGTAGCGGCTCAGGGCCGGCTCCGATCCGGTGAGGCGGGCCAGGGATTCCGCCGCGCGGGCCGCCGCCCCCGCCGCCGGGAGGGGGAGGTGGCGGATCCGCGCCCGGACACCGTGGGCGCGCAGGACCGCGGTGACCGCCGCGTCCCGGCCGTACGGGGCCGCGTCCGCGATGTTGTACGCCCCCGGGGTCCAGCCGGCGGCCGCCAGGCAGGCGTCGGCCAGGTTCTCCACCGCCGTCAGGCTCAGCTCCACGTCCGGACCCGGCAGGAGCAGCGTGCCCGCGCGGACCCGGGACAGCAGGCGCGGCAGGAGCTGGGTGTCGCCCGGCCCGTACACCGCCCTCGGGCGGAGCACCACCGCACCCGCCGCCAGCGCCAGGGCCTCGCCCGCCGCCTTCGTACGGCCGTACGCGTTGAGGTGGTGGGCGCGCGGGTGGTCCTCCGTGACGCGGGCCCGGCCGACGCGCGGGTCGTACACGCTCGCGCTGCTCACCCACACCACCGGCCGGCCGGCGGCGGCCCGCATCAGCCGCGCGGTGCCGTCCACGTTGACGGCGCCCATCGCCGCCTCCGCCCGCGAACCCGGCGCCGGATCACCCACCGCCGCCGCGCAGTGCACCACCGCGTCCACGCCCGACAGGTCCGGCCCGGCGGCCGCCGCGTCCCAGTACCGGTGCTCGCCCAGCGGGCCCGGCCGACGGCCCAGGCAGACCACCGAGAAGCCCGACGCGGCCGCCGCGCGGGCCACGTGCCCGCCGCAGAACCCGCTCGCGCCCGTGATCCCGATCCTCACGAGCCCGCCCTCACCGTCAGCACGCGCCACCCCGGCAGGGCCGCACGCCGGTCCACCCGCGAGCGCGTCACCACCGGCCGGTGCGGAGCCAGCGCCTCCAGTACGTCGGCCAGCAGGACCGTCGCCAGCCGTGCCCCCGGGCACACGTGCGGCCCCGCCCCGAACACCAGCCGCGCCGCACGCCCCTGTGCCGGGTCCCGCCCGTCCGGGTCACGCCGGTGCGCCCCGGCCGCGTGCCGGGCCACCAGCAGCAGCCGGTCCCCGCCCCGCACCGGGCAGCCCCCGACCGTCCCCGCCCCCGCCGCGACCCGGGGCAGCACCGGCGAGGCCGCCGTGACCCGCAGCAGCTCCTCCGCCAGCCGGGGCCGCAGCCCCCCGTCCGCGGCCTGCTCCCACAGTCCCGCGTCCGCGCACCAGGCGACCGCCCGGGGCACCGCCGCCACGGTGGTGTTCACCGCGGCCACCGCCACCATCGCGTCCAGGGCGTCACCGTCACCCAGCAGCCCCCGCAGGCGCTCCGCCGCCCGGGTCGCCGCCGCCCCCGCCCCCGGCCTCGGCGGGCCCGGCAGATGGCTGCGCACCGACGCCGACGCGGCCTCCGCGGCCGCCTCCGCCAGAGCCAGCGGCTCGGCCGCGCAGCCGAGGAGGGCCCCCGCCACCGACCCGGCCAGCTCCCGCGCCAGGGCCACCACGTCCACCTCCGCATCCCGGCCCAGCGGCGCGAGCCCCCGCACCAGCAGCGGCCGCCACAGCGCGCGCAGCTCCTCCACCCCGGCCGCGCCCAGCCCCTCCGCCAGCGAACGCCGGCCGTCCCGGTGCCCGCCGCCCTCCTGGTCGAACAGCACCCCGCCGGCCCCGCGCAGCGCCTCCCGCGCGGCCCCGCCCGTGGTGCCCGCCGCCGTCCGGTCCAGCGGGATCCGGGTCAGCGCCTCCCGGTAGGCCCCGGCGTCGTGCACCAGCACCGTGCCCCCGATCCGGCGCGCGGCCCGCCCCCGCGTGGCGGCGAGCAGCCCGAACAGCAGCGGGTGGCTGCGCAGGTAGACCCGGCGGTCGCGCCGGCGTGCCCGTGCCTGGGCGGTGGTGGTCATCGGACGTGGACCTCTTTCGTGTCGGTGGGCCGGTAGCGCCGGTCCCAGTACCAGAGCAGGGTGCGCCGCGCACCCCAGGAGCGCAGCCGCCGCAGGCTGCTCTCCACCACCAGGTGCTCGGCGCGGACGATCCGCGCGCTGTGCTCCCGGGCCCGGTTGAGGAGCGTCACGTCCTCCGAGCCCTCCTCCAGCCGCTCGCGCGGCGCCCCGCCGCAGCGCAGGTACAGCTCGGCGGTGATGCCGAGGTTGTGGCCGTGGCACAGCACGTACGGGGCGAGGTAGCGGGGATCCCGGTGCGCGGCCCGCCACCGCCCGTACAGCGCGGACAGCCGGACCAGCGCGGGCAGCAGCCGGGCCTCGGCGAACGTCGGGCGTTCGTCCCGGCGCGGCACGCTCCGCCCGCACAGCACCTCGGCGCCCCGGCCGAACTCCGCCCGGGCGACGGCCGTCCAGTTCCGGGCGGGCAGGCAGTCCGCGTCCGTACGCAGCAGCAGGCGCGCCCCGGCGCCCGCGGCGTGCCGGAAGCCGGTGTCGGCGGCGGTGCCCGCCCCGGGCTCGGGCTCGTGGACCAGCTCGACGGGGAAGGGCGCCGAGCGGGCGAACTCCCGTACGACCCGGGCCGTCCCGTCGGTGGAGGCGTTGTCGACCACCACCAGCCGGAACCGGGTGTCCTGCTGAGCGGCCAGCGCCGCCAGGGTGCCGCCGATCGACCCCGCCTCGTTGTACGCGGGGACGACCACCCACAGGCTCACCCCCGGCCCCCCGTCGTCCCCGGCCCCGTCGTCCCCGACCTCGGAGCACCCGCCCCCGCAGCCGTCACCAGCCGGGCCGCCGCCAGCGCCGACACCGCCGCCCGGTCCGGCTTCCGCGAGCGCCCCGACAACGGGATCCGGGCGAACACCAGCGCGTCCGGCCGGGCCGTGCCCATCCGCCGCAGCGGCGCCGAGAGCGCGGCCCGCAGCACCGGCTCGGGGACACCCGGCTGCGGCTGGACCACCGCCACCAGGCGCTCGTCCCCGTCGCCCGCCGGAACCCCGACCAGCACCCCCAGCTCCACCCCCGGCACGTGCAGGCCCGGCTCGTACAGGCCGGGGTAGATGTTCTCCGCCCTGCGCAGCACCATGTCCTTGCAGCGGCCCTCCAGCACGATCCGGCCGGCCCCGTCCAGGCTCGCCCGGTCCCCGGTCGCCACCCAGGGATCGGGCGCCTCGCCCAGGTAGCGGTCCCGGGCCGCGGGCCCGGTCAGCAGCAGCTGGCCGGCCGCGTCCACGGCGGTCCGCACCCCGGGCAGCGGGCTCCCCACCAGGTCTCCCGGCCCCTCGAAGGCGGCCTTCTCCCGGGACTCCACGGCGGCGGCCGGGAACAGCTCGGTCAGCGCGTACACCCCCCACGCCTGGTCTGCGCCCGCCTCCCGGACCCGGCCCAGCAGCCCGGCGCTCGCCGGAGCCGAACCCGTCCAGACCCGGCCCCCGAACCGGGCCCCCGCGCCGAGCGCGTCCCGCAGCTGCGGCGGCGTCAGGTACGTGTCCCGGGGCCGCAGCCGGTCCAGTTGCCGGGCCAGCGTCGCCGGGGACCGGGCCGGCAGCGCGACCGGCGCCCCGTGCGTCAGCGAGGGCACCAGCACGAAGAAGGTCCCGCCCAGCACGGGTTCCCCGCCGCCGGGCCCACCGCCGGCTCCGGCCCCTGCCCCGCCGCCACCGCGCCCTGCCCCGCCGCCACCGCGCCCGGCCCCGCCGCCGAACAGCTCCGACACCGTCTCCATCCCCGCGGCCAGCCCCGCCCGGGTGTGCACCACGGCCCGGGGCCGCGAGGTGGTCCCGGAGGTGAACACGATCACCGCGTCACCGTCACCGTCGTACCCGGCGGGCACCCCCGCCCGGGACGCCCCCCGCTCCAGCGCGGGCGCGCACCCCGGCAGCCGGGGCCCCACCGTGGCCACCGGTCCCAGCGAGGCCAGCTCCGGCAGCTCCAGCGCCGCCCGCCGGGCCAGTGGCCGCGCCCAGCCCGCCACCGCCTGCGCGGCGCCGTCCGCCAGCACCAGTGCGGGCCGCGCCAGCGCGAGCCGGGCCCGCAGCACCTCCGCGCCGGCCCCCGGGTCCAGCACGGCGCCGCGCAGCCCGAGCCGCCACAGCGCGAGCAGCACCGCCAGCGCCCGCGGCCCGGGCCGCACGGCCACTCCGACGGTGTCCCCGGCGCGCAGTCCGCGCGCGTGCAGCGCGGCGGCGTACGCGTCGGCCAGCCCGGCGAGCTCACCCCGGGTGGCGCGCACCCGCGTCCCGCCCGAGCGGGTCGCGGAGAGCACGGCGGGCCGCTCGGGCCGGGCCCGCAGCGCGTGTTCGAGTCGGTCCAGCATCAGCGGGGGTCGTCCGTTCCGTGCGTGCCGCTGCCCTGGTCGAGGTACCAGCGGGCGGTTCCGGCGAGGCCGTACGCGCGCAGCCGGCGCGTGGAGTTCTCCACGACCATGCCCCGGCAGCGGGAGATCCGGTCGGTGTGGCGGCGTACCGCGTTCAGGAACAGCCGGTCCGTCGGCGAGGGGCGCCGCGGCATCCCGCCCACGGCCAGGTACAGCTCGGCGGTGATCGCCATGTTGTTCCCCGCGTGCATCCGGTACGGCGCCCGGAAGCCGTGCCGGCGGGCGTGCTCGGGGCGCAGCCGCCCGAACAGCGCGGCCAGCGCGACCAGTCCCGAGAAACCGGCCCGGCCCAGCGGCCCGTGCTCGTCGCGCCGGGCCGTGACCCGGCCGCACACCAGCCCGGGCCGGTCCAGCAGCGCGGCCCGGGCCGCACCCGCCCAGCCGGGCCGGGGCAGGCAGTCCGCGTCCGTCCGGGCCAGCAGGGTCGCGCCGCGCGCGATCGCGTACCGGAACCCGGTGTCCACCGCCGAGCCGACGCCCTTCTCCGGTTCCTCGATCACCTCCACCGGGAACGGCGCGCCCGCCGCGAACTCCCGCGCGATCGCCCCCGTCCCGTCCGCCGAGGCGTTGTCCACCACCAGCAGCGTGAAGTCCCGGTCCCGCTGGGCGGCCAGCGCACGCAGCGTCCCCGCGAGCCGCGCCTCCTCCTCGTGCGCGGGCACCACCACCCACATCCGCGCGCCGCTCACGACTTCTCCCAGACCATCGTCATGATGCTGATCCCGCCGCCCAGCCCGACGAACAGCACCCGCTCCCCGGACCGGAGTTCCGGGAACACCCGCTCCAGCTGCACCCCGATGCTCGCGCTCGCGATGTTCCCCAGCTCGGGCACCGTCACCACCAGCTTCCCGGCCGGCACCCCCGTCAGCTCCGCGAACCGCTCCAGGTACGGCACCGTCACCTGGTGCACCAGCACCTTCGCGAAACCGCCCCAGTCCATGCCCGTCCGGTGCAGGGTCCGGTCGATGACCGCCGTCCCCACCTTCTCGAACACCCCGCGCAGCTCGTGCCCGTCCCCCTGGAAATACGTGTACGAATCCCCGCGCGGGTACCGCGAACCGCCGCCCGGGATCCCCCCGACCTCCCAGTGCTCCGAATGCGTCTCACTGTCCACGTCCAGGATCCCGCCGTGCCCCACCTCCTCCAGCAGGACGGCCGCGCCCGCGTCGCCGAACGTGTAGCCGGCGAAACCGCTGCGGAACTCCGCGAAATCGGCGGGGTCCTTGCGCACCGCCCGGCTCGGGGTCTCCCCGGTGACCACGAGCGCCCGCCGGGCCCGCCCGGCGAGCAGCATGCTCCGGGCCAGGTCGATGCCGTTGACGAAGCTGTTGCAGGCGTTCGTCACGTCCACGGCGTGCGCCCTGGAGCCCAGTTCGGCCTGCACGATGTGCGCGGTCGCCGGCTCGACCACGTCCCGCGAGGCGGAGGCGAAGACCAGCAGGTCCACGTCCAGCGGGCTCAGCCCGGCGGAGTCCAGTGCCCGGCGGGCCGCGCCCGCCGCGAGCGTCGACGCGTACACCCTAGGCCCCGCGACCCGCCGCGAGACGATCCCGGTGGCCGAGGTCAGGAGCCGCGCGGGCAGCGCCAGACCACTGCGCCGGGACACCTCCCGCTGGAGGTCGTCGGAGGACAGCACGTCCTCGGGCAGGAGGCTGCCGACGGCGGTGATGCCGACGCGCGGCCGCGGAACACAAGACTGTATGGGCATGCCCCCACGATGACGGCCCGGAGCCGCCCGGGCCTGAGTACGGATGCTCAGTTCCCTTGTGGGGGTGCTGAGTAGGCCACCGTCCGGCCACCCGGAGACGGCGGCGTCCCGGGCGCCGGTGCGGGCCGCCGGGCACCGGGCGCGGACCCCGGCCCCGCGGGCGTTCGGGGACGAGTCGCCGCCCGGCGCGCCGGTCCCGACGCCGGCCCCGGCGTTCGAGGCCGTGTTGTGCGGCATCGGGCGGGAGGAGGACGACGCGGCCGCCCGGCCCGGCCGCGGGCAGCGGCGGCCTCGCGCTCGCCCAGCAGATCAGCGCCCTGCTCGCGGGCTGAGCCCCTGGACGGCGGTGCGCAGCCGGGCGAGGGGGGACGGGCGCCCCCAGGCACGGAACTCCCGCGCCAGGTCCCCGTCCCGCCGGGCCAGCTCCCGGCCCGCGGCGGCCAGGTGGGCGGCCGGCAGCTCCCGCAGCAGCGGGCGCAGCATCCCTTCGAGGAGCTCGGTACGGGTCTCCCGCCACAGGGGGCCCGCCTGCGGCTGCGCCGACCAGGCGGCGTAGCAGCCGGCGAGGTAGCGCGCGTCGTGGCGCAGCAGTTCCGTCACGGGGGCGGAGCGGGCCGCCTGCCGGTACGCGGCCAGCAGGGCGGGGTCCTCGCTGCCGGCCAGGGCGCGCAGCCCCGCCTCCCCGGGCCCGTCCGGCGCGAGCAGCCGCCCGGCCACCGCCGCGTACGCGGCCTCCCGCGCGCCCGGTTCCGGTTCCGGGGCCGCGGCCGCCAGATCCAGGGCCCGCCGGACGGCGTCGGCCGGGTCGCCGCCCGCGCGCAGGTCGCGGACCAGCTCCCACAGCAGCAGCGCCGGACGCGTCCGTTCCGGCAGCTCCGGCCCGAAGTGCCGCAGCAGCTCCGGCGCGAGGTCCGCCGCCGCCCCGTCCCCGGCGGGGGCCCGTACGGCGGCCTGCGTGAGCGGCTCCCAGGTGCCGGCGTCCCGGTGCACGGCGGCCCCGGTCGTCGCCAGCAGCAGCCCGGCCTCGTCCGCCTCCGGCGGCAGCCCGTCCCAGACCAGCAGCATCCCGGTGCGCAGCACCAGCGGTTCGGCGTACAGGGAGACCCCGGACTCGCGCAGCAGGGCGTCCAGCGCGACGACCCGGTCCGGGTGGCTGCGGACGGCCTCCGCGGCGCGGGCGCACATCCGCAGGTGCGGCAGCGCCTCCGCCGCCCCCAGCCGCAGCCCGGACCGTTCGAACAGCCGGGCCCCGGCGGCGGGGTCGCCCGCCGCGAGCGCGTCCAGCCGGTCGAGTACGAGGGCCCGCAGCACCGGCAGCCGCTCCAGCGACTCCCGCTCCTGCGGCCCGTACGCCCGGTCCGGGTCGGCGAACAGCGCGAACGCCAGCCGCCGGGCCACCTCAGGCAGCGGCTCCCCGCCGGACGGCTCGGCCGCGGGCACGGGGTGGCGCACGGCTTCCGGCGTGTGGCGTACGGGCTCCGGCGTGGGCCGTACGGGCTCCGGCGCGGTGGCCCTTCCGGCGGGGGCTTCCCATGCGGCAGCCGCCTCCCGGGCCGCCTCCTCCAGCGGTATCCCGGCGGCCAGCGCCAGCGAGGCCAGCGGGCCCGCCGCGTAGGGCGGCGCGGACAGCCGGCGCACCCGCGCGAACAGCTCGGGCCGCTCCGCCAGCCACACCGCCGAGGCCGTCCGCGCCCACAGGTCCCCGCACTCGCCCGGCACGGCGGCGCCCGGGGCCCCGTACGCCCGCCAGTGCCCCGGCTCCGCCGGCTCCTCCCCGGGCAGCACCCCCACCAGCCGGTGCGGGGCCAGCAGCGGCCGCCGGGCGTACGTGGTGAAGGTCAGCCCCTGTCCCCGCTCGCGCGGCAGTACCCCGCACGCCAGCATCACCCAGCGGGCGACGGCCGCGCTGTCCTCCTCCACCAGCAGGACGCGCGGGGCGTCCGGCTCCTCCACGGCCCGCCGCACATCGGCGAAGAACCCGGCGAGCCACGGCCCCCGGGCGGCGACGAAGGCGGCCAGCGCCGCCCGGTCGTGCCGCCCGGGCACGGGTATCCGCTCCAGGGGCGGGGGCGGCCCGCCCGCCGGGGTCCGCTCCTCCCACTGCGCGGAGCCCCAGGCGGTGACGGGCAGCGCCCCGGCTGCCTGTCCGTCCCCGCCGGGCCCGGGCAGGTGCACGGCGTGCGCGTGGAAGCCGGCCCCCGCGGCGGCCCCGGAGCCGTAGCCCGTGTCGAAGTCGAAGCCGGCGCCGGTGTGCACGGCACGGGCCAGCAGGCGGCTCCCGTCGGCGAGCAGGCTCAGCGACAGCGCCTCGGGGAACCCGGCCGACGGGGCCCGAAGCGGCGGCTCGTACCGCAGGAGCGGCTCCGCCTCGCGCAGCAGCTCCCCGCTCACCCCCGGGGTGACGGAGGTGAAGCCGGAGCCCTCGGGGCCGCCCGCGTAGTGCAGCTGGGGGAGGTTCACGCCCGGCCCCCCGCCCGGCCGGCCCCCGGCCTCGACGACGCACCGACCCGTACTGACGTGCCGTCAGGGTCTGTCGTGCGGGGCGTGGTTGCCCGTACCGTACCGGCAGCGGAGCGCACGGTGCGCCCCCTCACGTCCCCCGCCATCCGTTCTGCGCCCCCCGTTGCAGTGTGTGGAGGCCATTCCAGCAGATAACGGGGCCGTCCGGGAGTTCCGTCCGCAAGGCACCCCCGCGGGCTTCCGTTCGCCCGCTGTACGGCCCGACGTCAGACGGGGATCTCCGGCCGGTACCCCGGGACCGCTGTTCTTGGGGCGCCCCTCGATCCCCCCTCACCCCCCTAGAGGTCGTCACCCATGGCTGAACTCAACCGCCGCAGGTTCCTGCAGATCGCCGGCGGCACGGCCGCCGTCGCGATGCTCAACGAGAGCATCGCGCGGGCCGCCGCCATCTCGGCGCAGGGCACCACCGGCACGATCCAGGACGTCGAGCACATCGTCGTCCTGATGCAGGAGAATCGTTCCTTCGACCACTACTTCGGTGCGATGAAGGGTGTCCGGGGCTTCGGTGACCCGCGGCCGGTCATCCAGGACAACGGCAAGTCGGTCTTCCACCAGTCGAACGGCACGAAGGACATCCTGCCCTTCCACCCGCAGGTGGAGGACCTCGGGATGCAGTTCCTGACGGGCCTGAACCACGACTGGGCCGGCGGCCAGCAGGCCTACAACAAGGGCAAGTACGACAAGTGGGTCCCGGCCAAGACGGCCACGACCATGTCGTACATGACGCGGAACGACATCCCGTTCCACTACGCGCTCGCCGACGCCTTCACGGTGTGCGACGCGTACCACTGCTCCTTCATCGGCGCCACCGACCCCAACCGCTACTACATGTGGACGGGGTACACCGGCAACGACGGCACGGGCGGCGGCCCGGTCCTCGGCAACCAGGAGCTCGGCTACGGCTGGAAGACCTACCCGGAGCGCCTGGAGGCGGCCGGGATCTCCTGGAAGGTCTACCAGGACATCGGCGACGGCCTGGACGCGGCCGGTCACTGGGGCTGGATCAACGACGCCTTCCGCGGCAACTACGGCGACAACTCGCTGCTGTACTTCAACGCCTACCGCAACGCCCAGCCCGGCAGCCCCCTGTACGAGAAGGCCCGTACGGGCACGAACGTCAAGGCGGGCGAGGGCTACTTCGACCGGCTGCGCGCGGACGTGGTGAACGGCACCCTGCCGCAGGTCTCCTGGATCGCCGCCCCCGAGGCCTTCAGCGAGCACTCCAACTGGCCGACCAACTTCGGCGCCTGGTACATCTCCCAGGTCCTGGACGCGCTGACCGCGAACCCGGCCGTGTGGGCGAAGACCGCCCTGTTCATCACGTACGACGAGAACGACGGCTTCTTCGACCACGTCGTCCCGCCGTACCCGCCGGCCTCCTCCGCCTGGGGGCTGTCGACGGCGAGCGTCACCGGCGACCTGTACACCGGGGGCGTCTCCGGGTACGCGGCCGGACCGTACGGGCTGGGCCCGCGCGTCCCGATGATCGTGGTCTCCCCGTGGAGCAAGGGCGGCTACGTCTGCTCCGAGACCTTCGACCACACCTCGGTGATCCGCTTCATGGAGAAGCGCTTCGGGGTGCAGGAGCCCAACATCTCGCCGTGGCGCCGTGCCGTGTGCGGCGACCTGACCTCGGCCTTCGACTTCACCCAGGCCGACGCCGCGCCCGCCGCGCTGCCCTCCACGGCCGGATACGTCCCGCCGGACAAGAACCGCCACCCCTCCTACACCCCGGCCGTGCCGGCGACGGGCACCCTGCCCCGCCAGGAGGCCGGCTCCAAGCCCGCCCGCGCGCTGGGCTACAGCCCGTACGTCGACGGCGCCCGCACCGTCTCCACGGGCAAGTTCACGCTGACCTTCTCCTCCGGTCCGAAGCTCGGCGCCCACTTCCACAGCACCTCGGGCAACCGGACGGACGGCCCCTGGCCCTACACGGTCGAGGCGGGCAAGACCCTCTCGGACACCTGGAGCACCAGCGGCTCCACCGGCAACAGGATCGACCTCACGGTATGGGGCCCCAACGGCTTCCTGCGCACCTGGAAGGGCCCGGCGAAGAAGGCCGGCCCCGAGGTCACGGCCCGTCACGCGGACGCCACCGGCAACCTGGCCCTGACCATGGTCAACGGCGGCACCGCCGCGGTGAACCTCACGGTGACCAACGCCTACGGCGGCGCCGCCCAGACCTTCAGGGTCAACCCGGGCGCCACGGTCTCCCACACCGTCGACCTGCGCGCCTCGGGCCGCTGGTACGACGTCTCCGTGGTCTCGGACGCCGACACCACCTTCCTGCGCCGCTTCGCGGGGCACGTGGAGACGGGCGCGCCGAGCGTCTCCGACCCGGCGATCAAGACCGTCTGAGTGGCGTTCCCGTACGGGTGAAACAGCTCGTTCCCGCGCCCGCGAAGTCAATGCCTGCGTTGACTTCGCGGGCGCGGGAGTACGAATGAGCGGTGTCGGTGGGGAGGAGGCCAAGCGGCAGGTGCGCGAGCGCCGGGCGGCCGCGGGCCTGCCCGTGCGGTCCCCGGCCGAGAAGCGGGCCGCCATGGACCGGCTCATGGCCGGGGTGCGCGCCTGCCGGCCGGCGGAGATCCGTCAGGAGCAGGCCCTGACCCAGAGGGACGTCGCGGAGACCATGGGTGTCCCGGCTCCCCGGGTGTCCGCCATCGAGAACGGCGAGACCGGCCGGACGGAGGGGGCGACCCTGCGCTCCTGCGTGGAGGCGCTCGGCGGCCGTCTGCGGGTGGTGGCCGACTTCGGGGACACGGAGTACACCGTGGCCTGACGTGGCCGGTGATGGCGGTGTGATCGTACGCGGGCTGGGCAGAACGTACGGCGTCGCTTTCCGCCACCCCCGTCACCGAGGGAGAACGCATGGCCATCGCCCATCGCCGGACCGGCACCGGACCCGTCCGCGTCATCGTGCTGCACGACTGGTTCGGGACCTCCGCCAACTGGGGCTCCGTGCTCGACTACCTGGACCCGCAGGGGTTCTCGTACGCCTTCCTCGACTACCGCGGCTACGGCGACCGCCGGGACGTCCCCGGCCGCTACAGCCTCCCCGAGATCGCCGACGACGTCCTCGCGCTCGCCGACGAGCTCGGCTGGGACACCTTCTCCCTGCTCGGCCACTCCATGGGCGGCAAGGCCGCCCAGCAGGTGCTGGCCCGCGCACCCGAGCGCGTCGAGAAGCTGATCGGGCTCACCCCCGTCCCCGCCGGGCCGTACGCGATGGACGAGGCGACCCACGCCCTCTTCCACGGCGCCGCCGAGGACCCCGGCAAGCGGCGGACCATCCTCGACCTGGTCACCGGCCACCGGGCGAGTCGCCACTGGCTGGAGCGCATGGTCGGCCACTCCCTCGACGTGTCCCGCCCCGAGGCCTTCGCCGGCTACCTCGCCGACTGGCAGCCCCGCGACCTGTTCCCCGCGATCAAGGGCAGCACCGTGCCGGTGCTCGTCCTGGTGGGCGAGTACGACCTGGCCCTGACGGCCGAGGTGATGCGGGCCACCTGGCAGGCCGCGTACCCGAACTGCAGAATCGTCACGATCCCCGGCGCCGGCCACTACCCGCCCCACGAGACCCCGGTGGCCTTCGCCACGGAGGTGGAGGCCTTCCTGCGCGGCTGACCCGGACCGGCCCGGACCCGGAAAAGCCCGTAGGGGGTACGAGGCGAACCTCGTACCCCCTACGGGACCGACAGGGTGAGTGACGGGACTTGAACCCGCGGCCACCTGGACCACAACCAGGTGCTCTACCAGCTGAGCTACACCCACCGCGAAGGGCGGCGGACCGCCCGTTCGTTGTGCATGCACAGCATAGCCGATCCGCGGGGTGCTCCCGCGACGGGTTATCCGGCGGCCCGGGCCCCGGCCGGACGCGCCCCCTCCGCGCGCCGCGCCGCGCGGGCGACCGCCGCCGCGGCGAGCGCCCGGATCACCGGATGCGGCCGCGAGCCGTCCCCCGCCAGCTCCGGCTGGAAGAGCGTGGCCAGGAAGAACGGGTGCCCCGGCAGCTCCGCCATCCGCACCGCGCCGTCCTCGTCGTGCCCCGACAGCCGCAGCCCGTGCGCGGCGAGCACCGGGAGGTGCCGGGGCACGGGACCGTAGTGGCAGTGGTAGCGCTCGGTCGACCGCTCCGCCCCGAGCGCCGCCTCGGCCAGCGATCCCGGTTCGGCCCGTACGACCGCCTCGTGCCCGGCCAGCGAACAGGCCAGCGGGGCGATCAGGGGATCCGGCGCCCCGGGATCGTTCTCGGCGTGCGCGGCCCCCGCCAGCCCGCAGACCCCGCGCGCGTACTCCAGCAGGGCGTGCTGGAAGCCGCCGCAGGTCCCGAGGAAGGGGATGCCCTCCTCCCGGGCCACCCGGACCGCGGCCAGCGCCCCCGCCTCACTGGCGTACGGGCTGCCCGGCACCACCCACACGGCGTCGAACCCGGCCAGGGTCCCCGCCGCGGCCTCCGCCTCCGCCCCGGCGGTCGGGATCCAGCAGGCGTCCAGCACCAGCCCCTCGCGCGCGGCCAGCGCGTCGAGCAGGAGCGGGATCCGGGTGTGGGACTCCACGTGCGGGGAGCGGTCGCCGACGAGGGCGATCCGGGCGACGGTCATCGGTGCGGCGGACGCGGCGTGAGGCGCCTGTGCGGTGGTCATGCGGATCATCCTGCGACCCGGTCCCGCTTCAGCGCCAACGATTGTTCCCGGACGGTCGATAAGCAGCGCTGATGGGCGGCGATGGCATGCTGCGGCCATGGACCCCCATCTGCTGCGCACCTTCACCGCCGTCGCCCGCTTCGGCTCCTTCTCCGCCGCCGCACGCGAACTCGGCTACACCCAGTCCGCCGTCTCCCAGCACGTCGCCGCCCTGGAGGCCGACCTGCGCACCGAGCTGCTCACCCGGCGGCCCGTCGCCCCCACCCCGGCCGGGGCCCTGCTGCTGGAGCACGCCCGGCCGCTGCTGCTGCGGCTCGACGCGGCCCGCGCCGACGTGCTGCGGCTCGCCGCCGCCCCGCCCGGCCGGATCACCCTCGCCGCCTCCCCGCTCGCCGCCGCCCGCCCGGCGCTGCTCGCCGCCCTGCCCGCCACCGGCGTCACCCTGCGCGTCCTGCCCCCGGCACGGGTGCCGGCCGCCGTCGCCGCCGGGGGCTGCGACCTCGGGCTCGTGGACGGGCTCGCCGCCCCGAGCGACCCGCTGCGGCTGCCCGACGTGGCCCCGCTGCGGGTCACCGGCATCGGCGAGGAGGAGCTCGCCGTCCTCTTCCCCGCCGGGCACCCCTTCGCCACCCGGGACTCCGTCCGGCTCGACGACCTCGCCGACGCGCGGTGGCTCGACGCCCCGGACGCGGGGCTGCCGCTCACCACCGGACGCCGCGCCCTGCGCTACGACGGCACCGACCTGCACGCCCTGTGCGCCCTCGCCGCAGCCGGACACGGCCTCGTGCTGCTGCCCCGCCCGGTCGCCGAGGCCGCCCGCGCGGGGGTCGCCGTACCGCTCGCCGCACCGCGCCTGGCCCACCGTACGGAACTCCTCGCGCCCGCGAGCCTGTCCGGCTCGGCCGCCGCCCTCGCCGCACGCCTCACGGCAGGATCCCCGTATGACCACCACACCGACGGCTCCTGACCCGGCCCACCCCGAACCCGAGGCCTTCACCACCGCCGACTACGCCGCCCGGATGGCCGCCGCCGCGCAGAGCGCCGCCGACGCCGGACTCGCCGGGCTGCTCATCGCACCCGGCCCCGACCTCGTGCACCTCACCGGCTACCGCCCGACCGCCGAGACCGAGCGGCTCACCCTGCTCGTCCTCGCCGCCGGCCAGGACCCGGTGCTGGTCGTCCCCGCCCTGGAGGCCCCCGACGCGGCGAAGGCGCCCGGAGCGGACGCGCTGACCCTGCGCGACTGGACCGACGGCAAGGACCCGTACCGGATCACCGCGCCGCTCCTCGACGTCAGCGGCCGCTTCGGCGTCAGCGACAACACCTGGGCGCTCCACCTGCTGGGCCTGCAGAGGGAGTTGCCGGGCACCTCCTACGCTGCCCTCACCGACGCCCTGCCCATGCTCCGCGCCGTCAAGGACGAACGGGAACTCGCCCGCCTCGCGGCCGCCGGAGCCGCAGCCGACGCCGCCTACGCGCAGATCCTGCACGTCCCCTTCGCCGGCCGCACCGAGAGCGAGGTCGCCGCCGACCTGGCCGGGCTGCTGCGCGTGCACGGCCATTCCCAGGTCGACTTCACCGTCGTCGGCTCCGGCCCCAACGGCGCCGACCCGCACCACGAGGCCGGCGAACGCGTCATCCGCCACGGCGACATGGTCGTCCTCGACTTCGGCGGCCTCAAACACGGCTACGGCTCCGACCTCTCCCGCACCGTCCACGTCGGCGAGCCCACGCCCGGGGAGCAGCGCGTCCACGACATCGTCCGCGAGGCCCAGCAGGCGGGATTCGAGGCCGTCCGCCCCGGCGCCGCCTGCCAGGACGTCGACCGGGCGGCCCGCGCCGTCATCACCGGGGCCGGCTACGGGGAACGCTTCGTCCACCGCACCGGCCACGGCATCGGCGTCACCACCCACGAGCCGCCGTACATGGTCGAGGGCGAGGAGCAGCCCCTCGTCCCCGGCATGTGCTTCTCCGTGGAGCCGGGCGTCTACCTGCCCGGCCGGTTCGGCGTCCGCATCGAGGACATCGTGACCGTCACCGGGGACGGCGGCCGCCGGCTGAACAACGCACCCCGCGAGATGGCCGTCGTCGGGTAGGCCGCCGGGCCGGACGGCCGCCGGGCCGTCGGGCCGTCGGGCAGTCCGGCCGTCGGGCAGTCCGGCAGTCCGGCAGTCCGGCCGTCACGGCCCGAGGACCACCGCCGACTCGCCCGGCACGTGGAGCCGCCCGTCCGGACCCGGATGCTCCACCGGCTCCCAGGACGCCAGCACCCGCACCCCGTTGCGGCCCAGGGCGACCGTCACCGACTCCGTCGAGAGGTTCGCCACGACCCGTACCTCGCCCCGCCGGAACGTCAGCCAGCGGCGCTCCTCGTCGTAGGCGACCCGGACCGCCGCCAGGTCCGGGTCGCGCAGGTCCGGGTGGGTGCGGCGCAGCCGGATCAGGGTCCGGTACCACTCCAGCAGCCAGGCGTGCGACTCCCGCTCCGGTTCGGCCCAGTCGAGGCAGGACCGGTCGCGGGTCGCCGGGTCCTGCGGGTCCGGCACCTCTTCGGCCTTCCATCCGTGCGCCGCGAACTCCCGGCGCCGGCCGCTGCGCACCGCCTCGGCGAGCTCCGGGTCGGGGTGGTCGGTGAAGTACCGCCAGGGCGTGCCGGCGCCCCACTCCTCGCCCATGAACAGCATCGGCACGAACGGCCCGGTCAGCGCCAGCGTCGCCGCGCAGGCCAGCAGCCCGGGGGAGCAGGTGGCGGAGAGCCGGTCGCCCAGGGCCCGGTTGCCGACCTGGTCGTGGGTCTGGGTGTAGCCGAGGAAGCGGTGCGCGGGCGTGCGGCGGCGGTCCACGGGCCGGCCGTGGGTGCGGCCCCGGAAGGAGGACCAGGTGCCGTCGTGGAAGAACGCCCGGGTCAGGGTCTTGGCGAGGGCGCCGAGCGGGGCCTCCGCGAAGTCGGCGTAGTACCCCTGCGATTCGCCGGTCAGCGCACAGTGCAGCGCGTGGTGGAAGTCGTCGTTCCACTGCGCGTGCAGACCCAGGCCCCCGGCGGCGCGCGGGGTCGTCAGCCGGGGGTCGCACTGGTCGGACTCGGCGATCAGGAACAGCGGGCGGGTGGTCTCCGCCGCCAGCCCGTCCACGGCCGCCGACAGTTCCTCCAGGAAGGACAGGGCCCGCCCGTCGGCCAGCGCGTGCACCGCGTCCAGCCGCAGCCCGTCGATCCGGTAGTCCCGCAGCCAGGCCAGCGCACTGCCGATCAGGTACGAGCGGACCTCGTCGGAGCCGGGAGCGTCCAGGTTCACCGCCGCGCCCCAGGGCGTGTGGCGGGTGTCGGTGAAGTACGGGCCGAAGGCCGGGAGGTGGTTGCCGGAGGGGCCGAGGTGGTTGAGGACCACGTCCAGCACCACCCCCAGCCCGGCCGCGTGCGCGGCCTCCACGAAGGCCGCCAGGCCCGCCGGGCCCCCGTACGGCTCGTGCACCGCCCACGGCGCCACCCCGTCGTAGCCCCAGCCGTGCCGGCCCGGGAAGGGGCACACCGGCATCAGCTCCACGTGCGTGACGCCCAGCCCGGCCAGGTACCCGAGGCGGGCGGCGGCGGCCTCGAAGGTCCCCTCGGGGGTGAAGGTGCCCACGTGCAGCTCGTACAGGACGGCGTCCTGGAGGGGGACGTGCGGCGGCGGCACGTGCGGGGCGAGGACGGTGAAGTCGACCACCGCCGACAGCCCCTCCGTACCGTCCGGCAGCCGCCGCCCGCGCGGGTCGGGCCGCACCAGCGGATCGTCGCCGAGGCGGAACCCGTACCGGTCGCCGTCGGCGGCCGGGGCCTCGGCCACCCACCAGCCGGAGCGGCCCGGGGCCGGATCGGGGGTCATGTCGTAGGTGGTGTCGTTCAGTCGCATGGCGACCCGACCTGTCAGCGGTGCCCACACCTCGAACTGCACGGACGGTCCCCTCGTCTCCGGCGGTGTCCAGCATGCGTATCGTGCCCATCATTCCGGGCGTCGCGGGGGAGTTCTGGACACTCCGCACCCGACGGGCCGACAATCACCCTGTGACGTCGAGTTTCGAGTTCCCCGCCTACCCCGCCCCGCGGCTGTCCGACGCGGAGCGCGACCGGGCCCTGGGCCAGCTGAGGGAGGGCGCGGCCCTCGGGAAGCTGTCCCACGACACCTTCATGCGCCGCATGGAACTCGCGCTGGTCGCCCGCCGTTCCGAGGACCTCGCCGTCCTCCTCGCCGACCTCCAGTCCCGGCAGGGCCCGCTCGGCGCCGAAACCCCCTGGACCAGCCGCCTGTTCGGCTGGGTGGGACGGGCCTCGGCCGTGTCCGCCGGGGTGCGCCGGGCCTGGCAGGTGGAGCGCCTGCCCAAGCTGTTGTTCCCGCACCCGGCCGCCGGCCCGCTGAGGATCGGCCGCGACCCGGGCAACGGGCTGCGGCTCAGCCACGAGACCGTCTCGCGGGCGCACGCCGAGCTGAGCATGCGGGACGGGGTGTGGCTGCTGCGGGACCTCGGCTCGACCAACGGCACCACCGTCAACGGGCGCCGGGTGACGGGCGCGGCGGTCGTACGGCCCGGCGACCAGGTGGGGTTCGGGCGGATGAGCTTCCGGCTCTCGGACAGCTGAGCGGGCGGCGCGCCCCGAGGGGGGAGAATGGGGCCGTGACCGACCGACCCGATCCCGCCGAGCTGTTTCCCGACGTCGCGGCGCACGGCAGCCTCGCCGCCGCCCTGCGAGCCGTGGCGGAGGAGGGCGGCTTCCCCTTCCCCGTGACCGACCCCTCGCGCTCCGAACCGCTCGGCCACGCCTCCGTGGCCAGCGGGTCCCCCATCCGCCGCCCCCTGCACATCAGCGCGTGGGCGGCCGAGCGGAGGTGGCGGATCCGCGGGGAGGAATCGACGGCCGGCATGGCGCTCGTCGGCGGGGACACGGACGACCTGGCACAGATCGCCCGGGCCGCGCGGGCCTGGTACGACGGGGCGCCGCTGGAGGAGGTCCGTGACGCCGCGCCGTTCGTGCGCCTGACCGGCCGCTTCGAGGTGCCGGACCAGGACCCGGCCCGGCTGACCGAGTCCGAGTGGCAGTCGATGCGGGTGGAGGCGGCCGAGGAGGGCGGACCCGGCTACCGGGAACTCGTCGAGGCGGCGTACGCGGAGCCGGTCCTGCGGGCCCTCTTCCCGTTCACCAGCCACTGGGTGCTGCGCTTCTCGACCACCACCCAGCCGTTCATGACCATCGTCGGGCCCTGCGTGCTCACGCACGCCGCCGACCGGTACACCGTCAGCCGCGGCTTCCTGGGCGGCGACGCGTACGCCGAGACCACGACGGCCGAGGAGGCCGTGGCCGCCGTGGTGCGCCACATGCCGTCCGGGCCGGGCCCGGTGACCCTGGGCACGGTCCGGCCGCGGACCGGTGAGGCGGACGGCTGACCGGCGGCACCCGCCGGGCCCGGCTTCCTCCCCGGTGAGCGGCCCGGCAGGATGCTGCCCATGGATCACACCGGCATCGTGCGCCCCGCGCGCCCCGAAGACCTCCCGCGCCTCACCGAGCTCATCCACGAGCACGTCGCGTACGAGAAGTCGGCCCCCCGTCCCGCGGACCTCGGCGACCGGCTCGGCCCCGCGCTGTTCGCCGAGGACGCCCGGCTGTGGGTGCTGCTCGCCGAGACCCCCGGCGGAGTGGTGGCCGGATACGCCGCCTGCTCGGAGGAGTTCGCGTTCTGGGACGCCCGCCGCCACCTCCACATGGACTGCCTCTACCTCGCCGAGGACGCCCGGGGCCACGGCCTCGGCGCCGCCCTGATGGCCGCGGTGGCCGGTCTCGCCCGTGACCTCGGCCTCGCGCACGTGGAGTGGCAGACCCCGGACTGGAACGAGGGCGCCATCCGCTTCTACGACCGCCTCGGCGCGACGGGCCGTCCCAAGAGGCGTTACGCCTGGCCGGTCTGAAGGCAGCCGTGGGCGGCCAGGACCGTCCGCGCCTGGTGCTCCACCTGCGTGGCCACCGGCACCCACCGGGCCCGGAAGCGGGCCGAGAACGCCTCGCACCACCCCGTCACCAGGCGGTCCAGGCCCGGCGCGGCCGGATGCCCCTGGGACCGCAGTACGCGCAGCAGCATCGCGGCGGCACGCAGCGACAGGCGCCGCCCGAAGGCGTCGACGCTGCCCAGGGCGGCCGTGCTGGCCTCGGCGGGGGCCCCGGGGGCCGTCCAGCCGGCGGTGACGTCCGGGATCAGCCCGAGCGTCCAGTCCACCGCGCGCAGCAGTGCGGCGGCGCCCGGCTCCGTCCCCCGGACCCCCTCCCGCAGCCCGGCCACGAGAGCCGCCTCGGCGGTCAGCCGCTCCGCCAGGACGCGCAGGGCGCGGCGGGGGTCCGGGTGCGGGGCGGGATCGTCCACCAGGTCGGAGGCCCACATGGGCACTTCGACGATCGCGGTGGTCCCGCCGTGGCGGTGGCACCAGGTGCTGAGCCGGATGTCCTCGCTCCCGGCCCGGGGCATCACGAAGATCCCGGGCCCGGGGGAGTCCCAGCCGGCCGCGTCGGAGGCCCCGGTCTCCACCGGGATCCGCAGCTCGGCGGCCGACTTCCCGAAGGGCTCGGCGAGGCCGGGCACGTCCCGGGTCAGCTGGACCCAGGACCCGCCGAGGTCCGTGCCGTGCAGGGAGACCTGGAGCGCGGGCCGCAGCTCGTCGAGGAGCGCGGTGAGGGCGAGGGTCTCCGGCGGGAGGCGGTCCGGGGGGAGTAAGGACGGCGCCCACTCGGGCTGTTCGGGCCCGGGCGGGCGGTAGAAGGTGCGGTGGTAGTCCAGCAGCGAGTACGGGCGGGGCGTGCGGTGCAGGTCCGCGCCGTCCGGGTCGGCGCAGAGCAGGAAGTGCCAGCCCGGCCCGCCGCCCCCGGCCCGGACCAGCCGCCGGGCCAGGTCCAGCGCCGTCGCCCCGCCGACGGGCTCGTTGGCATGGGCCCCGGCGACGACGAGCACCTCCCCGGGCCCGCCGCGCTGCCCGTCGACCGAGAGCAGCCACAGCGGCCTTCCGCCCCGGGAGACCCCGGCCTGCCGCATCCGCACCCGGCCGGGGTGCTCGTCCGCCAGCGCCCGGCCGGCCAGGGCGAGTTCGTGCGGGGTGGGGTAACGCATGTCACGGAGGAGGGTCACATGTGATGCCATGCCCGCCACACCGGCCGGCTACTGCTCCGCGGGCCCCGAATGTGTGTACCCGATGAGAAGTGTGGAAGGCGCGCGGCGAACCCCAACGGATCCCGCCCCGAGCATGATCATTTCCGGACGGAGGGTTCCGGGTCCTGCTCAGCCCCACTTCTGGCGGTCCGAGCGGTCGCACGGCAGGGCGCGCAGGCCGGCGGGGCCGTCGTCCAGACAGCGGTCCGTGGCCTGGTGCCTGACCTCGACCGAGGCGTCCTGCCCTCGCGTGACGGTCCACCTCTGGGCCGGGGACGTGCCGCAGGAGCGGGCGGTCAGCCCCGCTTCGCCGCCCTCCAGGCAGGAGCCCGTGGCGTGGTTCCTGAGCGTGCTGGTGCCGTCGGGGAGCGGGTGGACGGTCCAGCGCTGGTAGCTCATGCCGTTGGGCGGGAACGCCCGCAGCCCCTGGTCGAGGCTGTGGTCCAGGCAGTTGCCCGTGGAGCGGTTGACGAAGTTGCGGATCTCGTCGTTCCGGGCCGGCGCGGGTGCTCCGTCCGCCGCCGGCCGTGAGTCCGCCGGGGGCGGCTCGGGCACCAGGACCAGCCGGCCGAGCAGCACCCCGAGGACCAGGCCGCCCAGGACGAGCACCACCGCCCCCGTCCAGCGGCCGCGCCACCGGGGGGAGGCCGGGGGAGGCGCCGGGGGGCCCGGCTGGCTGCGGTCCGCCGCCTCCCACAGGGCCCGGTAGTCGTCCGGGTCCGCCTCCAGGGCCCGGCACAGGTCGCGGACGGTGTTCCACGGGGGAACGGTGCGGCCGCGCAGGTACCGGGAGAGCGAGGAGTCGCTGATCATCACCTCGGACTCCAGGGAGCGCAGCGTGCGCCCGGACCGCTGCTGAAGGGCCTTCAGCGCCCCGCCCAGTTGTTGCGCGGGAGTGCGCCCGTCGACGTCCGCCATGCTCGCCCCTGTCCCGGGATGGTCATGTCCCAGCAGGTCAAAAGCGTAGGGATCCCGACTCGCGTGAAGCAAACGGGACAGCGTTGCGGGGCCCCGCCGAGCCCCCGCAGACTCGGCACCAGCCGCTCCCGGTCGAGTGAGCGGCGATCCCACCACCTGCGCCGGAACGGCGTATTTCCCCTGCCCGGAAACGGAGAACGGACATGTCCGTGAACACCACCCGTCGCGTGGTCATGGCCACGTTGACCACCATCCTCTGCCTGGGTTCGCTGGCGCTGACCGCGCCGCCGGCCCCCGCGTCCCCCGCGTCGTCCCCCACGCTCACCGCGGTCTCCGCGGAGGCGGCCCCCCGGGTCAGCCGGGCGGAGGTCATCGCCCGGGCCAAGTCCTGGCTGACCGCCAACAACGGACGGCCCGTGCCCTACGCCCAGAACAAGTACTGGAAGGGCGGCTACCGGCAGGACTGCTCCGGTTACGTCTCCATGACCCTGGGCCTGCCCAAGCCCGGCCCCAACACCGTCTCGCTCAAGAAGGACGGCTTCACGCGCCGGATCGCCATGAAGGACCTCGCCCCCGGCGACCTGGTCCTCAAGGCCGACAGCAACAGCGCCGACTACCGCCACGTCGTCATCTTCGACGGCTGGGCCAACGCCGCGCACACCGCCTACAAGTCCTACGAGCAGGCGGGCGGCGTCGGAACGCGCTGGAAGCAGCACTCCTACGGCGTGAGCGGCCGCGACGGCTACCACGCCTACCGCCCCGTCAACATCACCGGCTGACCGAGGAGAACCACCATGCGCACGCGTACCACCCTCCTGGCGGGCGTCCTGCTCGCCACCGCCCTGGCGGTCACCGCCACCACCACCGCCGGAGCCGGCCCCCTCGACAGCGTCCAGACCTTCCGCAACGCCGCCACCTCGGCCTGCCTGGACGACAGCGACGCCGGTGTCCGCACGTACACCTGCCTGGGCAACGACCACCAGAAGTGGAACGTCCACCAGTGGGCCGACGGCACCCGGGAGCTGAGGAACCGCAAGACGGGCCTCTGCCTCACCGACCACCCGCGCGGGACGGCCTCGGCGCAGCCCTGTGACAAGGCCAAGGACGAGAGCTGGTTCGTCCACCGCTACCCGGACGGGTCCGTGGAGTTCAAGAACCAGGCGACCGGACTGTGCCTGGACGACAGTCCCCAGTTCCACCTCCGCACCTTCCCGTGCGGGACCCACGCCCAGAAGAGCCCCTACCAGACCTGGCGCTGACCCACCCCGCCGCGAACGGACGCGGCACCGGCCCGAGGGGCGTCCGCTCACGCGCGACGCCCCTCGCGCACCGGGCGGCCCGCCGGCTCCCTACTCCCGGACCAGCACCGCCACGGGGACCCCGGCGAGCAGGTCCGCCACCGCCACCCGCCCTCCGTACCCGGCGCACTCCTGCCCCGGCCCCCGCGTGCCCAGGCGGTGCCACCGCCCTTCGGGCAGGGCCAGGGTGGTGCCCCGCCAGCCGCCGGCCGCCGCCAGCCGGTGGGACAGGCGCGTCGCCACGGCGACGAGCCCGGCCGGGCGGGCGAAGGCCAGGCAGTGGCCGGCCGCCGGGCCCCGGGCCGCCAGGGGGGCGTACCCGGTGAACAGCCCGGGCCGGTCGCGGCGCAGCCGCAGCAGCGCCGCCGTCAGCGCGAGCTTCTCCCGCCCGAGGTCCGCCGGGTCGGCGCCCGCGTCCAGGGCGGCCAGCTCCTCCCCGGGGAACGCGGCGGGGCGGCGGTTGTCCGGGTCGACCAGCGCCCGGTACTCGTACTCGGAGCCCTGGTAGACCTCCGGCACCCCCGGCATCGCCAGGTGCAGCAGGGTCATCCCCAGCACGTTGGCCCGGGCCGCCTCCGCCAGCTCCGGCGGCAGCTCCACCGGCTCCCGGGGCACCAGATCCGCGATGCCCGCCTCGTACGCCTCGTCGGGGTCGGTCCAGGAGGTGTGCACCCCGGCCTCCCGCGCGGCCTTCAGCAGGGCCGCCGCCAGCCGGGGGCCCCGCTCGGGGGCACCGCCCAGCCCGAGCGCGCTCTGCCGCGCCACCCACGCCAGCTGCGGATCCCGCCCGTCCGGCACGGCCCCGGGCACGGCCCCGGCCGTCACCGCCTCCGGCGCCTGCGACAGCACCGCGATCCGTGCCCGTACGTCCGCGCTGCGCTTCGTGTCGTGCGTGGACAGCACCGTCCCCGAGGCGGGCCAGTCCCGCTCCAGCTCCGCGCAGTACGCGTGGAACTCGGCGGGCGACACCCCCGGTGCCCCCGGCTCCCTGCCGACCTCCGTGGCCGACAGCAGCGGCGCCCACCGGTAGAAGGCGCGGTCCTCCAGGGACTTGGCGCGCAGGGCCGCCGACGTCTGGGCGAAGCGCGCCGCGAAGGCGGGATCCCGCAGCAGGAGGTCCCGTACGCCGTCCACCGCCGCCGCCCCCGCCCGTGCGGCGGCCCGTTCCACGGTCCGCGCGGACGGGCCCGGCCCGCCCGGGTACGTCCGGTACACCGGGAAGGCGATCAGCAACTCCCGCACAGCCGCCGCAAGTTCCGGCCCGGCGCGGCGCTCCAGCGCCGCCAGCTCGGCGGCCAGGTCGACGGTCAGCACCTCCCGCGCGGCCGTGGCCGCCGTCTCCTCCCAGGACGCGAGCCCGGTCGACTCCTCGTAGGCGCGCGCCAGTTGCTCCGCCCCCGCCGGGTCGGTGAAGACCCCGTCCACCCGGTGCAGCGCGTCGTACCCGGTGGTGCCCGCCACCGGCCAGGACGGGGGCAGCCGTTCCCCGCGCCCCAGGATCTTCTCCACGACCACCCAGCAGTCGCCGCCCACCGCGGCCCGCAGCCGCCTCAGGTACTGCTCCGGATCGGCGAGCCCGTCCACGTGGTCGATCCGCAGACCCTCCACCACCCCGTCCCGCACCAGCTCCAGCACCTTCGCGTGGCCGGCGGCGAACACGGCGGGATCCTCCACCCGCACCCCGATCAGGCCGGAGATCGTGAAGAAGCGCCGGTAGTTGAGGGAGGTCCGCGCCTCGCGCCACCAGGCGGCCCGGTACCACTGCGCGGCCAGCAGCTCCGGCATCGGCAGCCCGGCGGTCCCGGCCCGCAGCGGCAGCTCCAGCGCCCCGTAGCGCAGCAGCCCCGCCCCGGGGTCGGCCTCGGCCGGCTCGTCCGGCCCGCCCAGCAGGGGCAGCAGGACCTGCCCCGCGCCCGCCTCCCAGTCGATGTCGAACCAGCGCGCGTAGGGCGAGTGCGGCCCCTCCCGCAGCACCTCCCACAGGGGCCGGTTGAGCCGCAACGGCACGGGCACCGCCATGTGGTTCGGCACGATGTCCAGCACCAGTCCGAGCCCGTGCGCCCGTCCGGCCGCCGCCAGCGCGCGCAGACCCCGCTCGCCGCCCAGCTCGGCCCGCACCCTCGTGTGATCGGTGACGTCGTACCCGTGTGCCGAGCCGGGCACCGCCTCCAGGACGGGGGACAGGTGCAGGTGTGACACGCCGAGCGAGGCGAGGTACGGTACGGCTGCTCCGGCCGCCTCGAAGGGGAAGTCGGGGGTCAGCTGGAGACGGTAGGTCGACGCCGGAGCGGCCGGCGTCTGAACGTCGGATTCCGATTGGCTGATTGAATACCGCAGGGTCATGAGAACGTACGTACCCAGCCCGCACGATTCCGTGCCATGACCCAATGCATCCGGGTGACTGCACCGCGTTAATGTCGATCAAGTGGTTGGAACCGTCAGTACCTATCGACACGTCATCGCCCTGACCGGGCCCCTACTCCCGCTCGTCTCGTTCTTCGCCCGACTGCCCGTCGCGATGTCCCAATTCGGGAGCGTCCTGCTGGTCGCGGAAACCAGCGGCTCCCTCGCCACCGCCGGCATCGTCGGCGGCACCCTCTCCGCCGGCCAGGTGGTCTTCGGCCCCGTCCTCGGCCGGCTCGCCGACCGTCGCGGACAGCGGCCCGTCGTCCTCGCCGCGGCGGCCGTCAACGCCCTCGCCACCGCCGCGCTCGTCGCCGGGGCCCTCGGCGGCCTCGCGACCGCCCCCCTCGCCGCCATCGGCGCCGTCACCGGGGCCTCCGTGCCGCTGATCGGGCCGCTCGCCCGCACCCGCTCCGTCGCGCTCGCGCACCGCGCGAAGGCCGACGAGAAGACCGTGGGCGCCGTGCACTCCCTCGAAGGCACCCTCGACGAGGTGTCCTTCGTCTTCGGCCCGGCCCTCGTAGGCCTCGCCGCTCTCGTCGCGCACCCGGCCGTCGCCCTCGGCGGCGCGGCCGCCCTCGTCGCCGTATTCGGCACCGCGTACGCCCTCCACCCGACGGCCGCCGCCACCGCCGGGACCCCCGCACGGCCCCGAGGCGGGAAGACCCGGACCCGCCGGCCCCGCGTCGTGCACGCCGTACGGGGCTCCCTCGCCCTCCAGGGCGCCATGTTCGGCGCCTGCCAGGCCGGAATCGCCTCCCTCACCGACCGGTTGGGCGTCCCCGGGCAGGCCGGCATCGTGTACGCCGCCATGGGCGTCGTCAGCGCCGCCGTCGGCCTCGCCCTCGGCGCGCTGCCCGCCCGCTTCGGACTGCGGCTGCGCTGGCGCGTGGCCACCGGCGCCGCGCTGGTCCTGTCCGTACCGCTGCTCTTCACCGAGACCCTGTGGCCGCTGTACGCCGTCGTCACCGTCCTCGGCGCCGCCTACGCCCCGCACCTGATCACCGCGTTCGCGCTCACCGAGCGCGTGGTCGAGCCCTCCCGGCTCGCCGAGTCGATGGCCTTCGCCGCCAGCTCCCTGGTCGCCGGGCAGGCCGCCGCGCTGGCCCTCTCCGGGCGGCTCGCCGAGGCGTACGGACCCGCCGGGGCCTTCGCCGTGGCGGTGGCCGCGGCCGCGCTGTGCCTGGTCATCGCCCTCGTCACCCGGGTCCCGGCCGCCCGGCCCCCGGTCAAGGCCTTCATCCCGGCGCAGCGGACCGCGTCCCCCGAGGGCTCGGGAGCCGGCCGCGCCCCCGGCTACGCCGGCCGCTGAAGCACCACCAGACACCTGCCCGTCAGCGCCACCCGGTCCCCGGCCGCGTACTGCGGCCCGGTGCCGGGTGGCAGCACCTCCGCCCGCGCCGTGTCCACGACCAGCCGCCACCGCGCGCCGTGCCCGGCCGGGACGGTGAAGTCCTGCGGATCGGCACCCGCGTTGAACATCAGCAGGAACGAGTCGTCGGTGATCCGCTCCCCGCGCGAACCGGGCTCGGAGATCGCCTCCCCGTTGAGGAACACCGTCAGCGCCCGCGCGTGCTGCGCCTGCCAGTCCCGGGCCCGCATCTCCTCGCCGTGCGGGGTGAACCAGGCGATGTCCGAGAGCTCGTCGTGCGTGCCCTCCACCGGCCGGCCGTGGAAGAACCGGCGCCGCCGGAACACCGGGTGGTCGCGGCGCAGCCACACCATCCGCCGGGTGAACTCCAGGAGTGCGGGCGGCGGTTTGCCCGGCTCGGGCCAGGTCACCCAGGACAGCTCGTTGTCCTGGCAGTAGGCGTTGTTGTTGCCCTCCTGCGTGCGGCCGAACTCGTCGCCGTGGCTGAGCATCGGCACGCCCTGGGAGAGCATCAGGGTGGCGGTGAAGTTGCGCATCTGCCGTTCCCGCAGCTCCAGGACCTCGGGGTCCTCGGTCGGCCCCTCGACCCCGCAGTTCCAGGACCGGTTGTGCGTCTCGCCGTCCCGGTTGCCCTCCCGGTTCGCCTCGTTGTGCTTCTCGTTGTACGAGACCAGGTCGTTCAGGGTGAAGCCGTCGTGGCAGGTGGTGAAGTTGATGGAGGCCAGCGGCCGCCGCCCGTCGTCCTGGTAGAGGTCCGAGGAACCCGTCAGCCGTCCCGCGAACTCGGCGAGCGTCCGCGGCTGCCCGCGCCACAGGTCCCGTACGGTGTCACGGTACTTGCCGTTCCACTCGGTCCACAGCGGCGGGAAGTTGCCCACCTGGTAGCCGCCCTCGCCGAGGTCCCAGGGCTCCGCGATCAGCTTCACCTGGCTGACCACGGGGTCCTGCTGCACCAGGTCGAAGAACGAGGACAGCCGGTCCACCTCGTGGAACTGCCGGGCCAGGGTGGCCGCGAGGTCGAAGCGGAAGCCGTCCACGTGCATCTCGGTGACCCAGTAGCGCAGCGAGTCCATGATCAGCTGGAGCACGTGCGGGGACCGCATGAGCAGCGAGTTCCCCGTCCCGGTGGTGTCCGTGTAGTGCCGGGGGTCGTCCGCGAGCCGGTAGTACGAGGCGTTGTCGAGACCGCGGAAGGAGAGGGTCGGACCCAGGTGGTTCCCCTCGGCGGTGTGGTTGTAGACCACGTCCAGGATCACCTCGATCCCGGCCTCGTGCAGCGCCCGCACCGCCGACTTGAACTCCAGCACCTGCTGGCCCCGGTCCCCGGAGGCGTAGCCGTTGTGCGGGGCGAAGAAGCCGATGGTGTTGTAGCCCCAGTAGTTGCTCAGCCCGTCGTTCACCAGACGGTGGTCGTTGACGTACTGGTGCACGGGCATCAGCTCCAGCGCCGTCACCCCCAGCTTCGCCAGGTGCCCGATCACCGCCGGGTGCGCCAGCGCCCCGTAGGTGCCCCGCAGCTCCTCGGGGAGGTCGGGATGGCGCATCGTCAGGCCCTTCACATGGGCCTCGTACAGCACGGTGTGGTGGTACTCGTGGCGCGGCGGACGGTCGTTCGCCCAGTCGAAGTACGGGTTCACCACGACCGAACTCATCGTGTGCGGAGCCGAGTCCAGGTCGTTGCGCGAGTCGGGCCGGCCGAAGTGGTAGCCGTAGACCTCCTCGCCCCAGGACACCCGCCCGCTGATCGCCCGCGCGTACGGGTCCAGCAGGAGCTTCGCCGCGTTGCACCGCTGCCCCCGCTCGGGCTCGTACGGGCCGTGCACGCGGAAGCCGTACCGCTGGCCGGGCATGATCCCGGGCAGGTAGGCGTGGCGCACGAAGGCGTCCGTCTCGCGGAGCTCGACGGCGGTCTCCGAGCCGTCGTCGTGCAGCAGGCACAGCTCGATGCGCCGGGCGGCCTCGGAGTAGACGGCGAAGTTGGTGCCCGCCCCGTCGTAGGTGGCGCCCAGCGGATACGCCTGACCCGGCCAGACTTGCATGGCCAACGACTCTTCCCATCCTGGTCCGGCTCGGTCCGGCCCGCGATCCGGCTGGATCCGGGCGCGGGCCACGTCTCTGCCAGATCTTCCCCGAAAGAAGGTCCGCACGCGTGGACTTGGAATGCTGCCGACGGGTGAACCGGAGAGCTGATATGCGGGTCAACGGACTGTCCGGGCATCACATAATGGGTCAACGGACTGCCGGACCAGGGGACCTGAGGTCACCGGGGCCGGCTTCGGGCTGCGTCGGGCCGCGTGCGCGGAGTACCCTTCCGTGATCACTGGAGACGGGCGTCCAGACGCAGAAGGCGGTGCACGGGTGAGCTCGGGAGGTCTGGAGCTGCCCCCTGGTGACAGCGGTCACGAGGGTGGCCCGGCGGACGCCCCTGGCGGCGCGTCCGGCGGTGTGCCGGGCACGGCGGCGGCCGGGGCGGCGGTGTCGCTGGCCCCGCAGGCGGCCGGGGAGGCACGGGCCGGGGCGGAACTGGACTGGGGCGCGGACGCGTGGAGCGAGGTCCGTACGCGGGCCCAGCGCGCGGGCCGTGCGTACATCTGGCTGAACCTCATCGAGCAGCGGCTCAGGTCGGTGGTGGGAGCGGTGCTGCGGCCGGTCTACGAGCCGGTGCACGGCGGGGACGACTGGGTGGTCGCGGCCGCGGGTCCGGCGGGCCAGGAGTGGGTCCAGCGGGCGGTGGCCGTGCGCGAGGTCAGCCGGCGCAAGGGCTACCTCCTCGACCCGGCCGACGACAACGTGCTCAGCTTCCTGACGCTGCCGCAGCTGCGGGAGCTGATGGTCCAGCACTGGCCCTGCTTCGAGCCGTACTTCGACGACCGGCGCGAGATCGAGCTGGCGCTCGACGAGCTGGAGGTCACCCGCAACGTGGTCTCCCGCAACCGGGCGCTGTCGCGGGCGGTACTGGAGCAGGCGGAGCGCGCGTCGGCACGGCTGCTGGAGGTGCTGGGCGCCGGCTCGGGCAGCCCGTCGGCGGACCGGCTGCCGATCGACGCCGTCGAGGACCTGGTCGGGGACCGGTACGCGGACGTCATCTCCGTCCACCCGGACCGGGTACGGCTCCAGCGGCAGCTGCCGGCGGAGGACCTGTTCGGCGGCGCCAGGCGGCTCGACGCCATCGGCATAGGCCTCAACCTGCTGGTGCAGAACTTCTCGGGGCGGCGGCTGGTCCGGCTGTCGGAGGCGGGCTGCCGGGTGCGGCTGCTGTTCCTGAACCCGGCGAGCAGCGCGGTCAAGCGGCGTGAGCGCGAGCTGGGGCTGCGCAAGGGGGAGCTGAGCCGCTCGGTGGAGATGAACATCCTGCACGTGCGCCGGGTGCGGGCGGGGCTCAAGGACCCGTCGCGCTTCGACATCCACGTCTTCGACGAGACCCCGCGCTTCACCGCCTACCTGGTGGAAGGGCAGTCGTCGGGGATCGCGGTGGTCCAGTCGTACCTGCGGCGGGCCCGGGGCATGGAAGCGCCGGTGCTGGTGCTGCGCGGGGGCGGTCGGGGCGTGCCCAAGGACGCGGACCACGGGCTGTTCCAGACGTACCGCGAGGAGTTCGAGTCGGTGTGGGAGGACTCCCGGCCGGTGTCCTGACGGGGCGGCCGCGCGGCGGGCGCGGGCCGGGGAGTGCGGACGTGCGCCGGAGGTGCGCCGGATGTGTGCCGCGGGTTGTGCCGTGGTCGTGGTCGTGGTCGTGGTCGTGGCGTGGCGTGGCGTGGTCGTGCCGGGGCGTGTAGCAGGCCGGGTCCGGGCCGGGCGCCGGGGGGTGCCCCGGCCGGGTGTCAGTGCCTCGTGGCAGGCTGAAACGCGTTGACCGGAAAGACGGGGGAGGGGCGCGTCATGGAGGCGTGGCACGGGGGAGCGCTGGTCGGGTTCGACCTGGAGACGACGGGTACGGAGCCGGGGGAGTCCCGGATCGTGACGGCCGCGGTGGTCGAGGTGCGGGACGGTGAGGTGCGCGCGAGGCGCGGCTGGCTCGCCGACCCGGGGATACCGATCCCGGGCGAGGCCGCGGCGATCCACGGGATCACCACGGAGCGGGCCGTCGCCGAGGGCCGCCCGGTGCGGGAGGTCGCCGACGAGGTCGCGGCGGCGCTGGTCGAGCACTGGCGCGGGGGAGCGGTGGTGGTCGCGTACAACGCGGCCTTCGACCTGACCCTGCTGTCGGCGGAGCTGGCCCGGCACGGGCTGCCCTCGCTCGCCGACCGGCTGGGCGGGGCCGCGACGGGGCCGGTGGCCGACCCGCTGACGATAGACCGGGCCGTGGACCGCTACCGGCGCGGCAAGCGGACGCTGGAGGCGGTGTGCGGGGTGTACGGGGTCACCCTCGACGCCGCGCACGACGCGGGGGCCGACGCGCTGGCGGCGGTCCAGGTGGCCCGGGCGATAGCCGTCCGGCACCCGGAGGTGGCGGGGCTCAGCCCGGCGGAGCTGCACCACCGGCAGGGCGGCTGGCACGCCCGCTGGGCCCGTGACTTCCAGTCCTACCTGCGCCGCCAGGGCAGCCCGGACGCGGTGATCGACACGGCGTGGCCGCTGCGGGGGCTGGTCGCGGCCTGAGCCCTACGCGGGCCGGGCTTCGCGGTACTCGACGTGCAGGTCCCGGGCGCGGGGGTGGCCGTACACGGTGCGGCAGTAGTGGTCGTGGCGGTGGCCGGGGAAGGCGGGGGCGTGCCCGGGGCCGTGGCGGGCCACCGCGTGGAAGACCTCGGCGCCCCGGCGGAAGACGGCGGCGCTGCCCGTCATGAAGAGGGTCTCGGCGTGGACGGCCTGGTGGATGCGGTCGAGGTTCTCCGCGTGGTGCAGGCGGGCGTACTCCGCCTCGGGCGTTCCGTCCGGTCCGGGGAGCAGCACGTCCACGGTCCGCGGCCGGCCGGGGCCGAGCCGGGCGCGCAGCTCCTTCCAGCGCGAGGGCGCCAGCTGGAGCGAGTGGTGCAGCAGGACGAGGTCCAGCCGCCGCGCGCCCGCCGGGGCGCTGCCGCCGCGCAGGGGGACGTGGATCAGCGAGCGCGGCGAGGTGGCGGCGAGGGTCCACAGCCCCGCCATGAGCGTGGCGGCCTCCTGGCCGACGTACGCGTTCAGGTACCAGGGGTCGTCGAGGAGTTCGGCGTGCTCCGGCGGCCGGGCGGGGCGGACGACCTTGACGGTGTCCGTCCCGTACCGGACGCGGTGGACGGTGAGGCGCAGCTTCGTCGGTTCGGTCACAGCGGACAGGGCCTAGAAGGGGTGCCAGCGGGTTTCGGTGTCGCCCGTGCGGAGGGAGGCCACGCGGCGGCGGAACTCGGCCAGGGCCTTCGGGTTGGCGGGGGCGTGCTGGGCGACCCACGCGCAGCTCGCCGTCTCGCGGGCGCCGCGCAGGACCGCGCAGCCCTCCCACTCCCGTACGTCCCATCCGTACGCGGCGGTGAAGGCCTCGTAGGCGGTGGCCGGCAGCCCGTACCGGTCGCGGGACAGGGCCATCACCACGAGGTCGTGTTCGCGGAGGTCGGCCGAGACGGTCTCCAGGTCCACCAGGACCGGCCCGTCCGGGCCCACGTGCACGTTGCGCGGCAGGGCGTCGCCGTGGATGGGGCCGGGGGTCAGGTGCGGGGTGAGCGCGGCGACCTCGCCGGCGTAGGCGTCGCGCCGGGCGCGCAGGTACGCCGCGTCCTCGGGGCCGACCGCCTCGCCCGCCAGCCGCAGCCACCGCTCGACCCCGCCCAGCAGGTCCCGCGCGGGCAGCGCGAAGGAGGGCGCGGGCAGTGCGTGCAGCGGCCGCAGCAGCGCCGCGAGGTCCTCGGGGCCGGCCGGGCGCAGGGGTGCGGGGAGCCGGTGCCACAGGGTCAGCGGGTGGCCGTCCACCAGCCGGGGCTTCGGCTCGGCGGCCCGGACCGCCGGGATGCCGGCGCCGGCGAGCCAGTCGGCCACCGCCAGTTCCCGTTCGGCCCGCTCCAGCAGTGCGGCCTCGCGGCCCACCTTGACGACCAGGCCGCCGAGCGCGAAGACGGCGTTCTCGCCGAAGGCCAGCAGCTCGGGGCGGTCCGCCCCCGTGCCCGTCAGTCCCGCCTCCGCCAGTACGTCCCTGGCCCGCGCCTCGTCCATGCGTCCGTCTCGCCCTTCGCCCGGGTCGCCGTGATCACCGCCAGTCTCGCATCCCGTGCCCCGGGGGCCCGGAGGCGGGCGGAACCGTCGACTTTCAGTCATCAGGGTCCTCAATGGTCCGAATTTCGATGTTGCACGAGACGTATCGTCTCGTTACTGTTCGGTGCATGACCTCAGCCAAGCCCGCACACATCGCCATGTTCTCCATCGCCGCCCCCGGACACGTCAATCCGAGCATCGAAGTGATCCGGGAACTCGTCGCCCGCGGCCACCGCGTCAGCTACGCGATCCCCGCCTCCTTCGCCGACCGGATCGCGGAGACCGGCGCCACCCCGGTGATCTGGAAGTCCACCCTCCCCACCGAGGACGAGCCCGAGGCCTGGGGCACCGAACTCATCGACAACATCGAACCCTTCCTCGACGACGCCATCCAGGCCCTCCCGCAGCTCGCGGCCGCCTTCGAGGGCGACGAACCCGACCTCGTCATCCACGACATCACCGCCTACCCGGCGCGGGTGCTCGCCCGCCGCTGGGGCGTCCCCGAGATCTCCCTCTCCCCGAACCTGGTCGCCTGGACCGGCTACGAGGAGGAGGTCGCCGCCCCGATGACGGCCGAACTGCGCGCCTCGGAACGCGGGAAGGCGTACTACGCCCGCTTCCGCGCCTGGCTCGACGAGAACGGCATCGACGAGGACCCCGACCCCTTCGTCGGCCGCCCGCGGCGCAGCATCGTCCTGATCCCGCGCGCCCTCCAGCCCCACGCCGACCGGGTCGACGCATCCGTCCACACCTTCGTCGGGGCCTGCCAGGGCGACCGCAGCGCCACCCAGGGCACCTGGGAACGGCCCGCGTCCGCCGAGGGGAAGAAGGTGCTCCTCGTCTCCCTCGGCTCAACCTTCACCCGGCAGCCCGCCTTCTACCGCGCCTGCGTCGAGGCCTTCGGCGACCTGCCCGACTGGCACGTCGTCCTCCAGATCGGCAAGTTCACCGACGAGGCCGAACTGGGCGAGGTCCCCGCCAACGTCGAGGTCCACCGCTGGGTCCCCCAGCTCGACATCCTGCGCCAGGCCGACGCCTTCATCACCCACGCGGGCGCCGGCGGCAGCCAGGAGGGCCTCGCCACCGCGACCCCGATGGTCGCCGTACCCCAGGCCGTCGACCAGTTCGGCAACGCCGACGTGCTGGCCGGCCTCGGCGTCGCCCGGCACGTCCCGATGGAGCAGGCCGACGCCGCCACCCTGCGCGAGGCCGTCCTCGGACTGCTCGCCGACCCCGAGGTCGCCGTCCGCGCCGAGGCCATCCGCACCGGCATGGCCGCCGAAGGCGGCACACGGCAGGCCGCCGACCTCATCGAGGCCGCGCTGCCCCCGGCCCTGACCGCCTAGGGTGCGGCCATGACCAAGAAGTACGCCGCCCTCCTGCGCGGCATCAACGTCGGCGGGAGCAAGAAGGTCCCGATGGCCGAGCTGCGCTCCGTGATGGAGGGCCTCGGCCACGGCGACGTCCGGACGTACCTGCAGAGCGGCAACGCCGTCTTCAGCAGCACGGAAACGGACACCGACGCCCTCGCCCGGGGCCTGGAGGCCGCCATCGAGGCCCACTTCGGGTTCCGGGTGCCCTGCCTGGTCGTCGACGGGGACCACCTGGCGGCCGTCGCCGCGGCCTGCCCCTTCCCGGCGGCCGAACTGGAGGGCAAGCAGCTCCACGCCACCTTCTTCTCCGAGCAGCCCGGCCCCGAGCGCTTCGCCGCGCTCGACGGCCCCGCGTTCCTCCCCGAGGAGTACCGCCTGGGGGACCGCGTCCTCTACCTCTACGCCCCGGACGGCCTCGGCCGCTCCAGACTGGCCGAGGCCCTCGCCCGGCCCGCCGTCGTCAAAGGCCTGGACGTCACCACCCGCAACTGGAACACCGTCGCCAAACTGGTCGAACTGACCCGGCCCTAAGGCATGCCCGCCACGGCGTCCAGGCGGGCCAGGTCCCCGTCCGTCAGCGAGAGCGACGCCGCAGCCAGGTTCTCCGCCAGGTGTACGGGGGAACGGGTGCCCGGCGTCGGGCACAGCACCGGCGAGCGGTGCAGCAGCCAGGCCAGGGCCACCTGTCCCCGGGTCGCCCCGTGCGCGGCGGCCACCCCGGCGACGGCGTCGGCTTCCGCACGGGTCAAGGCCCCGCTGCCCAGCGGGTAGTACGGCAGGAAGGCGATCCCCCGCGCCTCGCACAGCGCCAGTACCTCGGCGGAGGAGCGGTCCAGCAGGTTGAACGGGTTCTGCACCGCCGCGACGGGCACCGACTCCACCGCCGACCGCAGCTGTTCGGCCGTCACCGTGTCCAGGCCGATGTGCCGGATCTTCCCCTCGTCCCGCAACCGCGCCAGCGCGCCCAGCTGTTCGGCCATCGGGACGGCCGGATCGAAGCGGTGCAGCTGGTACAGGTCGATCCGCTCCACCCGCAGCCGCCGCAGGCTCGCCTCGCACATCCGGCGCAGCTCCTCCGGCCGGCCCGCCACGTGCCACTCGTCCGGGCCGGTCCGCACCACCCCGCCCTTCGTGGCCACCACCAGCCCCTCCCCGTACGGGTGGAGGGCCTCCGCGACCAGCTCCTCGGCCAGGTACGGCCCGTAGTTGTCGGCGGTGTCGATCAGCGTCACACCCTGCTCGACCGCGGCCCGCAGCAGCGCCCGGGCCTCGGCGCGGCCGCCGCGCGGACCCCAGTAGCCGGCGCCGACCAGGCCGCCCGTACCGAGTCCGAGACGACGTACGGGCAGGTCCCCGCCCAGCGGGAAGAAGGAGTCGGTCATGGCCCGACCGTATCCGGGCGCGCCGGGTGTGCCAGGCTCTGGGTATGCGTTACATCATCATCGGCGCCGGTGCGATCGGCGCGGCCATCGGCGGACGCCTCGCGGAATCGGGCAAGGAGGTCGTCCTCGCCGCGCGCGGCGCGCACGCCGAGGCGCTGAAGAAGGACGGCCTGCGGCTCACCACCGCCGACGCCACCCGCGTCCACCGGCTGCCCGTCGTCACCGGCCCCGCCGACCTCGGCGAACTGCGCCCGGACGACGTACTGCTGCTGACGGTGAAGACCCAGGACGCCATCGCCGCCCTCGACACCTGGGGCGACGCCGAGGTCGCCGGCGGCGGCACGGCCGCCCAGCGGCTGCCGCTGCTGTGCGCGCAGAACGGCGTCGAGAGCGAACGCCTGGCCCTGCGCCGCTTCTCGCGCGTCTACGGGGTCTGCGTCTGGCTCCCCGCCACCTTCCTCGAACCGGGCGTGGTCTCGGCGCTCTGCGCCCCGCTGACCGGGATCCTGCACCTCGGGCGGGCGGCCGGCGGCACGGACGCGCGGATCCGGGCGGTCGCCGCCGACCTCGGCGCGGCCGGCTTCGAGGCGCCGGTCGTCGAGGACGTCATGCGGTGGAAGTACGCGAAGCTGCTCGGCAACCTGGGCAACGCCATCCAGGCGACCACCGGCCCCGAACCGGACCCGGCCAAGGCGGCCCTGCTGCTGCGCGCCGTCCGCGAGGGCAAGGCGGCCTTCGAGGCGGCGGGCATCGCCTACGCCACCGACGCCGAACAGTCGGCCGCCCGCGACGGCAAGGTGGACCAGCCGGCGGGTGTGCGAGGCGGCTCCTCCTGGCAGTCCCTGGCCCGGGGCACCGGCTCCGTGGAGGCCGACTACCTCAACGGCGAGATCTCCCTGCTGGGCCGCCTCCACGGAGTCCCCACCCCGGTCAACGACGTCCTGCGCCACGCGGCGAACATCTTCGCCCGTGAGGGCCTCCCCCCGGGCGCGATGTCCGTCACGGACCTCACCGCCCTGGCCGACGAGGCCGCGTCCCGCGCCTGACCGGGGCCTAGACCCTGCCTAGGCCGTCAGGGCCGTGAGCGGGGCCGGGGCCGTCGTCGCCGTGTCGTAGCGGTGGAGGAGGAGGCGGGCCAGTTCCGGGGTGGCGCCCAGGACGGCGGAGACCGCGTCCGCGCCCGCCGCCTCCGCGCCCGCCGTGATGCGGTCCGGGAGGAAGCCCGGGGCGATGACGTACGGGGCCACCGCGACGCGGCGGACGCCCTCCGCGCGGAGGGCGCGGACGGCGTCCTCCGTACGGGGAAGGGCAGCGGAGGCGAACGCAGGCCGCACGGCGCACCAACCGGTGTGCCGCCACTCCCGCGCGATTTCAGCGATCACTGCGATCGCCTCCGGGTCTGAGGAACCGGCGGACGCGAGGACGACGCCGGTCGTCGCGCGGTCCGCCGGGGTGAGGCCGACGCCGGCCTCGGCGAGGCGGCGTTCCAGGGACGCCACCAGGAGGGGGTGCGGGCCCAGGACGTCCGCCACCCGGACCGTGAGGTCCGGCAGGCGGGTGGCGGACTCCGCCAGGACCGCCGGGATGTCGGCCTTCGCGTGGAAGGCGCGGGTGAGGAGGAGCGGCAGGGCCACGACCTCCCGCACGCCCGAGAGGTAGAGGGAGGCCAGGGCCTGGGAGACGGTCGGGCCGTTGAAGTCGAGGAAGGCCGTCCCCACCCGCAGGCCCGGCCGCAGCGACCGGGCCCGCCCGACGAGGGCGTGCACGGTCGCCGCGTGCCGCGGATCGCGGCTGCCGTGGGCCATGACCAGAAGTGCGCGGGACACCGGAGGCTCAGCTCTTGACCAGGAGGCCGCGGCTGCGCAGCACCCAGCGCTCGACCGGGCTGAAGATCAGCAGGTCGATGGCGATGCCGACCACCAGGATCAGGATGATCGCGAGGAACACGCCCGGCAGGTCGATGTTGTTGCGGCCGTTCTCCAGCAGCTGGCCGAGGCCCAGGCCCAGGTCGGGGGAGCTGGCGATGATCTCGGCGGCCATCAGGGAGCGCCAGGAGAAGGCCCAGCCCTGCTTGAGGCCGGCGACGTAGCCGGGCAGCGCGGCCGGCATGACGACGTGCCAGGCACCGCGCAGGCCGGTGGCGCCCAGGGTGCGGCCGGCCCGCAGGAACAGCGGCGGGACCTGGTCGATGCCGGAGACGAGGCCGTTGGCGATGGACGGCACGGCGCCCAGCAGGATCACCGTGTACATCATGGCGTCGTTGAGGCCGAACCAGAGCACCGCCGGCGGCACCCACGCCACCGAGGGCAGCGACTGCAGACCCTGGAGGATCGGGCCGATCGCGGCGCGGACGAACTTCACCCGGGCGACGAGCAGTCCGAGCGGGGTGCCGATGGCCAGGGCCAGCAGGAAGCCGAGCAGGCCGCGGGAGACGGAGGTCCAGATGACCTCCAGCAGGGTGCCCTTGAGCCACATGTCGGACAGGCTGTCCCAGACCGCGGACAGGGCGGGGAGCTTGGTCTCCTCGGTGACCTTCGCCGAGACGAGGACCTGCCACACCACGAGCACCAGCGCGACGGCGAGAACCGGCGGCAGGACCTTCTTGGTGAGGACCTCGCGTACCGGAGTGCGATGGGTCTGGACCGCGTCGAGGGCGTCCAGGCCGGCCTCCAGGCCGGCCAGGTCGTCGGTCTTCGCCGTGGCCTTCGAAGTGGTGTCAGTGCTGGCCATGGCGGCGGATCTCCCCACGCAGGTGTTCAGTGATCTCGAGGGACAGCTCCGCGACGTCCGCGTCCTCGATGCGGCGCGGCTGCGGGATGTCCACGGTCCATTCCTTCGCGACCCGCCCGGGGCGGGAGGAGAGGAGGACGACGCGCTGGGCGAGGCGGACGGCCTCGCGGACGTTGTGGGTGACGAAGAGGACCGACAGGCCGGTCTCTTCCCAGATGCGGGTGAGTTCGCCGTGGAGGACGTCGCGGGTGATGGCGTCGAGGGCCGCGAACGGCTCGTCCATCAGCAGCAGGCGGCTGTCCTGGGCGAGGGCCCGGGCGAGGGCGACGCGCTGGCGCATGCCGCCGGAGAGTTCGTGGACGCGCTTGCCGTACGCGCCGCCGAGGCGGACCAGTTCCAGCAGCCGTTCGGCCTCGGGCCTGCGGTCGGCCTTGGGCACGCCTCGCAGCCGCAGGGCCAGTTCGATGTTCTTGCCCGCGGTCAGCCACGGGAAGAGGGCGTGCTCCTGGAACATCAGCGCCGGACGGCCGAGGGTCTCGATGGTCCCGGCGGACGGCTTGTCCAGACCCGCGACGAGGTTCAGCAGGGTGGACTTCCCACACCCCGAGGCCCCCAGGAGGGTGACGAACTCTCCGGGAGCGACATCGAGGGTGATGTCGTCCAGGACGAGCTGCGATCCGGCCGGGCCGGGGAAGGACTTCGAGACGTGCTCGATGCGTGCGGCGTGCGTCTGCTCCGCTACCGCGCCCTCGGCAGCCTTGGCGAATGTGGTGGCCATGGTCGTCACCTCCTGGGATTGCTGGACTACGGGATTACTTGGCGCCGAGACCGGCGTCGGAGACCTCGGGCTTGCCGGCGGCCTTGAGGACCTTGTTCAGGAGCGTCAGGTCGTAGATGCCGGCCAGGTCGGGCTGCTCCAGGAGCTCGGCCTTGACCGCCCACTCGGACTGCTTCTTCAGCGTCGCGGCCAGCGGGTCGTCGGTGACCGAGATGCTCGGCCACGCCGGGTCGATGACCTTCGGGTCCAGGCCCTTGCCGGTCTCGGCGACGAGCCGGGCGTTCGCGGAGGCCTTGGCCTTGTCCGGGTTGGCGTTGATCCACTCGTTGGTCTTCACCGTGCCCTTGAGCACGGCCTCGACGACGTCCGGGTGCTCCTTGAGGAACTTCTGCGACACGATGACGTTCGTGATCACGAACTTCTTGTCGGGCCACAGGGAGGTCTCGTCGAGGAGGACGCTGCCGCCGTCGGAGACGAGCTTGGAGGCGGTGGGCTCGGGCACCCAGGCGCCGTCGATCGAGCCCTGCTTGAAGGCGT